>NZ_CP186485.1:0-319123 GCF_049348705.1 Candidiatus Paracoxiella cheracis | reverse complement strand
TGCGTTCCAATCACCACCTGATACTCACCAACCCGAATTTTTTTCAGTGCCTCGTTGCGCTCACGATGGGTTAGACTCCCTGACAGCCAGCCTATTTTAATCCCGAACGGAGCCAACCACGTATCGAATGATCTTAAATGCTGTTCGGCTAAAATTTCTGTTGGCGCCATGACTGCGGCTTGATACCCATTTTCCACAGCACGCAGCACAGACATGATAGCGACAATTGTTTTTCCCGAACCCACATCACCTTGAACCAACCGCAGCATAGGTGTTCCATTCACAATATCTTCATTAATCTCATGAATAACGCGTTGTTGCGCGGCCGTTAATTGAAATGGCAATAGTTTTTTCAAAGACGTTTGTAGATCATTATTGGGTTGTCCACATAAAACAGGCGCCTTGTGCTGTTTTATCTGGTTGCGTAAACGCTGCAATCCCAACTGATGCGCAATTAATTCCTCAAGTGCTAAGCGTTGTTGTGTAGGGTGTTGGCCATTCTGCAATAAATCCGTGGGCGCTTTTGGAGGCGGCCTATGGACATAGATTAAAGCTTCCTGCAACTGAGGTAATTGAAATTGACGCAATAAATCTTCTGGCAATAATTCGATATTATCTGCTTCTTGTTGCAATAAATCTAATGCTTGAGCCGTTAATTTCCGCAAGGTCGCTTGTTGTAATCCTTTCGTTGTTGGATAAATTGGCGTGAGCCTGTCCTCGAGTATCTGCGGTTCTCCTTCATTCACAATCCGATATTCGGGATGGACCATTTCTAACCCGCCATTATAATTCTGACGAACCTCACCAAAACAGCGTATTTGTAATCCCGGCGTCGATAAACGTTGTAGCTGAGTTGCATTAAAATGAAAAAAACGCAAAATTATAGTGCCAGTAGCGTCTATGACACGACAAATTAAATTACGGCGCCCACGAAAAACAACACTACCAAGCTGTATGGTGCCTTCAATTAACACTTGATCACCCGCTTTCAAGGAAGCAATCGATGAAATCCGTGTTCGATCTTGATAACGCAACGGCAAATGAAATAATAAATCTTGGACCTTGTGAATATTCAGACGAGATAAATGCTCTGCCACTCGCGGCCCGACACCTTTTAGGGAGTTAATCGTAAGACTCGCTAAGGATCTTTCTGCGTAATTTTCCATATTGTGCCACCTGACACCTCCTGAAAACCTATTCCCCCAATACCATCACAGCTTCAATTTCCACAGGCGCATTCAAGGGCAATTGCTTTACCGCGACCACCGCGCGTGCAGGATAAGGCTCTTGACAATACTCCGCCATCACCTCGTTCACTTCAGAAAAGTTATCCATGTCGGTAACATAAATCGTGAGTTTTACAACATGAGTTAAACTTCCACCCGCTGCCTTTGTAACGGCTGATAAATTTTCAAAGACCTGACGAACATTCGCTTTAAAATCCCCAGCAATTAACTCCATCGTTTCAGGCACCAACGGCACTTGTCCTGAGAGATAAACAGTATTTCCTGATTTAATTGCTTGAGAATAGGTGCCTACTGCACGAGGCGCTTTATCTGTACCAACAACTTGTTTCATATTATTTCTCCACTTTGATTACATTCGCGCTTCATGCAATACATTATACGCGACGCATAATTTTAACCACTTGTTTCACTTGACGCAGGCGTCGCAGCACTTGCGCTAAATGGGCACGATGGCGCACCATTAATTTAAATGTCACTATATAGTGTACGCCTTCACGTTCTTCAACATCGATGTCTTCGATATTGGCATCGGCATCCGAAACCGCCAATGCCAAGATGGCTAACACTCCACGCTCATTCAATACTTGGACTTTGATCAAAACAGGAAATTCTCCGGATGCTTGTTCGGACCAACGTAAAGGCAAGCAGCGATCCGGATAACGACGCAACTTAGTGATTCGTCGACAACCTTCAACATGCACCAATATACCCTTACCTGCATCGATGACACCAACAATCGGGTCACCCGGAATCGGATAACAGCACGTCGCAAAATTAATCACCATACCTTCTGTGCCTTTAATCATCAATGGCACCTCACTCGCCGGCTGTGCCTCTGTTTCCTCTGCCGGTGTCTCTTGTGCCACAGCGGCCATACGTTGGGCAACTAACGTCGCCACGCGATTACCCAATCCAATCTCTTCTAATAAATCATCGAATGTTTTGAGCTCTGTTTCTTTTAATACAAAATCGATGATAGGTTGGGGTAACCTTTTTAATGAAAAAGAATAAGTGGCGAGTGCTTTTTTCAATAACTGTTTGCCCAATGCGATGGATTCCGTGCGTCGCTGTGTCTTTAGAAAATGCCGAATACTACTGCGTGCTTTACTGGTCACCACAAAATCTAACCATGCCGGATTAGGGCGACCACTCGTTGAGGTAATCATTTCTACCGTTTGACCATTGGCAAGCGGTGAGGATAACGGTGCTATTTGTCGATCGATTTTTACAGCGACACAACTGTTACCAATGTCAGTGTGAACTGTGTAAGCGAAATCAACCGCTGTGGCGCCTGCGGGCAACTCCATAATGTCGCCCCGCGGCGTGAACACATAAACCTCGTCTGGAAATAAATCTATTTTAACACTTTCAATAAATTCCAATGGATTACCGGTTTGTTGCTGCAATTCTAATAAATTCTTTACCCACTCCTGGGCACGAATTTGTGTTCTATCCGCTGTTTGATCCTCACCACTTTTATAAAGCCAGTGCGCAGCAATACCGCTTGTAGCCATGCGATCCATTTCTGTTGTGCGAATCTGTACTTCAATCGGCAACCCATAGGGCCCAAATAAAGTGGTATGTAATGACTGATAGCCATTGGCTTTTGGAATAGCGATATAATCTTTGAATCGCTCGGGTACCGGTTTAAATAAACTGTGCACAACCCCAAGCACACGATAACACGTGTCAACATCATCAACGATGATACGAAATGCATACACATCCATGATTTCATTGAACGGTATTCGTTTGTTTTTCATTTTGCGATAAATACTAAAAAGATGCTTTTCACGACCGGTAATAACATATGAAGGTAAATTGCTTTGACTTAAGCCTTCATGTAAGGTTTTTTCGATTAATGCAAGGATTTTTTTGCGATTACCCCGCGCCCGTCGCACAGATTCTTTTAATATTTTGTGCCGCACAGGATATAAAGCGGCGAAACCTAGCTCCTCTAGCTCCACAGAAAAATCACGCATACCTAAACGCTTTGCGATCGGTGCAAAAATGTCTAATGTTTCTCGCGCAATACGTCGACGTTTAAGCGAATGCAATGAACCCAAAGTGCGCATGTTATGTAGACGATCCGCTAATTTTACTAAAATAATCCGGATGTCATGCGCCATGGCCAAGACCATTTTACGAAAATTTTCCGCTTGGGCTTCAGCACGACTTACAAATTCAATTTGCGTTAACTTACTGACACCGTCGACTAAATTAGCAACCTGTTCGCCAAATTTTTCTTTAATCGTCTCTTTCTCAACAGGCGTATCTTCGATGACATCATGCAAAAGGGCAGCCATGATAGTCTGATAATCCATCTTCATGTCCGCTAAAATACAAGCAACAGAAACTGGATGGCTAATGTAAGGTTCACCTGTTCGGCGCTTTTGTCCTCGATGCGCATCTAAGGCGAGCAAATAGGCTTGATGAATTTGTTCGACCTTGTCTTCATCAAGATAATCTAACTTTCGTCGCAGTCTTTTAAAGAGACGCAATGTTTACCCCCGTATCTACACAGGAGGGTTAGAGACAGCGTGTGGGAAACACACAAGTATTGAAATTTATACTTGTGTGTCTTCTGCCGAAGGTGTCGTCTCATCAGTTGCTGATAACACTTCTTTCGCAGCAGCTTCTTCTACTTCATCTGCGGCGTCAGCCTTTGAAGATTCAACATCGTATCCAGCAGCGATTTCTCGCAAGGCAATTACGGTTGGTTTGTCATTCTCTCTGGGCACCATCGGATCGGCAGCGCCCAACTCGAGGGCATGCGCCCGCTGAGAAGCCTTAATTACTAGCTCAAAACGATTCTCGACATGATCCAAACAATCCTCAACAGTAACACGTGCCATAATGATAACCCTCTTACTCTCTTATACTATTTTTCAAAACTTTAAGGCACCTCGGGAAGCTTGTTCCTGAGGTGCCCTACTAATTATTCTACTGCTTTTGCAGCAATTCTTCTAGCAAGTCAGCTAATACTTGCTGCTGAACATCCAACTGAAGGCGCTCAGCACAAACAATACACATCAGCTCACCCAATGCTTGATTAAAATCATCATTTACAACCAGGTAATTGAACTCTTTATAGTGCTCAAGCTCAGCCTTGGCCATCGCAAGCCGCTCCTCTACAACGGCAGGATCATCCTGCTGGCGCTTGAGCAAGCGCTCATGCAACGCCTTTATTGAGGGCGGCAAAATGAGTATCGATAACGCCGGAGGAAACAATCGCCGAATCTGCTGGGCGCCCTGCCAATCAATCTCAAGCAAGACATCAATCCCCGCATTCAATTGTTGGGTAACCCACTCCTTACCCGTCCCGTAATGATAACCATAGACTTCAGCGTGCTCAAGAAAGGCATCTTCTTTCTCCATTTGCTTGAATTTCGATTCATCGATGAAAAAATAATCGATACCCTCCTGATCCCCGGGACGCGGCGAGCGCGTAGTGTATGAAATCGATATTTTTAGATCATCGACTTTCTCCATGAGCGCGTTCACCAAGGTGGTTTTACCGGTACCCGAGGGTGCCGCCACGATAAAGAGGTTGCCTAGTTTACTCAATGTTCTGTACCTGTTCTCTCATTTGTTCAATTTGCACGCGAAGCTCGATAGCAGCCTGAGTGACCTCCGAATCAACCGATTTACTGCTAATCGTATTCGCCTCTCGGTTCAACTCTTGCATTAAAAAATCCAAACGACGCCCGACCACATCACCTGCTTTCAACACGCGCTGCACTTCAATAACATGAGCTTCTAATCGTTGCAACTCTTCTGCGATATCAACCTTTTGCGCCAACCAAACCATTTCCTGTTCGAATCGTTCTTTATCCAGGTTAACGGATAATTCTTCAAAGCGCGCCTTCATTTTTGTTTGACCCGTTTTCACGACAGTTGGCATACGTTTTTTAATAACTTCAATACCTTGTTGAATATTCTGAAGACGCTCTACAATAAATTTTTTCACGCCATCCCCTTCTCGCTGACGTGCAGCGACTAAATCTGACAGGGTTTGCTGAAGCAATTCCAACGTACCCTCACCGGCAGCATCCAAATTCGTGTCTTTTGTCTGCAAAATACCAGGCCATGCTAAAAGTTCAACCATATTAACTTGAGCGTTTGGGAATAATCCATTCACCGATTGTGCCGCATCTGCTAACTGCTGTGCTAACGACTGATTCACTGTAATATTAAATGGCACATCTTGACCCGGCTGGAATTTTAAAGTCGCCTCTACTTTACCGCGGCTAATAGATTTTTGTATTTGCTCACGAACCAATTTTTCATAGTTGCGCAAAGATTCCGGCATTCGAATTGATATTTCCAGATAACGATGGTTTACCGTACGTATTTCCCACGTAATCGCCCCCCAATTTGCTTCTTGGCTCTTTCGTGCAAAGGCAGTCATACTCGCAATCATTAATACTAGGCCCCGTATTGTTTTCTATAATTTGTTAGACATAATAACATATACAAATAGAAGGTGAATCATTCCATAATCACGGTTATTTCAACTGCAAAAAACTGGTATAGTTATGTTCAAAAAGATCGATGTTGCTGGACTGAAAAGCGATCTTAGAAAATTAGCGATAGCTTTCATCATTGGAAGCCTGACGGGCATATTTCTAAATCCTCATCATAAAATTTTTGCTCTTAGTGCACTTGTAGGGTTAGGAATAGTTCTCTGGTATATAGGATTAAGAAATTCGGAGTAAAGAACGAATGATTGACACATTAGCACCTTTTATAGGGATGGGAATAGTAAGTGCAGGCATTGCTATTATCTACTACTTAGCGATCAAGGGAGAAAAAGATTCCAAGAAAAAACCAACGATTATCATTCCACCTGGCTGCGAAAGATCCCTACGCAAACAAAAGAGGTAAATTATGCGACTCAGCAAACGTGCTGCCGATGAACTACGGCCCATTACTTTCCAACGTCATTTCACTCAACATGCAGAGGGATCGGTGCTTGTGAGTTTCGGTCATACCAAAGTTATTTGTAATGCCAGTATTGTGGAAGGTGTCCCACGGTTTTTGCGGGAAACAGAACAAGGTTGGTTAACAGCCGAATACGGCATGTTACCTCGCTCCACACATGACCGCATGGATCGCGAAGCTGCGCGTGGCAAACAAGGCGGCCGCACGGTAGAAATCCAACGCCTCATCGGACGCTCATTGCGCGCGGCTATCGATTTAACCGCACTGGGGCAATATACAATCACGATTGATTGTGATGTGATTCAAGCGGATGGCGGTACACGCACAGCGGCAATAAGTGGAAGTTGCGTTGCCATGATAGACGCATTGCGCCACTTGCAACGAAAAGGCCTACTAAAAACGGATCCATTAAAACATTTTGTCGGCGCTGTTTCTGTTGGCATTTATAACGGCACACCCATCTTGGACTTAGATTACGAAGAAGATTCCAAAGCACACACCGATATGAACATCGTCATGACCGATTCTGACGCATTCATTGAAATTCAAGGCACTGCCGAGGGCGATGCTTTTCACCATACAGAGCTAAATGCGCTGATCGACTTGGCTAAAAAAGGCATTCAAAAAATCATTGCCAAACAAAAAGAAGCGCTCCGCGAGGGTTGAGGCAATTTTTACAACTTATAATCATAGTCGATAATCAACGGCGCGTGATCCGAAAACCGTGTTGTTTTATAAATGCTAACTTTCTCGACTTTATTTTTTAAATTTGGCGTGATGATTTGATAATCAATGCGCCAACCGACATTTTTTTCGTACGCTCGCCCGCGATTAGACCACCACGTATATTGATCCGGCTTTTGGTTCAGCACACGAAACGCATCGACAAATCCAACTTTAGTAAACACATCATCAATCCATTCACGCTCCTCAGGCAAACATCCTGAATGCTTCTGATTGCTCTTAAAATTTTTAATATCAATTTCTTTATGGACGATATTCCAATCGCCACAGATAATAAAAGAACGTCCAGATTTATGGATTTTTTTTAAAATTTTCATATATCGATCCAGAAAATCAAACTTAACGTCTTGTCGCTCCGGCCCACTCGTGCCCGACGGCATATACAACGACGCCACGCTTAATTCCCCAAAATCTGCTTGGATATAACGACCCTCATCGTCGGCGGCGGACCAGCCCAATCCTGTACTGATCTTATCTGGCTCACAACGGCAAAAAATACCAACACCGCTATAGCCTTTTTTAACCGCATCAAAATAATAACAGTGATAACCCTTAGGCCGAAATTCTTCACCATCCAGCACACTCATATGCGCCTTGGTTTCTTGCAAACACACCACATCGGCGCGCTGCCTTTTCAGCCACTCAAAAAATCCTTTGCGGGCTGCTGCACGTATTCCATTCAAATTAGCTGATATTACTCGCATTCTTTTTTTCCTGATTGTTGTCTAAAGAGCGCTTCTAAAATCGATTTCAATTGCTTACGTATCGCAATTGAAGGCTATTTAATTAGCTATAGATTTCTAAAGGCGCTCTAAAACAAGTGATAATTTTTCAATAACCTCGTCAACAGTGATCAACGCCATCGCTTTTGGATCATGCACACGCGTTGCCCATGTTATTTTATTTGGGTCTTGCTGTAAAATTTGCTTAACCGCAGCAGGATATTTATTTATCACAAGCTCAGGCGACAAATAAGGGCCTGACAATTTTGGCGGTGCAACAGCATATAAACCAACAACAGGAGTCCCCAAAGCCGTTGCGATGTGTACGGGACCTGTATCAGGAGAAACAAGCGCATTCACAGAACCCAACAAGGCGGCTAATTGTTTCATTGAACTTTTTCCGACGAGATTCAGACAATCCGTTTTGCTTTTTTCAACAATTTGTTGTGTTAATCTTTTTTCTTCCTTGCTCAGACCACCCGTTAATACAACATTCACGCCCCAGCGTTTTGAAGCCTCATCAATCACTGCTGCATAACGATCAACTAACCAAAGGCGTTCTTTTTTACTCGCGGCCGGGTTTATTGCTATCCAAGGACCTTTTTTTAACGATAATTGTTGTTTCGCCCAATCCCAATCCGCCGACTCAATAGGCAAATCCCATTGCAACGACAAATCATCCACACCTAGCGCTCTTGCAAAACGCATAAAACCATCTAATAAATGCTCTTCTTGAAAATCAATACGACGATTAATAAAAAAACTGTGTCCATCACGCGAACGGACTTTGTCGAAACCAATTTTAATCGGCGCCTTAATCAACGGATAAATTAAATTGGCACGCAAACTAGCTTGCGCTGCTAACAACACATCAAAGCGATATTTTTTCAATTGCTGTTTGAGCCGCCAATAATCGCTTATTGAATTCGGTTTATCGATCACAATAAAATCCACACCCTTCAAGCCGTCCACTATCGAATAAGCGCTGCGATCGATAATCCAACTGATTTTCGCATCGGGATAACGGCGCTGAATCGCACGCACCACAGGCACCATTAAGACGACATCGCCCAGCGCTGACAAACGCAACACGGCAATGTGTTTAATATTTTTCAAATCAGAAAACATAGCCTTTTATCACCCGGCAAGATCAGTTATGCTTGAATCCCATGAATCAAGGCACAGAGATAGCAAAATTACTGCTCGAGATCAAGGCGGTTACCCTAAACCCAAGCCAGCCTTATCGCTATACATCGGGTATACTCTCACCCATTTATTGCGATAACCGCTTGATTATATCCTATCCTGAGAAACGAAAAATCGTCATCGATGCCTTTTTAAAACTCATCGAGGACAACCATCTTTCTTTTGACGTGGTTGCAGGAACTGCCACCGCCGGCATCCCCCATGCCGCTTGGATTGCAGACCGTTTGAATAAGCCTATGGTTTATGTACGCGACAAAGGCAAAGCACACGGCAAACAAAATCAAATTGAAGGCAAGATTGAAGCCGGACAAACAGCGCTGGTGATTGAGGATTTAATCAGCACCGGTGGAAGTTCGGTAAAAGCCGGCATTGCTTTACGGGAAGCCGGTGCACTCGTCAACGATTGCGTTGCTATATTTACCTATCAATTAAAAAAAGCCCATGATGCTTTTGCTGATGCTGACATCCATTTAAAAACTTTATCCGATTTTTCTACTTTAATTGATGTCGCCGCCAAAGAAGGCTACATCTCCGATAAAGAAAAGTCACAAGTGCTTGCTTGGAATAAAGATCCCGTTAAATGGGGGCAGTGAGTTTTAATTGCTTTTTTGTGCGGACATGCAGTCTCGCTATCTAACAATAATTTCAACTAACGCGGTTACTTCATCAGTAATTTGCTTCGGTGCTTTTTCAATGAATTTAGCTTGCCTTTGTAAAATATCGAGTGATTTTAATTGATACACCAAAACTGAACCAGATGTCATTAAACTATCCGGTAAAACAACTTCAAGCTTAATGCCTCGTATCGTACTCGTAATCGGCGCAACAACTGCTATTCCGAGATGCTTATTAAACGATTTTCGAGAAACAACAAATGCGGGCCTGCGCTTCATCATTTCTTTGCCGCGACTAGGATCAAAGTTTAGCCAGATGATATCACCCTTATCAGGGACATAAGCTGCCACTAAAATTCTTCCTTTCCGGTCGGCTTCTCATCAAGCCACTCACGATCCTCTTTGTTGATCGCTAGCCACTTTTTAGGACTTCCCGCAAGAAGATCATCTAGGGTCATTTTCTCACTAACAGGCGTCAACACAATCCTGTTGCTTTCTAATGAAAGGTCCAATGCAGAATCAGCATGTAAGCCCAGCGCCTTAAGGACCGCTTTAGGGATGCTTACAATATTTGCGCCCCCAGATTTTCGTATTATAAGACGAGTCATAGTATCACCTCATATTATACAATTATATAACACGAGCCTGGGTTTTACAAATGTAAAACTTAATGGGTTCGGGTGAATAATACCACCTAAAAAGGCAACTCCAACGAACCATCCAATTTTAACAACTGCTCACGAAATAGATTTTTAATTCGTTCTAAACCCGCTTCGGTGTCAGACTCAAAACGTAAAATTAAATAAGGCGATGTGTTTGACGGTCGAATCAAACCCCAACCGTCTTTAAATTCCACTCGCATGCCATCGATCGTATTGATTTGCGCATCACCAAAATCACCCTCTTTTGACAAGCGCTGCATAAAAGCTTTTTTGCTTTCTTCTGCCATTGGTAATTTTAATTCCGGCGTGTTAACACTATTGGGCAGAGCAGTAAAAATTTCGCTAATGGTGCGAGAATCATTCGATAAAATACGCAGCAATCGCGCCCCCACATAAATACCATCGTCAAAACCAAACCACTCATCTCTAAAAAAGATGTGCCCGCTCATTTCACCAGCCAATGGTGCATCCATTTCGAATAGCTTTGCCTTTATAACCGAATGTCCTGTGCGCCACATAACGGGATTGCCGCCATGTTCACGAATGATCTTGGGTAAGTTGCGCGAACACTTCACATCAAAAATAATATCTGAGCCCGGCAAACGCGATAACAAATCGACTGAAAATAACATCATTTGGCGATCTGGCCAGATGATTTCACCTTTATTTGTAATAACGCCTAAACGATCGGCATCACCATCAAATGCAAGGCCAATATCAGCCTTTGTCGATGTCACTTTTTTAATAATGTCGACTAAATTTTCAGGAATGGTGGGATCAGGATGATGATTGGGAAAACGGCCATCGACTTCGCAGTATAATTCGATCACCTCACAACCCATCCGACGGTAAAGCTCAGGCACAATATTTCCAGCAACACCATTACCACAATCAACAACCACTTTTAAAGGACGCGCTAATTTAATATGCGTCGTGACATAATCCATATAATCATCAATGATATCGACTTCTTTTAATCCACCCTTGCCCTGTTGAAAGCGTTGTTCGTAAATGCGCTGCTTAATTGCTTCAATGCCATCGGTCGTTAAGGTTTTACCATTTAACACGATCTTAAAACCATTATGAGCAGCGGGATTATGGCTCGCAGTAACCATCACACCCGAGCGACTCGTTAAGCGATTGGTGGCAAAATAAAGCAGTGGCGTTGGTACCATACCGATGAAAACAACATCCAAACCTGTATCATGCAATCCATCGATTAAGGCGTCCGTCAGCTCGGGCCCAGACAGCCGACCATCGCGACCCACAATAATTTCTGTTTGGTCAAGCTCACGCGCTTCACTGCCAACAGCCCGGCCAATAGCATAAGCGAGCTTTGGCGTTAAACCACCCTCACCCGCAGGCCCACGGATGTCATACGTTCGAAAAAGAGACGACTCAGTGTCGCCCAGAACTGCCGAATCCACCTTCACCTCGCTCGGATTGGTTAAACTCATTAACGATTTCAAAGTTTGCGCGCAACACCGGGACGATAACTAGCTGGGCAATGCGCTCCCCCGGTTGAATCGTATAAACTTCGCTACTGCGGTTCCAACAAGACACCATCAAGGGTCCTTGATAGTCAGAATCGATGAGACCCACTAAATTGCCAAGCACAATACCATGTTTATGGCCAAGGCCTGAGCGCGGCAATATCGTAGCAGCCATAGTGGGATCCGCTAAATGCATTGCCATGCCTGTGTTGATTAATTTTGTTTCACCCGGTTGCAGTGCCAAAGGCTCATCTAAACAAGCTCTTAAATCCATACCGGCTGACCCATCGGTTGCATAATTCGGTAATGGAAATTCTTTTCCTATTCGTGAATCTAATATTTTTAACTTTACTGGATGCATCTCAACTGTCCTCCATCAAAAAGGCAATGTAACCCGTATCGAAGTAAGCCTCAAGGGGTATGCTATACTGAAAATGAGCTTCACTTAGGGAAGAGCCCACCATGACTATTCATATTACCTTAAAACAATTAGAAGTTTTTGCAACGGTAATTAAAGAGTCAAGTTACACAAAAGCAGCTAAATCTCTTAGAAAATGACGCCATTGATTTTTCACTGACAGAATGTCCGCCCAAAAAATCATCGCTATATTCCGAGGTGTTATTTATTTATAATTTGTATTTAATTGCACCGATTAACCATCCCTTTATCAATAAAAAGGAAATACCTTTATCAAAAATCAGCAAAGAAATCTTTATCATCGGCAAGCACCGATCGAACTCTCAAAAAATACTAGAGGATAAAGTGATCAACAAAGAATCTAAGCTTATTGGTGGTGCCTCATTTTTGTTGATGGCATCTAAATAACCCTCCCAAACTCGTGCCTATTGATAAATAATCCGATGACAATGTCGTGCAATTTATCCAGTTTAGAAAAGCAAATCGTCTTTCTCGCTAATCGCTTTATTCGTGTGCGCAACGTGAGATGCTTTCGTTCAATCGCTTGGGTATTTTGCTTTCCCACCAAATGTTTTGATTGAGGCAGGTGTCTTTCATAAGCACCCCAATCATCTGTATAGTAAAAGTTGATATCAAATGAGCTCAGTTTTTCTTTCAGTGCTTTAAATGCTGAATCTTTTCTTGGACCAAAATGATAAGCTAACACCTCATGTGTATGGTGATCAATCGCATGCCAAAGCCAACGTTGATTCTGTTTATTTCGAACAAAACTCCACATTTCATCCAGCTCCGCTTCTTCAACTTGTACAACATTAACAGTAACAGACGCACCAAGTGATTCTTTTTCCTTTAAAAGTCGTGTATTGACGCTCTCCAAACCTTCACCCTTTTTTTTAATTCACCAATAACAGTGTTAATGCTAATACGTAAAACGCCTGCAGTATCTCTGACGCCACTACCATTCATTGCCATATCAACTATTTTATCTTTAACACCAGGGGCACGAGCATTATGTGTGTAATCTAGAAGAAATGTATTTTTCTCACAAGCATTATTTTTACCAAGCGTGTCGCGATGCTCGTGATAGATTATTGCCATCCCTGTCAATAATCGACTCGCAATACGCGACAACTTAAATAGCCGCGGACGTCCTCGTCGCCCGCGCTCCGCGACCTCACGGCTCGACTACGCACGGGCTCTCAAATGACTTGACGGCTCGTAAAGATTTTTTGCAGTCGCTTACGCTCGGCAAAAAATCCGAGCCTACCGCGGAATACGCGCCTTCGCTTCGCTCTCCATGGCGCGCATCGATTGAAACCTTTGCTTTCCTGTACTGCTGACGCCAAATTTTACAACCTCATGTAAACAGCAGCAGGAGCAAGCAACATTGATTCTTGCCATTCATGCAATCCTTATCCTAATGATTTTCTGAAATAGCAAAATATATCACATCAACAAAAATGAGGCACTACCAAGCTTATTTATGTTGATAACATTGATTCTATGAAATACGCAGTAGAAGCAGGGCTCGGGCTTGCTATGGTTTCAGACAATGCACTCGCCCCTGAACTGAATAAAAAATATTATGCCATTTTAGACGTTGAAGGATTTCCGATCCAGTCTCGCGTTCATCTTATTCATCATCACAAACGATTACTCTCACCGCTTGGCATAGAATTCAAAAAGTTTGCACACGATTATTGTAAACAGCATTTTGCTTAAATAGAAATTACTTCTATCCGCTGGCATTCATTCCAAGCTTTTTGTAACTGATTAAGAAGGCTGACACTAATATCGGTGACAACCACACCAGCAAACCGATACCAATGGCACAAAAACCAATCCCATGAACTATCTCGGATGTCTGTAAATTTGACATATTCAAGTATTTAAAGCCCAAACGAACTAACGCATAAGGGACAGAAATCCCAAATAAAAATGCCAACATAAGTACAAATATTTTATAATAATGGGGTTTTATTTGCCGATATGACGCCGTTAAAGAACTTCTAACACCATGTTCGCCAAACAATACGTGTAAAAAGGAAAACATTAAAAAAGTATTCAATAACAAATAAAGTACAAAACTTAACAAGATCAAAACTTCATAAACATGATTACGATAACCCAACAACTGCTTTGCAATTCCCGGATAAAAAATAATTACATCCAAACAATGCGTAATATAGAAAACAATGACCGACACAGCAAAAAGCTTTGTAAAATAATCAAAATAATTCTGTGAATGGGCTTTACCCATCATAAATTTTTTAAAGGCAGCCGTGTAACTAACCGCTGAAATATACAACGCCGCCAACAATTGAATAACAACTGGCATCAACACCCAAGAAAGTAAGTAGGCTTGTCTTGGCGTAGAGGGTTTGCCCAATACTGACGCGGTTAGTTGCGAAACAAAATAAATTAAGAGAAATAAAATGCCTAAGAATAGTAGGTATTGCCAACGAATGGCATGGGCCATACTGCTTGCCTCACGAAATACATCCCTAAGTCGATATTCGATTTTCTTATTCGCCATAAAACTCTGCCAGCAGGCTATACCGCTAAAATTCGGACAATTCTAAAAAGCCTCAATACCTTTGTCAACTTCACAGTATCATAACACAACACTGTATTGATCTCTTTCGTGATAAAAAATACATTATCTTAATGACTATCACCCAATGGCCCATACAAGAACGCCCTCGTGAAAAGCTGATCACATTCGGCGCCGAATCTTTGTCGGATGCAGAACTGCTTGCCATTCTATTAAGTAAGGGCACTCGAGGGCGTAGCGCGATAGAGATGGCACGTCAACTCATTAATTGCCATGGAAATTTACGGGCCATCTTCACCTCGAGTTATGAGCAACTCAGCCAGCACCGAGGCCTGGGTTCTGCAAAGTATTGCCAGTTGCAAGCAGCGATGGAGTTGCACCGGCGAATTCTGGAAGAGCCCCTGAAGCAAAAGTCCGGCATCACCCACCCCCAGCATGTGGCAGATTTTCTAAAGGGCCGCCTTCAAGATTGCGATCGGGAGGTCTTTGCTGCGCTGTTTCTAGATAGTCAGCATCGAGTGATTCGTTTCGAAAAGATCTTCTATGGATCCATCCATCGAGCCATGGTCCATCCACGTGAAGTCGTTAAACGAGCCCTCGTCTACAACGCAGGAGCCCTCATTGTCGCCCACAATCATCCCTCTGGTCTCACAAAACCCAGCCAAGGAGACCGCGAGGTTACAAAAGCACTCATAAAAGCCCTGGATCTCATTGAGGTGCGGCTGTTAGATCACTTTATCATAGGTGATGGTGAAGCGCTTTCATTAGCCTCATTAGGGTGGCTGTAAGTGATGAGAGGTAAAATGACGCTAACTGGAGGCTTAAAGATTTCAATTCCTTATTGCCTAATGCATCTCATTCTGGTATAAAATCGGACCTTACGGCTCAAACCGGGGAAGAACATAATGTCTCAAGTATGCCAAGTAACGGGAAAACGGCCTCAATCAGGCAACAACGTTTCCCATGCTAAAAACAAAACCAGACGTCGCTTTCTGCCTAACCTGCAGAAACGCCGTTTTTGGCTCCAAAGCGAAAAGCGCTTCGTCACGCTGACGGTATCGTCAAAAGGAATGCGCATTATCGATAAGCTCGGCATCGAAACTGTCCTTGAAAAAATTCGCACTCGCGAAAAAACAGGTAAATAAGGGTTAGATCATGGCTGTCAGTCCACGCGAAAAAATAATGCTTTTATCAACCGGCAAAACGGAAGAAGGTAACCCAACGGGTACTTTCTACACAACCTACAAAAACAAACGCAACACGACTGATAAAATAACGATTCGTAAATTCGATCCGCGCGCTTGGAATCCAGAAACCAAAAAACGCGGCATGCACATCGAATTTAAAGAAAAGAAAATTCCTAAATAAAACTTTATTTTTTCAATTTTTCTGTTTGCAAAAGCTCGTACTTTTTCATCAAGTCATCTTTTGACTCGTAAAAAGCCAACGGTATGCAATCAACAGGGCAAACCTGGCGACACTGTGGCTCATCGAAATGACCGACGCACTCCGTGCAACGGTCAGTATCGATTTCATAGATGTCTTCACCTTGATAAATCGCATCGTTGGGACATTCGGGCTCACAAACATCACAATTGATGCACTCGTCAGTAATTTTTAACGCCATGACTATTTCTTTTTGAGTTTATCTTCTAGATGCTTTGCAACTATCGACGGCACAAATACAGACACGTCACCACCCAAATTGATAATTTCTCGCACCAAAGTCCCTGAAATATAACTACTGCCTTCGGATCCCGGCAGGAATACGGTTTCAATGTCGCTCGCCATACGATGATTCATATGCGCCAACTGAAACTCATAATCGAAATCGGAAACGGCTCGCAACCCGCGCAAAATCACTTGCGCATCGTGATGTTTTGCAAAATCGACTAGCAACCCTTGTAACTTCAACACACTCACATTATCAAACTGCGCCAGAACTTCAGCAACCAACTTCATTCGCTCATCTAAACTAAAAAACGGTTGCTTGCGGCTCGTTGGCGCAACGGCCACAATGACCTTATCAAAAAGTCTGGTAGCACGCTTAATGATATCCACATGCCCATTGGTTATAGGATCAAAAGTGCCTGGGTATACTGCAATTCGAGTCATCGTTTTCAACCTTGTATTACAATTCTACCATTATCCCTCGAGACGAGCACCTCGCGCGTAACGTGCGAACGGTAGTGCCATCTGGCAGAACTAGATCTGGCGCTATCTCTGCCAACGGATAGAGCACAAACTCACGCTCTACCAACCCCGGGTGCGGGATCTGTAAATCGTCTGTCCTAAGGGCTATATCTCCAAAAAGCAGCATATCGAGATCAATCGTTCGAGGGCCCCAGCGAACGCCATCACGTAGCCGCCCTTGTTGCTGTTCAATCGCTTGAAGGTAATCTAACAATTCATGAGGATCTAACGCCGTGTTCACAGAAGCAACCGCATTGATAAAATCAGGCTGATCTGGCTGGCCCAATGGTTTGCTGCGATAAAAACTAGACACACGGCTCACATGAGAATCTGGGATTTTTTTTAATGACGCAATTGCTGCTCTGACCTGTTGAAGAGGCTCGCTTAAATTGGAGCCGATGCCAATGTAAGCATTAACCATGTCTTAAACTCTCGATCAGACTTTCTTTTTCTTTCTTATTACCTTCTTGAAAAGCTTGCCACCAATTCACCAACTCCTGTAATGGTTCCCCCGCTTGTGCACGTAACGCCAAAAAGTCAAATGCCGCACGGAAATAACGCTGTTGAAAAATACGGTAAATTCTTTTGCTGCGTCGACGTTCTAAATGGTATTGCAGCGTCCAAATAGAACGCATCATGCCTGTTAATTTACGCGGAATTAATAACGCCTCACTCTCCTGGTCTAACGCTCTATTAATTCCATAATAAAGAGCCTGAAATAATCGCCCGTGTTTTTTAAGATGCTCATCCAATAGCCCCTGAACAACTGGCCACAACAAAACACCCAATAAAAAACCAGGGTTCAATGACTTTTGGTTGGCAAATCGTTTGTCGGTGGCGCGCATCGCCAACTCAATTAAATGCTCAACATTTCCTTTCTTTGATTTTTCAAAATAGCTCATAGTGTCAGGAAACAATGCATCCATGTAATTCGTTTTAGCTAACAGTTGATAAGTGGGGTAGGCATTCCCTTCAAAAAACAATTTTTGCACTTCAACGAACAAACGTGAGGGCGGCACATGACGCAATAAGTTATGCAATCGCAATAACGCTGCCTCAGTATAATCATCGATGGAAAAATTCAGTTTTGCCGCCATTCGAATAACTCGTAACAAACGAACCGGATCTTCATGAAAACGTTGTGTCGGATCTCCAATGATGCGAATAACACGGCGATGTAAATCTTTCATGCCATCTGTGTAATCCACGACAGTGCCATCGGCAACGTTGTAAAAAAGCGCATTGATGGTGAAATCGCGCCGCCAAGCATCTTCTTCAATCGTGCCGTAGGTATTATCTTGCAACAACATGCCTGGGCGTTTACCTTTGGTGGCACTCAGATGTTGATCTTTCAGCGACTCCTCGACATTGGCCCGAAAAGTGGAGACTTCAACAATTTCATTTCGAAAATAAACATGCACCAAACGAAATCGACGACCGATGAGGCGACTATTCCGAAAAATCTGACGGACAACCTCAGGGCGAGCATTCGTCACCACATCAAAATCTTTTGGCCGACGGCTCAGGAGTAAATCACGCACACTGCCACCCACTAAATAGGCGTCGTGACCGAGGGATTGCAGCCGATGCAAAACCTTCAAGGCATTGGGACTGATATCATCACTCGAGATGTTGTGACGGCGTTTACTAATAATGAGTGGAGTATCTAAACCGTCTTGTTTTTTATTAAATACTTCTTTGACGCGTCGCCATGACCGTTTAATCAATTTTTCACCTGTTGACTTCCGTTCCATTCGCATGGATATTTGCACATGCTGTATACTATTGCATTCACGCTCCCTTCGTCTAGTGGCCTAGGACATCGCCCTCTCACGGCGGCAACACGGGTTCGAACCCCGTAGGGAGCGCCAGTTAAATCAGCAGCTTTAGGCTATCGGACTTAGATTTCGGTAAATTTTCGGTAAAATCCGAGAAAATTATTCCCATTGAGGACACCGGCTTTAGAGGCTATAATCTTAGTAGCTCTGCACTCTCCGAAGGCTTACGTGCCACGTAGGTTATCACCGAAAGGTATAGGGGATGTGGGGCTTTTTTTTAGCTCTTCGGTATAAGCCAGCCATCTAGGCTGCGGAAAAGTGCCCCAACCACCCTGAACTAAAGCACCCAGCCCTATCTGATAATTTACACCCTTCTCTCTAATCTATACTTAACTTATTAAACCAGAAAAGGGGAAGCTCCATGAAGACTAATAAACCAAAATCGACCTTATTAAAGGGCATAATAGAGGAATCTCGTTTTAAAAATACAAGCGAAGGAAAAAAATTAAATGGGGTTATTATCTCGGATGAAAATGGAGATAGATATTATGCTCACCTAGGAGACTTTAAAGAAAACGAATATTTAGTATATCAAAGCAGCAACATTGCTCCAAAAAAAGGCGATGAGGTGGAATTTGAGCCATTTGAACCAAACATTAAATGTAAACCTTCAGACTTGATCTGACACTCCTGGTCAGTTAGAGTAAAATTTAATTGACCAACCTTAAACAACCAACACGAGGAGTGTCATTATGACCAGTGTATCCGAAAAGATTATCAAACCCAAATTAGGTTTACTAGAGCTGTCTAAACAATTGGGAAATGTTTCACAAGCCTGTAAGGTTACAAGCGTGTCGCGATGCTCGTGATAGATTATTGCCATCCCTGTCAATAATCGACTCGCAATACGCGACAACTTAAATAGCCGCGGACGTCCTCGTCGCCCGCGCTCCGCGACCTCACGGCTCGACTACGCACGGGCTCTCAAATGACTTGACGGCTCGTAAAGATTTTTTGCAGTCGCTTACGCTCGGCAAAAAATCCGAGCCTACCGCGGAATACGCGCCTTCGCTTCGCTCTCCATGGCGCGCATCGTGGGTTATTCACGCGACAGTTTTTACCGTTTCAAAACACTTTATGAAAATGGTGGCGAAGAAGCACTCCATGATATGAGTAAGAAGAAACCGAATGAAAAAAATAGAGTGCCGCTACATGTAGAAGAAGCGGTAATTGCTTTGGCTATTGAAAACCCAGCGTTAGGTCAGGCACGTGCGGCCAATGAATTACTGGCGCGAGGCATTATCGTATCGAGCAGCGGAGTTCGTTCGGTGTGGCTACGTAATGATCTAGAGACTTTTAAGAAGCGACTAAAAGCGCTTGAAGCGAAATCGGCGCAAGACGGTATGTTATTAACGGAAGAACAATGACAAGCATTAGAAAAATCAAAACGAGAAAAAGAAGCGCACGGCGAGATTGAAACAGAACACCCAGGTTATTTAGGTTCTCAGGATACGTATTATGTTGGCACGATGAAGGGCGTTGGCCGTATTTATGAGCAGACTTTTGTCGATACCTATAGCAGAATCGCTTTTGCGAAGTTATACACGGAGAAAACAGCGATGACGGCAGCTCATTTATTAAATGAACGTGTATTGCCATGGTTTAATGAGCAAGGTATCCGATTGCTGCGTATGCTCACGGATCGCGGGACGGAATATTGTGGAAAAATTGAGAACCACGCCTATCAACTTTATTTAGCAGTTGAAGACATTGACCATTCGAAAACACGCGCACGTTCTCCGCAGACCAATGGTATTTGTGAACGTTTTCATAAAACGATTAAACAAGAATTTTATGATGTTGCTTTTCGAAAAAAAATATATCGTTCCCTAGAAGAATTACAACAAGACGTTGATGCGTGGATCAAAACATATAATGAGGTCAGGCCCCATTCCGGCGAGCGTTGTTATGGAAAAACACCCATGCAAACTTTTCTTGATGCAAAGCATTTGGCACAAGAAAAAGAATTAGATAAACTAACCTGAGTTCTGTATAAGAAAAGGAATAAGTGAATGAAATAATTGAAAAAAAGACCGGAACCGCTAAAATTTAGCTCCAAAATTACAGCTAAATAATGTAACAGGAGTTAATCATGTTGGCACCGGTCACGGAGATTTTTTGTGATATGGATGATTTTTGCAAGGATTATTTGAAAGGTCAATCAAAGTATTTCCTACCGAACCCAGACAGAAAACGAGATCGAGCGATGCAAATGAGCTTGTCTGAAATTGGCACCATCATTGTGTTGTTTCAAATGAGTCACTATCGCACATTTAAGGATTTTTATTGTGGATGTGTTTTACAAGACATGAAGAAGTATTTTCCTACGGCGCTGAGTTACACACGTTTTGTCGCCTGCCAATCAGCAGCGCTAATGATGCTCGCCGCCTATTTGCTTTCGAGAAAGGGCAAACACACGGGATTGTATTATATTGACTCAACTACACTACGCGTATGCCACAATAAACGAATTTATCGAAACAAGGTTTTCAAAGGCATTGCTAAACGCAGTAAAAGCACAATGGGCTGGGTTTACGGCTTTAAACTACATATTGTGATTAATCATCAAGGGGAATTAATCCGTTTTTGTTTAACGAAAGGGAACGTGGATGATCGCGCTGTTGTTAGAAAATTAATGGCTAATTTAAAGGGGTTGGGCGCTGGCGATAAAGGGTATCTTGGAAAAGATCTTGCGGACGATTTGGCAAAACACGATTTAAAATTTGTGACAAAAGTCCGTAAAAATATGAAGAACAAAATGCTTTCTGCATTTGAAAAGTTTTTCCTAAAACAACGTGGCATCGTAGAAACGATTATCGATCAGTTGAAAAACTTGTATCATGTTGAGCATTCGCGTCATCGTAGTCCGATTAATTTTTTAGTCAATACCCTTGCAGCGCTAATTGCCTATTCTTGGCGACCAAACAAACCAGGAATAAAAACCAACAATATAAAGAATAATTTATACGCAGTTATCCAGAACTGAGGTTAAACTATGTAAAACTATTCCAAGCGTGTCGCCAGATGAATTGAATAAGGCGCACAGTAATCACGACACGCAACTGGTAGAGGAGTAATTAGAATCCGATCTATCGGACAGAAAATATGTCCGATAAATCTCAACTGTCAGATCAAGTCGAGAGTTCTACACCTTATTGGTAAAAAAATAGGGGATTGTAGCGTTTTTGCTACCTATGTGAGCATATTTTCTGTTACGAATTTCCTTAAGATTTGGGAGGATCGCTGCTATTTCAGGCGCTTTTAATCTATTCATATCGCAGTCAATCTTCGTAGGGACTGTTTATTAGTTTGTGTAAAGCGCGTCAGTCAGAATTATGAATCAGCCATTGTGTTAACTGATTTTTTAATTTTATCAAAAACTACATTGCGTTCAAATTAATTTCCTCTCTTATGAATTTTAAGTTTTATACAAAATCCGCCAGGCGATCTTCAAACATAAGGGCAAAACGATTCATGGCGGCACCCCAGTCTCGAATCGGCATGGTCCATTTTTTGGCTATATTTTTTAACCCTAAATAGAGTTGTTTTAAAGCGGCATCGTCCGACGGAAAAACTCGTTTATTTTTAATAACTTTTCGGATACTCATGTTCAGTGATTCAATAGCGTTAGTGGTATAAATCACCCTCCGAATTTCTGCCGGATAAGCAAAAAATGGCACAATGCGCTCCCAATGAGTCAACCAACTTTTGGCAATCGAGGGAAATTCAGCATCCCATTTCTCAGAGAAACTCGTCAGCGCCAATTCTGCTTCTTCAACCGTACTGGCCGAATAAATAGCTTTTAAGTCAGCGGCCACTTCTTTTTTCTTTTTCCAACCCACATAGCGCAATGAATTCCGCACCATGTGTACAATGCAAAGCTGTACTTGAGTGTTAGGATACACAGCGCCAATCGCATCAGGAAAGCCCGTTAGCCCGTCAACGCAACAAATCAGGATATCTTCTAGGCCTCGATTTTTTAACTCCGTTAATACATTCAACCAGAATTTAGCGCCCTCATTTTGGCTAATCCAAATACCTAGCAATTCTTTTTGCCCATCGATATTAATTCCTAAAGCCAAATACAATGCCTTATTGATAACCTTTTTATCTTGCTGCACTTTAATCACTAAAGCGTCCAAATACACAATCGGATACACCTTGTCCAACGGACGACTTTGCCAAGCCTTCACTTCTTCAATCACTTCGTTGGTTACTGTAGAAATGAGACTCGAACAAATAGTTGTGCCATACAAATCTTTCAACTGATCTTGAATATCACGGGTAGTCATACCCCGTGCATAAAGACTCATAATTTTGTCATCCAAATCATCAAAGCGGGTTTGATGTTTTGGAATCAATTGCGGTACAAACTCATTGTTACGATCACGAGGAACCTCAATGGTCATCTCGCCATCTGTTGTTTTGATCGTTTTTTGGCTGTGCCCATTGCGGGAATTACCACTATTGTTGCCAGACACTTCGTGTTTTGCATAACCCAGC
Source organism: Candidiatus Paracoxiella cheracis (assembly GCF_049348705.1). Classification (GTDB taxonomy): domain Bacteria; phylum Pseudomonadota; class Gammaproteobacteria; order Coxiellales; family Coxiellaceae; genus Paracoxiella; species Paracoxiella cheracis. The sequence continues at coordinate 295,985 of NZ_CP186485.1, read as the reverse complement.
GCGTCCGTCAGCTCCCCTTCCAGAATACGCTCCGTCAGTGCCTTTTTTAACTCCTTTAACAAACCAGTATCACCGAAAATATCAGATGCGGTCTTGGTATGTTTGAGAAAATATTCCACAACCTGTGGATCTAATTTATTGGTTTTCATTGCCATAGTCAAAGACTCCGTATAATTTTAACGACCTTTCCCTGACTATCGCATTTACACAATCTTATTTACAGACCCTCTTCGTAATCAATTGAGGCTTTTCATCTTTAAGCAATTTTAAGAATTTATTGATATTTAATGAATCTCCATGAGTATCATAAAGGCGCATTAGGGCTAAGGCCATCATGTGGTGGTGCGTACTAAAACAATGCTGGAGTGTCCAGTGATCTTCCCTCACTTTACCGGACACATTTTTTTTCGATTTTACGCAGCACATTCAAGCGCAACAGGGGTCTTGTAGTCAATAGCTGAATGCATTCTTCTGTGATTGTAATAGCCTTCAATATACTGAAAAAGACTTTGCCTTGCTTCAGCGCGTGTTGTGTAATCATTCACATGCACAAGTTCCGTTTTTAGGGTATGGAAAAAACTTTCTGCAATGGCATTATCCCAACAATTAGCCTTTCTGCTCATTGAACCAATCAGCTTGTTTTGCTTGATGATTTCCCTATATTTTTTCGAACAATATTGACTGCCCCGATCAGAGTGTATAATCACTTGCTTTGGATATTTTCGTTTGAATAACGCCATCAATAACGCATCACACACTAAATCTTGTTTCATGCTTTTATTCATTGACGAGCCAATAACCGAACGTGAATGCACATCGATAACCACCGCTAAATACAACCAACCTTCACGGGTTGGAATGTACGTCAGATCACTCACCCATTTTTGATTGATCGCCGTTGTCGTGAAATCTCTCTTTACAATATTCTCAAAAATAGGCTTGTTGTGACCCGAGTCTGTGGTTATTTTAAATCTACGCTTGGCAAGTGCTTTTAAGCCCATGGAGCGCATACGCCGCTCAATACGCGTGTGACTGCAGGAAATCGATTCCGCTTGCAATGCACGAGTTATACGTGGTGAACCGTAACGTTGTTTGTTTCTCATATAAATTACCTTAATTTTTTCATCTAATTGTTGGTTTGCTTGCTCACGTGGGCTCATAGGTCGCGATAGCCAGTCATAATAACCACTACGACTGACACCCAGTACATCACATAGCAAGTTAATTCCAAATAGTTGGGCGTGCTTTTGAATAAAGCTGTACTTTACTCGAGTTCTTTCGCGAAGTACGTGGCCGCCTTTTTTAGAATGGCTTTCTCCTGTTCCAGTCGTGCCAGTCGCTTCTTAAGCTGTTGATTTTATTCAATGAGTTCCCCTATGTTGACCGGTTGCTTTGCGCTGGGATGAATCACTTCACCACTCTTCCTGGCTTTATCCACCCAGGTGTGGAGGGTCGCTTCGGGCATGCCTAAGTCTTTTGCAGCGCTTAACACGGAAGGAGAACTGAGTGCTAGATGGATTGCTTCTTCTTTAAATTCCGGTGTGTATTTTCGAGTCTTCTTTGTCATGAGATCACCTCTTTGTTACTTCATAGATTTTAACAAATTAGTGTCCGGTAATTTAGGGGAAGATTATAAGAACAAATTAACCTCTACATTTCGGTACTGGTAAGTTGTTCGCCTTATTCCAGCGCCAAGGACAACCAAGAACATTGCCGCCATTAACAATAGCTGGATGAACAGGAACAGTACCGCAGTTTTTGCGCGTAGTAAGTGCCGTAAAATCTTCTGGCACTTTGCCCTGCTCCATAAGCTTGCGTTTATAAATAGCATCAGCAAATGCTTCGAGCTGTTCGGGGTGTTGCCGATAAGGAGTATTACCGAGCCTGCCAAGCGACGCGTGAACATTGGTCGGTTGAAAATAATCTACACTGGAAGCTCGATGTTGGGTTGGGTGAAGATGCTTGCCAAATCACACGAGGCTATGCCGACCAAAACCTGGCAACGATGAGAAAAATGGTGTTAAAGCTCTTAGAAAAAGAGACCAGTTCCACGCATGGGATTGCCAGGAAACGTATGCAGGCTGCTCTTTCCACAAGGTATTTAAGAAAAGTGGTCGGTTTTTAAACTTTGATGAAGGCGCCCTGTTAACGCTGAAAGAACCATACCCCGGTAATGAAATTTCGCCTCAAATGAGGTATTTTTATCATGGACTTCCAAAACCGTTAAGAGACTGCATATGGCTACCTGTTTTGATGTTGCAAGCTATATAATTGAAAAACTAGGCTCTCTGCCAGCAATGAAACTACAAAAACTGGTGTATTATAGTCAGGCATGGGCACTCGTCTGGGATGATGAACCACTCTTTAAAGAACCCATTCAAGCATGGATTAATGGACCTATTGTGCCAGAATTATATCGAGTACATCGTGGGCTTTTCAAAATAAGCCACTTAAAAATTGGAGATTCTAGTAACTTAAGTTATAACCAAAAAGATACCATTAATCACATACTCGATTATTATGGCGATAAAAACTCTCAATGGTTAAGCGATCTAACTCACCTTGAAATTCCTTGGCAAGAAGCACGCAAAGGTCTTTCCTCCTATAAAAGAGGTCGTAAACAAATTACTCACGCTAGCATGGCTGAATACTATAGCTCCATCTCATCTATCGAGGAACTCAATGAGCAAGAAAAGGCCTAAAAAAATTTTCCAACAAAAAACTCCTTTCTCACGTAAACAACTAACTATCGCCTCTCAAAAAAGAGAAGCAATTGAAAGCACCTTAGAAAATTTTCCTGTTTGGCAGTTTTCTATTTTAGATTTTATTCATAAAAAGTGGGGTTGGAAAAATTTTAAAGGCCAATCTTTGTGCCGAGCCGTTTTAAAGAAATTAACGAGCTATGAGTCAATGACTTGGCAAGAAATTTTTAATAACAAAAGAAGAAATCACTCGGTTCCAATTGCTTCCCTCACACCAGAAGCACAAAAATGTATTAGAGAGCTTAAACTAGACGATGTGGATGAACTATATCGATTACGCCTTAGTGGAAAGGAGCGAATATGGGGAATTTTGGAAGGCTATGTTTTTAAAATTATTTGGTGGGAACCAGAGCACACTGTTTGCCCATCGTTTAAAAAGCATACATAACAAACGAGGAAAATTCACATGCCTGAAACTTTTCTCATGTGTGAACCTAAGTACTTTGATGTCGACTATGTGATAAATCCTTGGATGAAAGGACAAGTGCACAAAATTGATCACGCCCTCGCAAAAGAACAGTGGCAAAATTTTTATAAAAACTTACAACAAGTTGCCACCGTTGAACTCATCAAGCCCGAACCCAACATGCCAGATTTGGTTTTCACTGCAAATGCGGGGTTGATTTTAAATAAACAGGTTATCTTATCGCACTTTCGACCTCCTGAACGCAGACCTGAAGAGTCTGTTTTTAAACGCTGGTTTGAAGAACAGGGTTACAGCGTTTCTAGCCTTCCTGATGACATTTACTTTGAAGGCCATGGCGATGCACTATTTCACAGTAACAAAAAACTGTTGTGGTCAGGTTATGGAATCCGCACTGAACCAAAAGCGTTGGACGCTCTTAAAAAACAAATATCCATTCCCCTTATTCCTCTCGAATTGATCGATGAAAAATTTTATCATCTCGATACATGCCTGTGCCCTTTATTGGATAATTTTTTGATCTACTACCCCCCCGCCTTTAGCAAAGAATCCAACCAATTGATCGAGGCCACAGTGCCAAAACAAAACCGCATTGCTATCGGCGAGGAGGATGCTGCTCACTTTGCCTGCAATCTGGTACTCGCTAGAACAAACAAAATCCCTGGAAAAAAAGGTGTTCTCTTCGTGAACGCTATCACGAGCAAGCTCCAAGCACAGTTGGAGGCGCTAGGCTATCAGGTTCAGATTCAACCAGTTACGGAGTTTCGAAAAGCCGGTGGCGGCAATCAGTGTTTAACGTTAAAATTAGCCCACAAATAAGTGAGCAGCAAAATAAATGGAAACTTTAGATATCAAACTGCCTAAAACATATAAACGTGTCATTCAACTCGAATTGAATGAGATCTCGAAAAACATCGTCGATCGTTTAATTCAGCACGGGAAACTCCACCATTTTAAAAAAATAAATGAACAGTGGTCCTATTACAAAACAACAAGCGAACAGCAATACGAGCATTTAGAACCCTGGATTCAATGGACCACCGCCCACACCGGCAAATCATTTTCAGAGCACGGTATTTTTCGCCTAAGTGATGCCATTCACTTAAAACACCCACAAATTTGGGAAACACTAAGCAATCACAATATTGAGTCTTGTATTGTTGGCAGCATGAATGCCGTACGCGGCAATGCCAATGGTGGCTTTTTCTTTCCTGATCCCTGGTCTAAAGACGGCATTACTTATCCAAGCAACATTCAACCTTTATGGGATTTAATCAGCAAAAAAGTGCAAGCACACGCGACATCCGGCATCAGAATCAATGACCTCATGGCAGGTTTTCGCATTTGCCGCCAATTTAATTTACCACTGAATCTGTATACCACAATTGCTACGCAACTCATTTCGCAGAAAATTGATGCCAAGACGAGGTGGAAACTACCCGGGATTTTCGATCTATTCTTATTCGAAATATTTAAGCATTTATTACAAACGCAGCGTTACCAATATTACACGCTGTTTCTTAATTCAGTGGCACATTATCAACATCACTATTGGCGTAATTTTCAAACTGAATTATTTAATCCCATGATAGTCTCCCCCGATTGTAAATTGACCCACGATCCCGTGACTTATGGTTTTGAAATTTACGACAAAATCGTCGGGCATTTACTTGAATACGCCAACGACCCAGAGACGCTGGTTATTATTGCCTCTGGATTATCTCAAGAACCCTTTTTACAAAAAGAAGATCAAGGCGGCATGAATTATTATCGTTTATATAATCATGAGACTTTGATGAAAAAACTTGGGCTGAACAATTATCGGGTATTACCCATGATGAGCCGCGATTGGCAAGTTGAAGCGAAAACCCAAGAGCAACTCGATCATGCGAAAAACGTATTAACCAGCTTACATGTGAATGACGAACCTGTTTTTAAGGTCGTCCAAAATACTCCAACTTCGCTATTCATCGAAACGGCCCTTACACGGGGATTGAGCGATGATGCGGTTATCAAAGATCAACACAGCAATAGCATTGGACCTTTCAACCATCATTTCCATAAAATCGCGGTGAAATCCGGCCACCACATTGGCGATGGCTCAATGTGGCTATCAGCTCCCATTGAAAATCAGAGCGCTGCTGAAATCCCACTAACAAGTTTATATCCACTAACGCTAAGCGCATTTGGTGAGGCTTAAGGAATTTTATAAGCGACCTACCGTAACAGAGTGCTACACGCTTGAGATTTTTCGCTCTCGCTCGAAATGACCTCATTTTTTTCTATCCCCGGTAATGGTTTTGAGCACGGAAACGATCGCCGACCTCAGGGCAAGCAAGGGATGTCATTTTTTTACAAACAGTTGTATCCCTTGCGCCCGGGGAGGTGGTCGTTTTCGCGCGCAGTTGGCTGAAGCAAGCGAAGCGACGCGGAAGCTTGTTTGAGCACGGAAACGATCGCCGACCTCAGGGCAAGCAAGGGATACTCCTTAATTTTCGCCTCAGATTGGCCAAAGATGAATGTTCGTTGCTACAAGGTAAATAACTCTAGGAGACTGGGTTATTGATATAATGGATGACCCCGGTCAAAAACATCTGCACAGCAATCGTCGTTAAAATCAACCCCATCAATCGCTCGACCGCTGTTAACCCACGCTGACCCAACACCTTCATCAGATAACGTGAACACAACATAATTGCGACAAATATAATCGAAGCGATTACCACGGCTGAAAAAACCAACCATACATGTTCAGGATTGCGCGTTACAAACACCATCACGATGGCAATCGCCGAAGGACCTGCGGTCAACGGCACTGCAAGCGGCACAATTAATGGTTCTTCAACATGCTCTTCTTTGCCAAAAGCCTGGGCAGCACCTGGAAATATCATACGAATTGCAATGATAAATAAAATAATTCCACCCGCAATATTTAAAGCAGGGGTTGTGATATGCAACCCAAGCAAAATGTAATGACCAAAGAAAACAAACAGAACTAAAATTAAAAACGCGATGGCGGATTCCCGAAGAATAATGCGCGTTTGTCTTTTTGGATCATATTTTTTTAAGATAGAAAAAAAGACAGGGATATTACCCAATGGATCCATGACTAAAAATAAAGTAATAACAGCTACGTAAAGTGACATTCTATTACTCCAATTTCCTTCACTATAAACTAAATTCATGCACAGCTTCAACCATCACCGCTACGTTATCGGGTGGTGTTGCTTTATCGATACCATGACCCAAATTAAAAACATGACCCGGATGCTGGCCGTAAGCTTCCATAATTTCTTTCACTGCCGCGCGAATTTCTTTGGGATTGGCAAACAAAACCGCGGGATCCAAATTACCTTGTATGGCAACCCGATCACCCACGCGTTTGCGCGCGTCTGCAATATCGACCGTCCAATCTAAACTCACCGCATCACACCCACTCTTTGCAATTGCTTCCAACCATTGGCCACCACTTTTAGTAAAGAAAACGAGCGGAATTTTATTGCCTTTAAATTCTCGCTGTAATCCATTCGCAATTTGAGTCATGTAGTGCAATGAAAATTCTTGATAGGTGCTTGAAGTTAACAAACCACCCCATGTATCAAACAGCATGATCGCCTCTGCACCTGCTCTGATTTGTGCATTTAAATAATCAATCGTTTGTGCAGTGAGCTTGGTTAAAAGTGAGTGCATCACTGCTGGTTCACGATATAACATGCTTCTTGGGGCATTAAATGTTTTGCTGCCACGCCCTTCAACCAAATAACAGGCCAAAGTCCAAGGGCTTCCAGCAAATCCAATTAACGGCACTTTGCCATTAAGCTCCTGACGAACTAATTTAATCGCTTCCATCACATACGAAAGCGACTCTTCGACGTCTGGCGTTGTCAGTTTTTCAACATCGCGCAGAGAACGAATAGGCTGATGAACGATGGGTCCAAGATTCGGCGCAATCTCTAGATCAACTCCCATCGCTGCTGGAACCGTTAAAATATCACTAAAAATTATGGCTGCGTCTAAATTAAATCGTGCCAAGGGCTGCAACGTTGCTTCACAAGCCAGCTCTGGTGTTTTGCAGAAAGTCATAAAGTCAGGAACTTTCGATCTGAGTTGGCGATATTCAGGTAAATATCGTCCGGCCTGACGCATTAACCACACTGGCGTGTGATCGACAGGTTGACGCAATAGCGCGCGAAGGAGTTGATCGTTTTTCATCATGAGTATGGATTCTACTAGATTTTACATGCTCGGCAACCCACTTCTAGCATTGGTTAATATATGCTACAATTTTTGCAGACCGCATGAAGAATATTCAAACAAATCAAAGGCATATTCCTATGAAAAAAATACTCATTGCTCTTGCCCTGACATCGGTTACTTGTGTAAACATCGCCTATGCAAAGACCATCGTTTGTCCCACAGCCAAGCAAGCCAATAAACTTTTCAAGGATTGCAAAATATCTGTAGGTGAGGAAAGTTGCGGTGCTAAGTTTCAAGGAACAGAGATCGTACTCAATAGCCCAGTCGAAGGTCTTTACGGTGGCAAGCATGTTTTCAAAGGTTTTGCACAATTCAAAGGCGTTGTCATCTTGTCCCATCACTTCGTTTGTAAGTATAGTCAAAAGCGTGATTCTGAAAAAATGGCTTGGGTTATCGGCAGCCGTCATGCTTTACCTAAAAATTGTCATTTAACCCATTCAAGACCCATAATCGGCATTCCAATGTGTCGCAGCGCCAACCCGAGAAATTGCAAGATCGTTTGCTCATAATCATGTACCCTCGGGATGCGGAGCGTCATCACTATCAAATAGCATTTCAACTGCGGCAGAGAGATTGGTGTTACTGTTTTGCGGGCGTAAGTACCCTGGACGTACTTAGCAGCGAAGGACGGCGATTCCCGAAAAACAGTAACGCCAACCTCGTGAGCCAAGCAATTGAAATCCAGAAACTATGTGTCCCTGGATGTGGAACGACGTCTAACGGAACAATGAAAATCAACGCTTCAAAACGTCTTTCAAAAACTGGCCAGTATAAGACGAGGGATGCTTGGCTACTGTCTCTGGTGTGCCAGTTACCACGATGGTGCCGCCTTCATCACCACCTTCTGGACCTAAATCAATAATCCAATCGGCAACTTTAATCACATCTAAATTATGCTCGATAACAACAATGGTATTGCCATTATCGCGCAACCGCAGTAACACAGTTAACAGTTGCAAAATATCATGAAAATGCAATCCAGTAGTTGGTTCGTCCAACAAATAAAGTGTGCGGCCGGTATCACGTTTTGATAATTCACGTGATAACTTGACGCGCTGCGCTTCACCACCCGATAAAGTTGTCGCACTTTGACCTAGCGTAATATAAGACAAACCCACATCAATCAATGTTTGTAATTTACGCGCAATCACCGGAACAGGATCAAAAAACGAACGCGCTTCTTCGACAGTCATTTGCAACACATCGTGAATCGTTTTGCCTTTATAATGAACTTCCAAAGTTTCGCGGTTATAACGCTTCCCTTGGCACACATCACAAATCACATAAATATCTGCCAAGAAATGCATTTCAACTTTAATCACGCCATCGCCTTCACACGCCTCACAACGACCACCTTTGACGTTGAAACTAAATCTACCAGGACGATAACCACGTGCACGCGATTCCGGCGTTTCTGAAAATAACTCACGAATGGGTGTGAAAATACCTGTGTAAGTTGCAGGGTTTGAACGTGGCGTGCGACCGATGGGACTTTGATCGATATCAACGACTTTATCAAAATTTTCTAGACCATCAATAGATTTAAATGAGCCTCTTCGTTGTTGCGATGCACCATTTAACTGATGCGCCACAACAGGATAAAGCGTGTCATTAATCAGACTGGATTTTCCAGAACCCGAGACACCCGTCACACAGGTCATTAAACCAATTGGAATATCAACATCAACATTTTTCAAATTATTGCAACGCACACCTTTCAACGATATGGACTGACGACACGTATTTTGTATGCGTTTTTTGGGAACTGGAATGGATTTTTTACCTGACAAGTATTGTCCCGTCAGTGAGGCTGGGTTTTTCATAATCGCTTCGGGCGTACCTTCAGCCACTATTTCTCCACCATGCACACCAGCACCGGGGCCAATATCAATAACGTGATTCGCTTCACGAATCGCTTCTTCATCGTGCTCAACTACAATGACCGTATTACCCAAATCACGCAAATGGGTGAGCGTGTCGAGCAAACGTTTATTGTCGCGTTGATGTAACCCAATGGAAGGCTCGTCCAAGATATACATCACGCCAACCAATCCCGAACCGATTTGGCTCGCCAAACGAATACGTTGCGCCTCACCCCCGGATAACGTTTCTGCACTGCGCGCTAAGTTTAAATAATTCAAACCAACGTTCACCAAAAAACCCAAGCGAGCATTGACTTCTTTTAAAATTTTATGCGCAATCTTGCCGCGCTTCCCTGTTAATTTTAATTGTTGAAAGAATGCTTGCGCTTGTCCGATAGACATCGCCGTAATTTCAGGCAAATTCTTATCATCGATAAACACATTACGCGCTTCAACACGCAGCCGCGTGCCTTGACATTCCTCACACGCACTCACCGTTAAATATTTCACTAATTCTTCGCGAACCGCGTTCGATTCCGTTTCTTCATAACGGCGTTCCATGTTGGGAATCACTCCCTCAAACGGATGCGTGCGACGCACGCGTTTACCATTATGCCCGGCGTAATGAAACACAATATTTTCATCGCCACTGCCATATAAAATAATGTCTCTAATTTTTTTCGATAATCGCGAAAAAGGCTTGTCGAGGTCAAAATCATAATGTTTTGCCAGCGATGAGAGCATCTGAAAATAATACAGCGTGCGCCGATCCCAACCACGAATCGCACCTTCAGCTAAACTCATTTTTTCATCGTGGACAACTTTTTCAGGATCAAAATATTGCTGCACACCTAAACCATCACAAATGGGACAAGCGCCCTTTGGATTATTAAATGAAAATAGTCGTGGCTCCAACTCTTCCAAACTGTAACCGCAATCAGGGCAAGCATATTTTGCTGAAAATAACCGCTCTGCAAATGTGTCTTTTTCCATAGGCGCAATGCTCGCGATGCCATGACTTAATCGCAACGCTGTTTCAAAAGATTCTGCGAGCCGTTGCTGAATATCGGGGCGCACTTTCACACGATCGACAACCACTTCAATCGTGTGTTTTTTCCGCAATGTTAATTTAGGGGCGTCATCTAATTCATATAATTTTCCATCGATGCGCGCACGAATAAAACCTTGCCCGCGCAATTGATCAATCAACTCAACATGCTCACCTTTACGTTCGCGAATGACAGGGGCTAATACCATAACCGCAGTCCCCTCGGGTAACGCCAACACGTTATCTACCATTTGGCTAACACTTTGTGCCTGTAAATCGTGATGATGATATGGGCATCTCGGCTGGCCAACGCGCGCATACATCAAACGCAGATAATCGTAAATCTCGGTGATGGTGCCGACCGTCGAGCGCGGATTGTGTGATGTCGCTTTTTGTTCGATGGCGATAGCAGGTGATAAACCCTCAATCGTATCGACCTCCGGCTTTTCCATCATCGATAAGAATTGGCGCGCGTATGCCGACAACGACTCGACGTAGCGACGCTGCCCCTCGGCATACAATGTATCGAAGGCTAACGATGATTTACCGGAACCTGAAATGCCTGTGATCACAGTCAATTGATCACGCGGCAAATCGAGATCGATATTTTTAAGGTTGTGGGTCCGAACCCCACGCAGGCTTATTTTGCTCATTCTCAGGGACGCTGGTTAATCGCCTAGTCTCTCATATTTGTAGGATGCCTGACAACCAACCCATAAACTCACCCCTAATCCCTAATTTATGGTATCTTTACGCTTCTCAACAAAAGAGTACGCCACATATTTAAAGACAAAGTTCGAGACACCCAAATGCGCACGAAAGAAAGAACCGCCGTTAGCTCCCTTGCAGCCATCATGGCCTTCCGAATGCTAGGGTTATTCATGATTCTCCCCGTATTCTCACTGTATGCGGGCAAAATACCGTATGCCACCCCCTTCTTGATTGGTTTTGCGCTCGGTATCTATGGGCTCACTCAGGCGTGTCTGCAAATGCCCTTTGGCATGCTCTCAGATCGATTTGGCCGAAAACGAATCATTGCCATTGGCCTCACCCTTTTTGCGATCGGCAGCATCGTCGCTGGTTTTTCACATTCGATTTACGGCATCATTCTGGGTCGGGCATTACAAGGTGCTGGTGCCATCGGGAGCACCACATTGGCTATGGTCGCCGACCTAACGCGCGATGAAGATCGCAGCAAAGCCATGGCCATGATCGGCATGGCGATCGGGCTGTCATTTTCAATCGCGATGATCCTCGGACCCGCGATTAACGCGTGGTTTCATTTAGACGGTATATTCTGGACAACAGCAATTTTGGCCAGCGTTGGATTGCTTTTGCTTTTCACCTTGGTTCCAACACCGCCTCAAATGACACAGCACCCACAAGTAGAACCTAACCCGACAAGCTTCAAGACAGTTCTCAACAACAAGCAGTTATTGCGCCTGGATTTCGGCATCTTTGCTTTGCACAGCATGCTGACTGCCATGTTTCTTGCCATTCCCATCATGCTCACCCACATAGCAAAATTAAGCGAACATGCACAAGTCATGCTTTATTTAATTGTCTTAGCGTTTGCGTTTATCGCAACAATTCCATTAATTATCATTGCTGAGAAGAAACGTAAAATGAAGCCGCTTTTTGTGGGTGCCATTGGAACGCTTGTGATTGCGCAGTTTTTATTGATCGCGTTTCACCGCTCGGCAATCGACATCGGGATTACTTTGTTATTGTTTTTTGCCGCTTTTACGCTATTGGAAGCGAGCCTACCCTCACTCGTGTCGAAAATTTCGCCCATTCGCAAAAAAGGAACGGCAATGGGTATTTATTCTACCTCACAATTTCTCGGCATCTTTGTAGGTGGCAGTCTCGGAGGATTAATATTCAATGACTTTAATCTCATCGGAATCTTCATTTTCTGCGCTCTATTAGGCATTGCCTGGTTTATTGCCGCAATTACCATGGCGCAGCCACCCTACCTCTCAACGCTCATCGTTAAATTAGACGAAACAAACTCTTCCAATCTCAACTCACTACGCGACTATTTACACCATATTAACGGCGTTAACGATGTTGCGATCATGCCAAATGAAAGACTTATATATCTTAAAGTCGACAAAAAAATTATTCACGAAGACGAATTGCGAAAATTAGTCAGAGAGAGTAACCTAGCTTGAAGAATTAGCTTATGTTAATTCAAAAATATTGGAAAGAAGCTGAGAACTAGGAGAATGTAATGGCAAGAGGTGTGAATAAAGTTATCTTAATCGGCAACTTAGGCAATGATCCTGAAGTACGCTATACCCCCAACGGAAACGCAGTTGCTAACGTCACTCTAGCAACAAGCACCACATGGCGAGATAAACAAACCGGTGAATTACAAGAACGAACAGAATGGCATCGAATCGCATTCTTTAATCGATTAGCCGAGATTGTTGGCGAATATTTACACAAAGGATCAAAAGTTTACGTCGAAGGCAGTTTGCGCACACGTAAATGGCAAGACAAAAACGGTGTCGATCGCTACACAACCGAAGTCATTGCAAATGAAATGCATATGCTAGATAGCCGGGGTGCTAGCACCCAAGGCGGAGAATCTGTCAAGCAACACACAGATCAGCAACCATCATCAATGTCTAAATCTAATTTTGATGCGCCTGCTGATTACGACGACGATATTCCTTTTTAGCTATAAAACCACATGAAAAAGACAACGCAGCTGCGTCAATTATTGAAATTTGGAAAAACAATTATTGCACCGGGTGTATTCGATGGTTTATCCGCACGCTTGGTGCAACGCGCTAAATTTGAAGCGGTTTATGCGAGCGGCGGTGCGATTTCCCGCAGCTCAGGCTATCCTGATTTAGGATTACTAAGCTTTACCGAGGTCATTGATCGACTCTCACAAATTGTCAACGTTGTAACGCTTCCGGTGATAGCAGATGCAGACAACGGGTACGGCAACGCACTAAACGTGCATCGCACCGTAAAACAATTCGAACGCATCGGCGTTGCTGCTCTGCATTTAGAAGATCAGCAAGTTCCAAAGCGCTGCGGCCATCTCGACGATAAAAAACTAATTACCACTGAAGAAATGGTGCAAAAAATTCATGCGGCTCGCGATGCATTAACTGATCCTGATTTCGTTATTATTGCACGCACCGATGCGATTGCGGTTGAAGGTTTTGAGCAAGCCATTGCGCGTGCAAAGGCTTATTTAAAGGCAGGTGCAGATGTTATTTTTGTTGAAGCGCCACAATCAGTCGAACAAATTGAAGCGATCGCAAAAGAAATTCCACAACCCAAGCTCATTAACATGTTTTATGGCGGAAAAACGCCGCTGGTTCCAATGGACCGTCTTCAACAATTAGGCTACCAAATCGTGATTATTCCTTCCGATCTCCAGCGTGCAGCCATTCACGCCATGCAGAAAACGCTCGAGGTTATCCATCGCGATGGCGATAGCAAAGCCATTGCCGATCAACTCGTGACTTTTAACGAACGTGAAGAGATTATCGGCACGAAAGATTATTTGGCGCTGGATTCCAAAATCAGTCGATCAGAATAAAACCAAACTCGGTTGCGTGTTTCTATCGATTTAACCATGGTTCAATTTAGATTTTTAACTTTTGAAACTCATCCTTTTCGAATGAATAAGCAGACAGCTCTCCGTCTTTAATATCAAAAAACCACAAATGAATAATCAGCTCATTTTTTTCGACACGATCTTTAATCCAGGGAAAACTCAAACAATTTTGATAGGATTGAGTCAGTGCACGCTTAGCAAATTCATCGATGTTGTGAGTATTGCCCTCAACATCGATGAGCGATACCCAGTTACTAATAAAATCATTGGGATTTAGGTTTTCTGATTTTAATAATGCCTCGATACCACCACATTGGCTGTGACCTAAAACAATAAGATGTTTTACGTTCAAATAGCAGATGCCAAATTCAAGTGCCGCACTGGTGCCATGATGTGCCTGATCCAATTCATAAGGCGGAATGATATTCGCCACATTACGCACGATGAACATATCACCCGGATCGGACTGCAAAATAACGGATGGATCAACTCGCGACGCAACACGCAACCACCATGATTTCAGGTTGTTGGCCGTGATAGGCGAGCTGTTTCATCAAAGATTCATTGCCTGTTGCGTAAATCTTACGAAACTCCGTGTACCCTTTTATTAGTTTTTTGAATGATTTTTCCATGAATCAACACTCTATTTTTGTTAATCCCGGCTTGAGCGGAATATTAATGGGTGTTTTAGCCTCCGTCGCTAATGGATGCGAGAAATGCCAAAACTCTTTGTAATAAGGCTCAAAATCAAATTCTTGCATCGCTTGGAGCAATACTTGCCGATGCTGAAATGCTTCTCTACCAATTTTTTCTGCTATCGCGGTAATGTGCGAGCGCTCATCCATAAAATCAAAACAAGCCCCCATGTCTAATGGCTTGCCATTGATGGCATCTATCAACACCAAATCCACCGTATTCCCATAACAGTGCCTAGAATCTTCCGATAAATAACCCATCTCAAACAGTTGTGATTTTTCAAGATGCGGATAATGTTTTATTTTTTGATCTAATTCATGTTGATCCGCAGGTGGCTGCTTGATCCACCGCATAAAATCGATCACAGCACGGTGAGGGCGGTATGCATCATAGATAAGCAAGCTATAATTATATTGGTCATATAAATAATTTTGCACATCACACAAATACGTCGCCGCCTTTTCAGTTAAAAAACCAACGTCAGTCACTTTTTCGTCATACCCATCGATCACACGCCCCACAAAATTATCGTCCGTGGCATATTTTAATTCGCAACGAATGGGTGTTTTGCAGAGCTTCTTACTTAATGTGACAACATCGATTAAAACGGCCATTTATTCCTCAGGAATCGAAGGGATGTTCACATTAACGTCGACATCTTGATTATAATCGACACCATTAAGACCAAAACCAAATAGCCTGTAAAAATCGCTGCGATAACCTTGGACATCTGAAATTTTTTCTAAATTTTCACTACTCACTTGTTGCCAAAGTTGTGCCACCTCATTTTGAACGTCATCACGCATTTCCCAATCATCGATGCGAATGCGGCCATTGCCATCAACAGGCGCGTCATTGTGATATAAATGATCCACAAATAAGCGCCACATTTGCTCTATGCAACCTTCATGTAAATTTTTCGTTTTCATAATTTTATACAGTAAAGAAACGTATAATGGCACGACGGGAATCGCGGCACTCGCTTGAGTCACCAGGGCTTTATTGACAGAAATCAATGCGTGGCCACCAACTGCTTTTTGCAGTTTTTTATCGAGCGTCGATGCCGTTTTTTCTAAATGTTCTTTTGCTTTGCCAATCGTACCGTTGCGATAAATTGGGTGTGTAATTTCAGGGCCAATATAAGTAAAGGCCACGCTTGTGGCATTGTTTGCTAATAGTTTTTCTTTTAACAAGGCATCGATCCACATTTCCCAGTCTTCACCACCCATTACCACTTCGGTCGCTTTAATTTCTGCTTCTGTTGCAGGTTCGATTGTGATATCCGTCACCGCCCCGGTCATGACGTCAACGGTTTTATTTTGATACGGCTTACCGATCGGTTTTAATACGGAATTAAATATTTCTCCCGATTTTGGATCTTGCCGGCGCGGTGAGGCGATACTGTAAATAACCAAATCGATATCACCACCCCAATCTTCTTTAATCGTTTTCAAAACTTCTGCTTTCATTTCATTTGAAAACGCATCGCCATTAAAACTCTTGGCATAAAGCCCTGCTTCGTTAGCAGCACGCTCAAACGCTGCAGTGCTGTACCAACCCGCCGAAGCCGTGCGCTTACCGCTCGCTGGCTTTTCAAAGAAGACACCGATCGTCTCAGCACCCGCACCAAAGGCGGCTGCGATGCGGCTTGCTAGACCAAATCCCGTGGATGATCCAATGATTAAAACCCTTTTCGGGCCATTTTTGATTGGTGAGTGTTTTTTAACGTAATCTATCCATTGAGTGACGTGTTTAGCGCAACCCTGCGGATGGGCTGTCGTGCAAATAAATCCTCGGACCTTAGGCTGTACAATCATTGATCTCTCCAAATCTGACTCGGGTCCCTATTATAACGTCATTGCGCCGGTTTAGTTAGTATTTACTCGGTTGGTTTTGAGAGTTCAGACAAGCTGCGCTTTGTCATGCGCATGCCAAATAACAGCAACACCACCGTTAAAAAACCGGTAATGGCCATGGTGGTAAATGCCATCGCAAACCGCAACTGTGTTGCAGCAAATACGCCAGCAATACCAAAAATAATTTGCCCACAGAATGCACCACCCAAATGCCCAACACCATCGGTGATGGCTACACACGTTTGTCGAATTCGTGTCGGGAAATTTTCACCCGTATAGATATACATGATGGGAATGATCATGGCGATGCTGGTCGCTGCTACAAAACCACCAATCATGATAAGCGGCGCGATCGGAAACCATCCGACCACCAATAACGCGACAGTCCATACAAACGCGATACCAGCACACAACCATTTTCGCTCAATTCGATCCGATAATAATGTGACAAACAAAGATCCAAACACAAAGCCCAACGATGATATCGCCACAAACGCAATACTCGTCGCTAATTTAAATCCATGGTGATAAAACAAACTGGTTGCGAGCGTCAACCAGCCATAGTTGCCGATATAATAAATAAACCAAATCGCAGCAAACAGTATCACGCGATGAAGCAACGGCTTTTTAAATGCCGCTGCAATACTGGATTCGACAACGAATGGATAATCGGATATTGGCCCAGGTGGCGCAAGCTCAGTACCCAATGTGTGGCGCGCAAAGTCTTCAGCTTTGCTGATAATAGCGTCTGCTTCATCCAATCGTTCATGAAGAAACAACCACCGTGGCGAGTCCGGCAAGTATTTACGCATGAAAAATATCACGACACCGCCAGCTCCACCGAGAAGAAATAATAAACGCCACCCCCATGTAAATGTGGGAATAAAATAGAGTGCGACAAAGGGAATAATCGCAAACCCAAACATACCAAATGCGATCGCCAAACTCGTCGCCTTGCCCCTCACGGCACTCGGCGATAATTCTTCCATATAAGTAATCACGGCTGCAATTTCAGCGCCAATGCCCATGCCCGAAATAAAGCGCCAAATGATAACCCAGGCTAAATCCGGGCTAACTGCCGTGAGAATCGATCCGATCATGAACGCACCGATCGAAACATAAAGGCTTAAATGCCGCCCAAATTTATCGGAAATGCGGCTATTAATAAAAGAGCCAATGATATAACCAATCAAGCCGCTCGTGATCGCCCACGTGGCAGCATGCAGTGAAACACCAAAGGCTTTTTCAATGCTCGGCAACGACAAGCCAATCGTTAAAATGTCGTAAAATGAAAAGAAAAAACCGATGCCAACCGTTAGCATCACGTGTTTGGGATAGGGCCAGATGGGAATGCGATCCAGCCGTGCGATAATTTCGCGGCCGCGTTTGATTGCGTTGGGGTCCATCTCAGAGTTCATAACCTATCCTTGTCATTGTAGATTATAATGTTCAATCCCGTGGACTTCTAGCAATGAGGGAATGGAATTTAATGGCGAATTCGATGATGACGTGAGTCAAAGAAAACAAACTTCGCGAGAAATCTCAAACGTGTAACACCTTGCGAGGGTGAGACTGTTTGGGATAACGGCGAAGAATTTAACCTAACTACACGACTGGAGCTGAAGCTACAGACTCTGAGGCTGATGCGTCTTCCATAACAACATCACCATCCTGATCCCTAAGAGTACCATCCGGATTTCTAGTGTCAGCGTTATTCCGGGGCTGCCATCCTGTGTGTGCTTCCACCTATGCATGTCAGTTAAGCCTCGAGATATCGAACCAGTAGAAGGCAGCCGCGCCATAACATTTGGTCGCGCAAACATCCCTGCCTGTACAAGAGGGGCTGTCGTTGGCTGCGTATTTGTAGTATCTTCTACATCCATCGGCACAGACTGATCTTGATTTTCCATATTATCCCCTTTATTGCGAAAATTTATTGACTAAGAACAAGTTGATTTTCAGTACCTTCGTCATCAGAATGTTCGTCATCAGCTTCATCACCAGAATCGTGATCGGGTAGAAGGCTCACAAAAAAGCTTAGATTTATATTATTCCCAAAACTATTTAAGCTAGGTGGCCGCCTATCTAAGTAAGGTAAATCCCCTAATACTTTTTCAGCATCGCTTGAGCTTTCTTCAGGTTTGACTTCTTCATCTTCTGAAGTACTCCAACTAGCCGGTTTTTTTCCCGATGGCATATAATGAGTTCCTTAATTATCTGTTTCGAAGATTGACTTTATGATACTGATATTAAAATAATCTTAATCCATGAAAAAATATAACTAATTGATTTTTATAAAATAATAATCTTTCTGGGTGGATGAAGACTCCGGTGTAATTTATCGTTATAATAATTACCTAAATTTCACAAGGGATCGTTCATGAAATTTATCATCACTACCATAGGAACGGCTGGCGATGTGTATCCTTTCATTGGCATAGCACAGGAATTGCAGCAACGCGGCCATACCGTTTATTTTCTCAGCGCAGAAACATATCGCCACAATGTCGAGAAACACGGGATTTATTTTCATGCTGTTTTGTCAAAAGAACAGAACATCAGCGCCCTAGAAGACCCCCAGGTTAACCGGTTGCTCACTAACATCACCGCTTTTAGCCGCAATTTTATTATTCCAACGTTGAAGCCTGCATATGATTTTATTGAAAAGCAATATGAAAAACAGAACACGATTTTAATCAGCCATGTGATGTTTATTAGTTCGCGCATTGCGCATGAGAAGTTAGGCATTCCCCTTGTCACCATACATTTGGCTCCGATCGGCATGCTTTCTATTCATCATCCATTACGCTATCCAGGCGTTACTTTTCCGCCAACATTACCGCATTGGATGAAGTCGAGTCTTTTTTATTTGTTTTTAATTTTTTTAGATCGCATGTTGTTACTCCCAGATATTAATGCTTTTCGTCGCTCGTTAGGTCTTAGCCCTGTGAAACATGTTTTTAAAACGTGGATTCATTCGCCTACAAAAATTATTGCTCTATTCCCAAAATGGTTTGGTTTCCAACCCGAAGATTGGCCCAAACAATTAGAGGTAACAAACTTTCCACTCTATAACCCAAACGGAATTACAGAAATTCCGAGCGGATTGCGTGAATTTTTAGATCGACCCCATAAAACCATTATTTTTACTGCGGGCACCGGTGTGAGATACGCCCACAATTTTTTTAAAGAATCCATGATGGCTTGCGAAAAATTAGGCTGCCAAGGGATTTTGTTGACGCGGCATAAAGAACAAATCCCAGAGTCACTGCCAGAATTTATGTATCATTTAGATTATTTGCCATTAAATACATTATTAAATCATGTATCTGCCATCGTGCATTTTGGTGGGATTGGCACGGCGGCACAAGCCTTAGCGCACGGCGTCCCACAGTTAGTTGTGCCCAACATCGGCGATCAATTTGATAATGCGCTGCGCCTACGCCAGTGTGGAGTCGCTCTTGAATTACGACAATATCAGTATAAATTTGATCGTATCGTTGAAAAACTGAATGAGCTGTTAAACTCCAATCTTATTCATTTAAATTGCCGCAAGTATGCAGCCCTAATGAAACAACATCAAGGCATTCAGCAAGCTTGTAATATAGTGGAAAAGATGCCCGAGCTAGAAGCAGACGAGCATCCTGAATTTTGTTACGTGTAGATAAAAGATGATGTTACTCGTCGGAAGCTTCCGCCGCTTCACGATCAACGAGTTCGACAATAGCCATCGGTGCGTTATCACCCGCACGGAACCCGCATTTTAATATGCGCAGATAACCACCGGGTCGACTTTTATGACGCGGTGCAATTTCTTTAAAGAGTTTTGCAACAGCAGCATCATCTCGCAGACGTGCAAATGCCAATCGGCGATTAGCAACACTATCATTTTTTGCCAATGTAATTAATGGCTCAACAACACGCCGCAATTCTTTTGCTTTGGGCAATGTTGTTTTAATGAGTTCGTGTTGTAATAAGGATACAGACATGTTTTTAAACATCGCCTTGCGATGACTAGAAGTACGACTTAAGTGTCTGCCTGATTTTCTATGATGCATTTCTATTTCTCCCATCGCAGGCTTGCTGCGAGTACCTTATTTTTATCTGTCTTGCAAATCTGCTGGAGGCCATTGGTCTATCACCATGCCCAAGCTTAAACCACGTTGTGCTAAGACACCTTTAATTTCCGTTAATGATTTTTTACCTAAGTTTGGCGTTTTCAACAAATCTGTTTCAGAGCGTTGAACAAGATCGCCAATGTAATAAATGTTCTCTGCTTTAAGACAATTAGCCGCGCGAACTGTCAGCTCAAGATCATCCACCGGTCGAAGCAATAATGGATCTATTCGCTCTTCTTTCGAGGATGATTCCCTACGTTCTTCGTGCTGTAATTCCACGAAAGCCGCTAATTGATGCTGTAAAATCGTAGCGGAGCGTCGAATAGCTTCTTCTGGATTTAAGGTTCCATTAGTTTCTAAGTCGATAATGAGTTTGTCTAAGTCTGTGCGTTTTTCAACACGTGCATTTTCAACTTGATAGGTAACGCGTTTTACTGGACTAAAAGAAGCATCCAACAATAACGAACCTACTGAACGCGATTCTTCGACAGCAGCTCTTGTGCTAGCAGGCTCATAACCACGTCCCAAAGCTATTTTCAGTGTCATGTTGATTTCACCATCTTTGGTGAGATGTGCTAACACATGTTCAGGATTAACGATTTCTACGCCGTGATCTGCTTGAATATCTGCGGCTGTTACCGGACCCGCGCCTTTTTTATTCAAAGTTAATGTTGCTTGATCACGACCTTCGAGCCTGATCGCAACACCTTTTAGATTGAGTAAAATATCAACGACATCTTCACGGACACCTTCAATCGAACTGTATTCATGTAAAACACCATCAATAGTCGCTTCAACAATAGCCGCACCTGGCATTGAGGAAAGCAAAATCCGTCGCAATGCATTACCTAAGGTGTGTCCAAAACCACGCTCGAGTGGTTCTAAGGTAATTCTAAAGTGGTTAGGGGTGACCACTTGAACCTGTATATTTTTAGGTGTTAAAAACGATTTATAAATATCTTGCATACATATACCCCTTATTTAGAATACAATTCGACAACGAGATTGATCTTGAACTCTGCTGGAAGCTCTGTTACATCAGGCTCACCTTTAAAAGTTCCAGACATTTTCTTCGTATCTACAGCTATCCATGACATTTGCCCACGTTGTTGCGCTAAATCTAGCGCCGCCTTAATTCGCAATTGGCCTTTTGCTTTACTGCGAATTTCAACAACATCGTTAGAGCTCACTTGATAGGATGGAATATTGACAACTTCCCCATTGATTAATACGGCTTTATGGCTGACAAGCTGTCTTGCTTCGGCACGTGTTGCCGCAAAACCCATTCGATAAACTACGTTATCCAGACGAGATTCAAGCAACTTTAAAAGATTATCACCTGTCGAACCTTTTAATCGATCGGCTTGTTGATAATATTTACGAAACTGTCTTTCTAAAACATCATAGTACCGTCGAATTAGTTGTTTCATTCGCAACTGAACACCGTAGTCAGTCGTACGACCACGACGCTGCCAATGTTGTCCAGGAATGCGTTCGAGATTGCATTTCGTATCGATCGCTCGAATACCACTCTTTAGTTGTAGATCAGTCTTCTCGCGTCGAGATAATCGACATTTTGGACCTAAGTATCTTGCCATTTTTTTTAAAACCTCATCTTTTAAACTCGACGTTTCTTTCGTGGACGACAACCGTTATGCGGCAGTGGAGTTATATCTTCAAGTCTGAAGATCTCTAAACCGCCTGTTCGCAATCCACGAATCGCAGAATCACGGCCAGCACCCGGACCTTTTGCTTTGACTGCAACGCGTCTTAAGCCAAAGTGCTCTTTTACCATTCTCGCCAACTCTTCAGAAGCAAGCTGGGCGCCATAAGGGGTCCCCTTACGTGAGCCTTTGAACCCTGAACCGCCGGCTGATTTAAAAGCCAGCACATTGCCTTGAGGATCAGAAATACTGATCTTTGTATTGTTGAAGGTCGCTTGAATGTGAGCAATACCTTCAGTGACTTTTCTATGTCGTTTCTTTGCCATAAGTGAGCCTTTTACCTAACTTAACTTCGAATCGGTTTACGTTTACCTTTGCGTGTACGAGCATTAGTCTTTGTTCGCTGCCCACGTACGGGTAACCCTTTTCTATGACGAATACCTGTATAGCAGCCTAAGTCCATCTTACGTTTGATGTCCATAGAACGCTCCCGTCGCAGGTCCCCTTCTACAGTGTGTTTAGCAACCTCATTACGCAGTGCCTCTAAATCGGCATCTGAAAGGTCACCAACCTTCATAGCTGGATTCACACCAGCCGACTGACAGATACGCACAGCAAGCGTACCTCCTATGCCGTATATAGATTGCAAGGCAATTCTTGCATGCTTATTGTCTGGTATGTTGACTCCCGCTATACGAGCAACCATAAAATTCGCTCCAACCTGTTAATATTTCTACAAAAAAGTGGTTTAGAATACCCTTCGTCTCTTTAAAAATCAAGGGCCTCTAACCTTTTAATCCTTAATCCCCAGTCCTAATCCCTATTTCTGCCGCTGTTTATGGCGAGCATCTTTACAGATGACCCGTACCACTCGTTTGCGGCGAATCACCTTACAATGCCGACAAATTCTTTTTACTGAAGCTCTTACTTTCATTGTACTTCCCCATTTAACGAATCAAGCCAATTTTTGACCCTTTGGCGCCTGATTTCTTCATTAGCGACTCATATTGATGACTCATCAAATGAGCTTGCACTTGCGACATAAAGTCCATGATCACCACAACGACGATCAATAACGAAGTCCCCCCAAAATAGAAAGGAACATTCCATGCCAAAATCAAAAACTGCGGCAGCAATGCTACTAATGCCAAGTAAACAGAACCCACTAACGTTAAACGAAACATGACTTTGTCAACGTATTGGGCTGTTTGCTCTCCAGGACGTATACCTGGAATAAATGCCCCGGATTTTTTTAAGTTGTCCGCTGTTTCTTTCGGGCTAAACACCAACGCCGTATAAAAGAAACTAAAAAATATAACAGTGATCGCAAAAATCACAATATACGCAGGTTGTCCGTAAGACAAGGCTAACGACACGGTATTTAACCAACCCAATCCCTTCACGGATGCCATAAATTTGGCAACAGCACCAGGAAATAAAATAATACTCTGCGCAAAGATCACAGGAATCACACCTGCCATATTTATTTTTAACGGAAGATGACTGCTTTGCGCTGCATATAACTTCCGACCCTGTTGACGTTTTGCATAGTTGATCGTAATGCGTCGTTGTGCACGCTCAAAAAATACAACAACCAACGTCACGATCACAATAACGGCAATCAAAAACAATAGAGTCAGCACAGACATTTGCCCTTGGCGCACTTGCGTAAATATCTGACCTATTGCCGATGGAAAGCGTGAGACGATACTCGCAAAAATGATTAATGATATACCATTCCCAACACCCCGCTCCGTCATTTGTTCACCGAGCCACATGAGGAACATCGTTCCTGTTACCAATGTGACAACCGATGTAAAATAAAATCCAAAATCAGGATTTAGCGCTATACCGCTGCTTACCAACCATTTTGTCATAAAAACGGATTGCAGCACCGACAAAATTACAGTTCCATAGCGCGTATACTGATTTATTTTACGCTTACCTGCTTCACCTTCTTTTTGCAATTGCTTCATTTTCGGTGAAATCTGTCCGTACATTTGAATAATGATCGACGATGAAATGTACGGCATCACACCTAATGCAAAAATCGTCATCCGGCTTAAAGCGCCACCGGAAAACATATTAAACATGCCCAAAAATCCAGAAGCATGTTGTTGAAATAAAAGAGCAAGCTTTGATGGATCTAAACCCGGCACTGGTACATAAGCGCCCAATCGGTATACAATGATACCAATAAGCACAAACAGTAAGCGTTTTTTTAATTCGCCTAGTCCGCCTCCTGTTAGTGATGCGCCCAGTTTCGATTTTGCCATCTTACTCTTCTACCTTGCCACCCGCCGCTTCAACTGCTGCTTTAGCACCTTTCGTTAGTTTTAATCCACGAACAGTGACTGGTTTTTTTAATTCTCCAGAAACAAATATTTTCACTTGTTTGACTTGGCGATTAATAATGTTAGCTGCTACTAATGCTGCCATATCAATCACCTTTGCATCAACCGTATTTAATTCATGTAATCGAACTTCGGCACGGGTCAACGCTTTCCTTGAGTTAAAACCAAACTTAGGTATTCTGCGTTGCAGTGGCATTTGTCCGCCTTCAAACCCAGTTTTGTGATAACCACCCGCACGCGAGTGCTGGCCTTTATGGCCTCGACCACACGTTTTGCCTAAACCTGAACCGATACCACGACCGACTCGCGTTTTTGCTTTTTTAGCGCCAGCTTGCGGCTTTAACGTATTTAATTGCATTGTCATTTTTTAATTCTCTTATTCTTCGCGTATTACTCTTGCACCGATATTCTATCGCAAACGAAATACTCTCAGAAAATAAAAATCCCGAAAGGATTTTTATTTTTCCTCAACTTCAAGTAAGTAGGAGACTTTATTAATCATGCCGCGATTGCAAGATGTGTCTTCCACTTCTACCGTTTGATGTATTTTTCGTAGGCCCAAACCTTCCACACAAGCGCGATGACCAGGTTTACGACCAAACTTGCTTTTGATTAATTTTACTCTTACTGTCTTTTTTGCCATGACGTCTTCAACCTACAATTTCTTCAACCGTCTTGCCACGCTTTGCAGCCATGGATTCCAGTGTTTCCATTTCTTGCAACCCTTTAAATGTCGCTCGTACGACATTAATGGGGTTAGATGAACCAATACATTTTGATAAAATGTTTTCAATTCCCATGACTTCAAATATGGCGCGCATTGCACTACCTGCAATCACACCAGTACCTTCAGAGGCTGGCAACATTAACACAGTACTCGATGCATGTCGCGCTTTAATCGCGTGATACAACGTCGTGCCTTTCAAGTTCACTTGGATCATGTTACGACGTGCGTTTTCTGTCGCTTTCTGTATAGCAGCAGGCACTTCTTTTGCTTTACCTAAGCCATAGCCCACCTTGCCATCACCATTACCGGCGACAACGAGAGCAGAAAAACCAAAGACACGGCCGCCTTTAACCACTTTCGCCGTGCGTCTTACTGCGACTAATTTTTCTAGTATACCATCGGTTGTAGTATCAGAACCTGCACTTTGCATAAAAATATTACCCCATTAAAAATCAAGGCCTGCTTCGCGCGCAGCCTCTGCCAACGCACTCACTCGACCATGATATTGATAGCCAGCGCGATCAAAGGCGACTTTTTTAATACCGGCTTTTGATCCACGCTCTGCAATTAATTGACCTACCATCGCTGCAGCTCCTTTATTGCCGCAGTGCTTGTGTTTATCTCGCACAATTTTTTCTAGCGATGAAGCAGATGCCAATACTTTTGAACCGCACGGCGAAATTAATTGCGCATAAATATTATTAAGTGAACGGTGCACAGAAAGACGCACAACACCTAATTGTTTTATTTTTGCTCGAGCTTTTCTAGCTCGGCGAATTCGTTTTTTTTGCTTATCCATTATTTCTTCTTAGCCTCTTTACGAACAATATGCTCATCTTTATATCGAATACCTTTGCCTTTGTAAGGCTCAGGTGGTCTTACCGCGCGAATATTCGCTGCTATTTGACAAACTTTTTGTTTGTTGGGTCCCTTTAAAACAATTTCCGTAGCACTTGGTGTTTCAACAGTTATATCATCTGGCATAGTGATGTTAACGGGATGCGATAATCCTACCGTTAAGTTCAATGTTTTTCCTTGCGCTTTCGCACGATAACCCACGCCCACCATGACTAACTCACGCTGAAATCCTTCGGAAACGCCGTGCACCATATTACTAACTAAAGCACGACTCGTACCTGCTAATGCGTTGGACTCTTGGTCACCATTAGCCGGATTAAACTGTAATACGTTATCCGTTTGCGTTACTTTTACAACAGCAGGAACTTGTTGAGATAATTGACCCAACTTGCCTTTCACTATAATTTCTTGTCCAACCAACTTCACTTCTACGCTAGTTGGTATTTCAATCGGATTTTTTGCAACACGACTTACCATGACTAACTCCTAGCTCACGTAACACAATATTTCGCCACCTTCTCCAAGACGACGAGCTTCACGATCCGACATCACACCCTTTGAAGTCGAAACAATCACAATACCTAAACCGTTTTTCACAGTGGGTAATTCATTCTTATTTTCATAAACAGGCAATCCAGGTCGACTGCGACGCTCTAATTCGGAAATAACCGGTTTACCATCATAGTATTTAAGCGTAATCATCATTTCTGGTTTTTCTGCATCTTTGACTTCTTGATAGTCAACAATAAAACCTTCGTTTTTTAATACTCTAGCTATACTCATTTTGAGTTTAGAGCGAGGCATTTTTACTTCTTTTTTTGCGACTGCCTGCGCATTTTGAATGCGAACCAGCATGTCAGCGATTGGATCTTGCATACTCATAATTTAATTCACCTCACCAACTTGCCTTTTTCAAACCAGGCACATCACCACGCATAGCCGCTTCACGCAAGTGAATACGACACAAACCAAATTTTCTTAGCGTACCACACGGTCTGCCACAGAGCCGGCAACGCTTACGCACACGACAAGGGCTTTCATTACGATCTGATTTTTGCAATTTTAAGACAGCAGCTTCCTGCTCATCCGGATTGCCTTTTCTTATCACTGATTTGAATTGCATACGTTTCACGCGAGCAGACTGCGATTTGTGCAATCTTTTTTTATTTCGCTGAACAACGCTTGTTTTAGCCATAATGTATCTGCCTCACTCTTTCGATTCTTTGAACGGAAAACCAAAGGCTCGCAGTAGTGCTTCACCTTCTTTGTCTGTTTTCGCCGTTGTGGTTATAGTAATGTCCAAACCACGAATCGCATCAATTTTATCATAATCAATTTCCGGAAATACGATTTGCTCCCGAATGCCCAAACTGAAATTGCCACGCCCATCAAATGATTTAGAGCTAATACCACGAAAGTCACGAATACGCGGCATAGCAATTGAAATCAGTCGTTGCAAAAATTCATACATGCGATCTTTACGCAACGTCACCTTACAGCCAATTGGCCAACCAGCACGGATCTTGAAACCCGCTTCCGATTTTCGAGCCAACGTTGTGATTGGCTTCTGTCCTGAAATTTTAGCAAGATCATCGGTTGCGTTTGTGATAATTTTTTTATCAGCAACAGCTTCGCCCAACCCCATATTCAGTGTGATTTTAGACACACGCGGAACTTCCATAACGGATTTATAACCGAATTCTTTTTGTAATGTCGGCACAACCGTTTTTTTATAGTGTTTTTGTAATTCGACCATTGTTCAAACCTTTATACGTCAATAACTTCGTCATTCGATTTAAAGTAGCGAACCTTCGTTCCATCTTCAAGTCGTTTAATGCCTACACGGTCGCCTTTTTTAGTAACCGGGTTTAATACGGCTACATTCGAAACATGAATGCCCGCTTCTCTTTCGAGAATTCCGCCTTGCTCACCTTTATTAGGGTTTGGTTTAACATGTTTTTTTGCCATGTTAACGCCTTCCACTAAGACACGGCTTTTCGGCAAAACTTTAATAACTTTACCGCTACGCCCTTTATCTCTACCGACGAGAACAACAACCATGTCATCTTTTTTAATCTTTTGCATTACAAAACCTCTAACGCTAATGAAACGATTTTCATAAAATTACCGGTTCGTAATTCTCGCGTTACCGGACCAAAAATACGTGTTCCGATCGGTTGTAATTGTGCGTTTAGCAAAACAACCGCATTGCTATCAAAGCGAATCAATGAACCATCATCACGACGCACACCTTTACGAGTGCGAACAACAACAGCATTCATCACATCCCCTTTTTTTACCTTGCCACGAGGAATCGCTTCTTTAATACTGACTTTAATCACATCGCCTACACTGGCATAACGACGCTTTGATCCGCCCAGTACTTTAATGCACATAACGCGTCGTGCACCGCTGTTATCTGCCACATCGACTACTGATTGCGTCTGTATCATTTCACTTTCTCCGCCTTTTCCTTAATCTCTACTAAAGTCCAGCTCTTTGTTTTAGAAATAGGACGAGTTTCTTTTATCGTCACTAAATCACCGATACGACACTGATTTTCCTTGTCATGGGCGTGGATTTTTGTCGAACGCCGAATAAATTTTCCATATTTTGGATGCTTAACGCGTCGTTCTACTAACACGACAATCGTGTTAGTCATTTTGTCACTAACAACTGTCCCCGTTAGGGTACGCGCTTCTGTTTCTTTCTTAGTCATCATACCTCACGTTCCTTTTCTTTAAGGATCGTCTTAACCCGCGCAATATCGCGACGAACTCGTTTATGTAAATGCGGCTTAGGGGATTCTCCCACACCTTTTTGCATCCGCAAATTAAATTGTTCTTTACGTAACTCCAACAGTTCCGTGTTTAATTCATCAACTGATTTTATTTTCAATTCTTTTGTATTCATTACATCACCGTCCGCTTAACAAAAACGACTTTAATCGGTAGTTTTGCTGCGGCTCGTGCGAATGCTTCGCGTGCCAATTCTTCAGTGACACCTTCAAGCTCAAAGATCATACGGCCGGGCTGCACCAACGCTACCCAGTATTCAACACTTCCCTTACCTTTACCCTGACGCACTTCCAGCGGTTTTTTAGTAATCGGTTTATCAGGAAAAATCCGAATTACAACTTTTCCACCACGTTTAATGTGTCTAGC
Organism: Candidiatus Paracoxiella cheracis; assembly: GCF_049348705.1. Lineage (GTDB taxonomy): Bacteria > Pseudomonadota > Gammaproteobacteria > Coxiellales > Coxiellaceae > Paracoxiella > Paracoxiella cheracis. Next base: position 266,612 of record NZ_CP186485.1, on the reverse strand, counting down.
GATAGCACGACGTGCAGCTTCAAGCTGGCGCGCAGTAATGCGCCCGCGGCCTACCGCTTTCATACCAAACTCGCCAAAATTAATTTTATTGCCTTTCCTAGCAATACCGCGGTTTCGGCCTTTAAAATCTTTACGATATTTTCTGTTACTTGGCTGAAGCATTACTTAATCCTCTATTTCGCCTCTTCTTTACTTGTTTCTTCTTGTTCTTGTAGCTCTTCTTTTACAGGAAGATGCTTTTCACCCTTAAAGATCCAAACCTTAACACCAATAATGCCATAAGTTGTTTTTGCAATAGCGGTGTTGTAATCGATATCGGCACGGAAAGTATGTAGAGGCACTCGACCTTCGCGATACCATTCCGTTCGAGCAATTTCAGCACCCGCTAAACGGCCACTTAAGCTAATCTTTATTCCTAACGCGCCTTGTCGCATAGTACTTTGTACTGCACGCTTCATTGCACGTCTGAACATCACACGGCGCTCTAATTGTTGCGCTACACTTTCGGCAACTAACTTAGCATCTAACTCAGGTTTTCGAATTTCTTCGATACTGATGTGCACAGGCACTTTCATTAATTTTGAGATTTCATCACGTAGCGCTTCAATCTCACCACCTTTTTTACCAATAATGACTCCAGGACGCGCTGAATAAATAGCAATTTTTGCGTTGCGCGCCGGGCGCTCAATTTGAATACGGCTGACAGCAGCGCCTTTTAGTTTTTTCTCTAAAAGTTCTCTGACTTTAAGGTCACTGTTTAGGTGGTTCGCAAAATCAGCATTTTCAGCATACCAATTTGATGTCCATCCTTTTGTGATACCTAATCGTATTCCTGTTGGATTAACTTTTTGACCCATTAATTACTCTCCCCGTCATCGGAAACCATTACCGTGATATGACAAGTACGCTTCATGATGCGATTTGCACGACCTCTAGCGCGTGGTTGAAACCGCCTAGCCATAGGTCCCTCATCAACAAATATTTTTGCAATTTTTAGCTCATCAATATCTGCGCCTGCATTGTGTTCAGCATTCGCAATGGCCGAATCCACAACTTTTTTTAGAAGTGCAGCAGCTTTCTTCGGACTAAAGCGCAACAAATCGACTGCTTGTTCTGCAGGTAATCCACGCACCTGATCAGCCACTAAGCGTGCTTTCTGTGCTGAAATATGTGCGAATTTTAATTTTGCCGCGACTTCCATTATTTGCCCTCACCTGTTTTTGCTTTGCGATCGCCTGAATGCGCGCGAAACGTTCGGGTCACTGCAAATTCACCTAATTTATGACCGACCATATTTTCCGAGACATAAACAGGCACATGCTGGCGACCATTATGAACCGCAATCGTTAGACCAACCATATCCGGTGTAATCATAGATCGACGCGACCATGTTTTAATCGGACGCTTACTGCTTTCTTTGTTTGCTTGATCCACCTTTTTTTGTAAGTGGTGATCTACAAACGGTCCTTTATATGTTGATCTTGGCACTTTTTACCTCACTCTTATTTCTTGCGTCGGTCACGAATAATCATGTTAGTCGTTCGTTTATTTCTGCGTGTTTTAAAACCTTTTGCAGAAACTCCAAACGGACTCACTGGATGGCGTCCACCTGACGTTTTACCTTCACCACCACCATGCGGGTGGTCAACCGGGTTCATGGCAACACCACGTACATGCGGACGACGACCTCGCCAACGTTTTGCACCCGCTTTACCGAGTGAACGCAAGTTGTTTTCGGAGTTTGACACTTCTCCGATGCAAGCACGACAACTTGCCAATACCTTGCGTGTTTCACCGGAACGCATACGGATAATCGCATACAATCCTTCGCGCGCCACTAGTTGAGCCGAGGTGCCTGCGCTTCGAATTAATTGAGCACCTTTACCGGGTTTCAATTCAATACAATGAATCGTGGCACCCAAGGGCATACTCTGCATCGGCAAACAGTTACCAGGCTTAATCGGCGAATGCTCACCAGACATAATCGCAGAACCTTCATGTATGCCTTTTGGTGCGATGATATATCGTCGTTCCCCATCAGCATACAATAACAGTGCAATATGCGCGCTTCGATTCGGATCATATTCAATCCGTTCAACTTTAGCATTAATGCCATCTTTATCCCGTTTAAAATCGATAATGCGGTATGCACGTTTGTGACCGCCACCACGATAGCGAACAGTCACTCGGCCTTTATTATTACGACCGCTGATTCGATTTTTACTTTCCACCAAGGGCGCATAGGGATCACCTTTATGTAATTTTGGATGAACCACTTTAACTGTAAAACGGCGCCCTGGGGATGTAGGTTTTGCTTTAACTAAAGTCATAATCATTAATCCCCATATGCAACATCAATTTCACTGCCCTGAGCCAGTGTGACATACGCTTTTTTCCAATTATTACGACGTCCTCGAGTTTGCTTAAACCGCGTTTGCTTCCCTTTTACATTAATCGTTCGGACCGATTTCACGGTTACATTAAATAAGGCTTCTACCGCTTCTTTAATTTGTGCCTTAGTCGCAGCAGGACTCACTTCAAATGCATACTGCGGATAAACTCCAGCAGAAGAAACCGTTTTTTCTGACACATGAGGGGCTCTTAAAATCGTTAATATACTTTCAGCACTCACGACAACCTCTCCTCAAGTTTTTTAATCGCAGCGACTGTAATCACTACTTTTTCCGCGGCGACTAAACTAACCGGATCTACTCGTACAGCATCGCAAACGTCTACATGAGGAATATTACGCGATGCTAAATTTATATTGCGATCCTCGTTATCAAGAATGATAAGACCCTTTTCTATTTTCAACTTCTGCAATGCTTTTACGAGCTCTTGCGTTTTCGGTCCCTTCAATTTCAAATCATCAATAATAACTAATCTGTCCTGACGCACTAATTCCGATAATATCGATGCTAATGCACGCTGATACATTTTCTTATTCACTTTTTGTGAATAGTCACGCGGCCTAGCTGCAAATGTAACACCACCACTGCGCCAAAGAGGACTACGAATTGTACCTGCTCGTGCACGGCCCGTTCCTTTTTGTCGCCAAGGTTTTGTACCCCCACCGCTCACATCGCTTCGTGTTTTTTGCGCTTTCGTGCCTGCACGACCGCCAGCTAAATAAGCTGTCACGATTTGATGGATGAGACCTTCTTTAAATTCGCATCCGAAAGTTTTGTCAGACACTTTAATTTTGTCTTTACCTTGTACTTGTAGCTCCATCATGCTTTCTCCTTACTTTTCACGGATCCAGTGATGACAACTTGGCCACCAGGAGCTCCAGGCACAACGCCTTTTATTAATATCAAATTGCGTTCCACATCCACTTTAATAATTTCCTGATTCTGAATCGTTCGATTCACATCACCCATGTGACCCGCCATTTTTTTACCTTTAAATACACGACCTGGCCATTGACATTGACCAATAGAACCCGGCGCACGATGCGACAATGAATTACCATGCGTTGCATCTTGAGTTCTAAAGTTATGTCGCTTAACCGTTCCGGCAAAACCTTTACCGCGAGTTAGCCCGCTTACATCAACTTTTTGCCCTTCTTTAAATAGTTCGACTGTTAAGTTGTCACCCACTTTAGCTTCCGGCATCTCGTCTTTGCATAAACGAAACTCTTTCATGCTTTTGCCGGCTTCAACACCAGCTTTTGCATAATGACCCGCGAGTGCCTTATTCACATGAGAAGCTTTCTTTAGGCCTAGTGTCACTTGCAGTGCACGATAGCCATCGGCATCCACTGTTTTAACTTGTGTTACACGGTTAGGCGTAACTTCAATTACAGTGACCGGAATAGATTCACCCGATTCAGTAAATATTCGAGTCATTCCACATTTTTTACCCATTAACCCAACAGGCATTGCATTTTCTCCGATAACAAAGTGCCGCTATCGCGACACTTTATGTAAAAAATATTAATCCCTACGCAAAGCGCATCATATTAAAAATTATTCAACGCTAATTTGAACGTCGACACCAGCCGCTAAATCCAACTTCATCAACGCGTCAACCGTCTTATCCGTTGGCTGAAGAATATCAACCAGTCGCTTATGCGTACGGATTTCATATTGATCACGTGCATCTTTATCAACATGCGGTGAAATCAAAACCGTATAACGCTCGATCTTTGTCGGCAATGGAATAGGACCTTTGATAATAGCCCCCGTTCGCCGAGCCGTTTCAACGATTTCTTTCGTTGAACGATCAATAAGCTTGTGATCAAACGCTTTAAGCCTGATTCTGATACGCTGATTGTTGTTTACAACTGCCATCTTTTTTTTCCATTATTCAATAATCTTAGTTACGACACCGGCACCCACTGTACGGCCACCTTCTCGAACCGCAAAGCGCACACCTTCATCCATCGCTATCGGTGCGATCATCGTCACCGTTACCTTCACGTTGTCTCCAGGCATCACCATCTCTACTCCATCCGGTAACACTACCTCTCCCGTCACGTCTGTCGTACGGAAGTAAAACTGAGGCCGATAGCCCTTGAAAAACGGCGTATGACGACCACCTTCTTCTTTCGACAACACATAAATTTCCGCTTCAAATTTCGTGTGCGGCGTAATCGTGCCAGGCTTCGCTAATACTTGACCGCGCTCAACTTCCTCTCGCTTCGTACCACGCAATAAAACACCCACATTATCACCCGCCTGACCTTCGTCAAGCAGCTTACGGAACATCTCAACTCCCGTACACGTCGTCTTCGACGTCGGGTGTATTCCCACAATCTCTAGCTCATCCCCAACCTTCACAATACCGCGCTCAATTCGGCCCGTGACTACCGTTCCTCGACCCGAAATCGAAAAGACGTCTTCTATCGGCATCAAGAAAGGTTTGTCTATATCACGCTTCGGCTCCGGAAAGTACGTGTCCATCGTCTCAACCAGCTTCAACACCGCCGGTACTCCTAAATCACTCGTGTCTCCTTCCAACGCCTTCAGCGCTGAACCCACGATAATCGGCGTATCATCTCCAGGAAAGTCATAGCTGCTCAACAAGTCTCTCACTTCCATCTCAACCAGCTCTAGCAATTCCGGATCATCTACCATGTCCGCTTTATTCAAGAAAACCACAATATTCGGCACGGCAACTTGTTTCGCCAACACAATGTGCTCTCGCGTTTGGGGCATCGGACCATCCGCCGCGCTCACAACCAAAATCGCTCCGTCCATTTGCGCCGCTCCCGTGATCATGTTCTTCACGTAGTCCGCGTGTCCTGGACAGTCCACATGCGCATAGTGGCGCTTCTCACTTTGGTATTCAACGTGCGACGTCGCTATCGTGATTCCGCGCGCTCTTTCTTCCGGCGCATTATCAATCTGATCAAACGCACTTGCCGTACCGCCATATTTCTTTGCCAATACCGTCGTCAACGCCGCCGTCAACGTCGTCTTACCATGGTCTACGTGACCTATCGTACCCACATTCATATGCGGCTTATCTCTTTCAAATTTTTCCTTCGACATGACTTTTCACCTCTTTATATTTGGCTTATTGCGTTTTAATGACTGCCTCTGCAATATTGGCAGGCGCTTCGGCATATTTTAGAAATTCCATCGTGTACGTGGCTCGACCCTGACTTAATGAACGCAGGTCAGTGGCATAACCGAACATTTCTGCCAACGGAACTTCAACATCTACAACTTTACCGGTAGGATTTTCATCCATACCTTGAATAACACCACGACGTCTATTTAAGTCACCAACGACATCGCCCATATAGTCTTCTGGCGTCACAACCTCGACCTTCATGATCGGTTCTAATAAGACAGGCTTAGCTTTTGATGCACCTTCTTTAAAGCACTGCGAACCTGCAATTTTAAATGCCATTTCACTGGAGTCAACATCGTGGTAAGAACCATCGTAAAGCGTCACTTTCACGTCAACGACTGGGTAACCCGCGATAATACCATTCTCCATTTGCTCTTTTACGCCTTTTTCAACGGCAGGAATGTATTCTCTTGGAATGACACCACCCACAATAGCGTTGACGAACTCAAAACCTTCACCCGGCTCTTTTGGTTCGATGCGTAACCATACATGTCCGTACTGACCACGTCCACCTGTTTGACGAATATATTTACCTTCTTGCTCGATTGGCTTGCGAATTGTTTCGCGATAAGCAACGCGCGGTTTACCGACGTTAGCATCAACATTAAATTCGCGCAGCATACGATCGACAATAATTTCTAAGTGCAATTCACCCATACCTTCGATAATCGTCTGACCAGACTCTTCATCGGTATGAACTCGAAATGAGGGATCTTCTTGTGCCAATTTGCCCAAAGCGATACCCATCTTTTCTTGGTCTGCCTTAGTTTTCGGCTCAATCGCAACAGAAATGACGGGCTCCGGAAACTCCATTCTTTCTAATGTAATAATGCTATCTTGCGCACACAACGTATCGCCTGTCGTTACTTTCTTTAATCCAACAGCAGCAGCGATATCACCGGCATGCACTTCTTTAATTTCATGTCGCGTGTTCGAATGCATTTGTAAGATTCGACCAATGCGCTCTTTCATACCCTTAACTGGGTTATAAACAGAATCACCTGATTTCAAGACACCCGAATACACACGGAAGAATGTTAATGTTCCAACAAACGGGTCTGTTGCAATTTTAAACGCTAGCGCAGCAAATGGCGCTTTATCATCAGCGGAACGACTACCCTCAGAGCCATCTTCTTCCTCACCACGAATCGCCTCAACATCGGTTGGCGCAGGCATGAATTCAATTACTGCGTCCAATAAAGCTTGAACACCTTTATTTTTAAAGGCACTTCCACACAACATCGGAACGATTTCGTTATTCAACGTACGTCGTCGAATACCTTTTCGAATTTCTTCTTGGGTTAAGTCACCATTTTCTAAATATTTTTCCATTAACTCTTCTGAAGACTCAGCCGCTGCTTCGATGAGCTGTTCACGATATTTATCTGCCTCTGCTTTCAAATTATCGGGAATATCACGCTCTTCATACGTCATACCTTTATCGGCTTCATTCCAGTAAATAGCTTTCATTCGAATAAGATCAATAACACCTTCGAATTCTTCTTCAGCACCAATCGGTAATTGGACTGGAATAGGCGTCGAATTTAATCGTGTTTTTACTTGTTCTACAACTCGTAAAAAGTTAGCACCGGCACGATCCATTTTGTTGACAAAGCCCATGCGAGGCACGCGATATTTGGTTGCCTGACGCCAAACCGTTTCACTCTGTGGCTCAACTCCACCAACAGAACAGAAAACAGCAACAGCACCATCGAGCACACGTAAAGAACGCTCTACTTCGATCGTAAAGTCAACGTGTCCCGGTGTATCAATAATATTAACGCGGTGTTTCGGATATTGTTGATCCATACCCATCCAGTAGCAAGTCGTCGCGGCAGAAGTAATCGTAATACCACGCTCTTGCTCTTGCGCCATCCAATCCATAACGGCACTACCTTCGTGGACCTCACCCATTTTGTGAGACACGCCCGTATAATAAAGTATGCGCTCCGTCGTTGTTGTTTTACCCGCGTCAATATGGGCCATGATACCAATATTGCGAGTACGTTCTAACGGAATTTCTCTAGCCATAATTTTTACCACCGATAGTGTGCAAACGCTTGGTTGGCTTTCGCCATACGATGCACATCTTCACGTTTTTTTACTGCCCCACCGCGCCCTTCAACTGCGTCAAGAATTTCATTCGCTAAACGCAATACCATCGTTTTTTCATTACGTTGATTAGCGTATTCAACCAACCATCGCATCGCTAATGCCATACGACGAGTACTGCGAATCTCAACGGGCACTTGGTATGTTGAACCACCAACCCGACGAGATTTAACCTCAACTTGTGGCGTCACATGCTCAAGCGCTTTTTTAAATGCGTCTAATGCAAAGGAACGGGCAGATTCGCTGGTGCGAATATCGCCGGTAACACGTTTTGCTGCGCCACCTTTATCGCCTGAATCATCACCACCTTCACCTTCTTCGACCTTTGCCGGTCTTTTCGCTTGCTGCTGCAAAACGGCATCCAACGCACCATAAACGATGTTTTCCGCAACAGATTTTTTACCATTACGCATAACCGTGTTAATAAATTTCGCCAACAACTCGCTGTGAAACAGTGGATCAGGCAAAATATCTCTTTTTGGTGCTGCTTTTCTTCTAGCCATTGCTATACTCTTTATTCTTTCGGTTTTTTCTCGCCGTACTTCGAACGGCCTCGTTTACGGCCTGATACCCCAGCGGTATCCAAGCTACCCCGCACAATGTGATATCGCACACCCGGTAAGTCTTTTACACGACCTCCTCGGATGAGCACCACTGAGTGCTCTTGCAAATTGTGTCCCTCACCACCAATGTAAGCAGGAACTTCTTTTCCATTAGTGAGTCGCACACGCGCTACTTTACGCAATGCCGAGTTTGGTTTCTTAGGTGTTGTTGTGAAAACACGAGTACAAACACCTCGTTTTTGAGGACTGCCATCTAATGCTGGCACGTCACTTTTCGCTCGCTTTGCCTTACGCGGCTTTCTCACTAATTGATTGATTCTAGCCATTTTTTCCTCGTTTCATCCTTCTGTTTCTGTCAAAATCCTTCAGCTCTAGTGGTTTATCCACCTTCGCCCAGGATGACGACGATTTAGATCTCGCCACTTTCACTCAGGATGACGATACATACACTACAAAATCTCGGTAAAGCCGTGTTACTCAAGTGTTTAACAATGAATAACACGGAGCGGGGATTCTAATGAATGCTGAGCCCTTCGTCAAGCAAGTTTAGCTTGGAGATCACTTAAAATTGCTTTTTGCTGTTTTTAAGCGACTCCATGACTAAACTAAGAATCACTTTTCTCCTTACCAACCGTTTCTTCATCCGGAGATGACTTCAATGCCTCACTGAGCGCTTGCTCCGCTTCGCTAGCAGTCACCCCTTTATTAGCTTCCGCCTCTTCAGTGACGGCTTGATCAGCCTCTCGACGCTTCTTGTGATATTCATAGCCCGTTCCGGCAGGAATCAGCCGACCCACAATTACGTTCTCTTTCAAGCCACGTAAATCGTCGCGTTTTCCCGCCACCGAGGCGCCTGTTAACACCCGCGTGGTTTCTTGGAACGATGCCGCTGAAATAAAGGACTCCGTTGCTAATGATGCTTTCGTGATCCCCAATAGCAAAGACTCATATTCAGCCGGAATACCACCTTCTTTTCGAGCACGATCATTTTCTTCGCGCAGTTGATAGTATTCAGCTTGTTCGCCTTGCAAGAAGTTGGTATCGCCAGGGTTGTGAATCACAACTTTTCGTAGCATCTGACGCACAATAACCTCAATATGCTTATCATTGATCTTCACGCCTTGCAGTCGATAGACCTCTTGCACCTCATTCACGATATAATTCGCCAAGGCGCTCACACCCAATAGACGCAAGATATCATGCGGATCATTCGGACCATCGGCGATCATTTCACCCTTTTCAACCGTTTCACCTTCAAATACGTTGACGTGACGCCATTTTGGTATGAGCTCTTCATGAACCGTACCATCCGACGCTGTAATCACTAAGCGACCTTTATCTTTAGTGTCTTTACCAAAGCTCACAAGACCCGAAATTTCCGCTAGGATTGCCGCATCTTTAGGTCGACGCGCTTCAAATAAGTCCGCCACTCGAGGCAGACCACCGGTAATATCACGGGTTTTCGACGTTTCTTGCGGAATACGCGCGAGCACGTCACCTACCTCGACAGCACCACCATCTTCTTTTGTGATAACCGTGCCTTCAGGCAAGAAATAATGGGCCGGAACATTACCACCTGGCAAGTTTAAGTCCTTACCTTTTTGATCGACCAATTTCACCATCGGACGTAATTCTTTCCCGGTCGCACTACGTTGTTTTGCCGCTGTTACTACAACACTTGTCAAACCCGTCAATTCATCGGTTTGACGATTCATAGTAATACCATCGACAAGATCAACAAATCGAAGCTGACCAGCCACTTCAGTGATAATTGGATGTGTATGCGGATCCCATTGCGCAACGATTTGTTTTGCTTTCACCGCATCACCATCACGAACGCTAATGGTTGCGCCGTAAGGCACTTTGTAATGTTCGCGTTCAGCACCTTGCGGATCCTGCACAACTAATTCCCCGGAGCGGGAAACTGCCACCAAGTTACCATTGGCTTGCTCAACCGTTTTAAGGTTACGCAGTTTAACTTTACCATCGGATTTAACTTCGATGTTATTCGCAGCGGTTGCTCGCGAAGCCGCACCACCAATGTGGAAGGTACGCATGGTTAACTGCGTACCCGGCTCACCGATGGATTGTGCTGCCACAACACCTACCGCTTCACCAACATTTACTAAATGACCTCGCGCTAAGTCACGACCGTAACACAACGAACAAATACCATAAGGAGTGTCACAAGTGATCGCAGAGCGTACTTTAACGCGATCGATGCTGTGCTCATCGAGAATATTCACGAGTTTTTCATCGAGCATCGTCTTTTCATCAATGAGTGTTTCATTCGTTTTCGGATCGATAACTGGCGCTAATAAAACACGACCCAACACGCGTTCACGCAATGGCTCAACAACGTCACCACCTTCAATGTGAGGCGTAATTTCAAGCCCATTTTCAGTACCACAATCGTGTTCAGTAACAACTAAGTCTTGCGCCACATCCACCAAACGACGTGTTAAGTAACCTGAGTTTGCAGTTTTTAATGCAGTGTCCGCCAAACCTTTACGCGCACCGTGTGTCGAAATAAAGTATTGCAACACGTTAAGACCTTCACGGAAGTTTGCCGTAATAGGTGTCTCAATGATGGTGCCATCTGGCTTTGCCATCAAACCACGCATACCCGCTAGCTGACGAATTTGCGCAGCCGATCCTCGCGCACCCGAATCAGACATCATGTAAATAGAGTTGAATGAGTTCTGAGTAACTTCTTTTCCTTCTGCATTTTTCACACGCTCAACTGCAATTTTTTCCATCATCGCCTTGGCAACTTGATCATTTGTTCGCGACCAAATATCCACAACTTTGTTGTAGCGTTCGCCTTGTGTTACCAAACCTGATGCGTATTGTTTTTCAATTTCGCGTACTTCGTCTTCCGCTTTAGAAATAATATTTTCTTTACTCTCAGGAACCACAAGGTCATCAACACCGATTGAAACACCTGAATAAGTAGCATATCGGAAGCCCATATACATTAATTGATCGGCAAAAATAACCGTCGCCTTAAGGCCCAGATTTCGATAGCTGATATCGAGTAGTTTAGAAATCGCTTTTTTTGTCATCGCTTGATCGACGAGATCAAAAGATAATCCCGCGGGGACAATATCCCATAATAAAACACGACCAATCGTACTATTAACAATACGAGATGACTCTACCAGTTCACCATTTTCATTCAGTAATTTTTCTTGAATACGAACGGTAATCTTTGCATGTAAATCAGCCTTGCCATTTTCGTAAGCACGCACGACTTCATTAATATCAGCGAATTTCAAACCTTCACCTTTCGCATTAACGCGTTCGCGCGTCATGTAATAAAGACCTAACACAACGTCGTGAGTTGGCACGATGATCGGTTCACCGTTCGCCGGATGTAATACGTTGTTCGTCGACATCATGAGCGAGCGCGCTTCTAATTGCGCTTCCAGTGTCAATGGTACGTGAACAGCCATTTGGTCACCGTCGAAGTCGGCGTTGTATGCCGTACAAACTAACGGGTGTAATTGAATAGCCTTACCTTCAATTAACACCGGCTCAAATGCTTGGATACCCAAACGGTGCAGTGTTGGTGCACGGTTTAACAGAATTGGATGTTCGCGAATGACTTCTTCAAGAATATCCCAAACCTCGGGCACTTCGCTTTCAACCATTTTCTTTGCAGCTTTAATCGTTGTTGCTAAACCACGATGCTGTAATTTGCTAAAGATAAATGGTTTGAATAATTCCAATGCCATTTTTTTCGGGAGACCACATTGGTGTAATTTTAATGTCGGACCTACCACAATAACCGAACGACCAGAGTAGTCGACGCGTTTACCTAATAAGTTTTGACGGAATCGACCCGATTTACCTTTAATCATGTCCGCTAATGATTTCAACGGACGACGATTAGAACCTAAAATCGCACGACCACGACGACCATTATCGAGTAGCGCATCAACCGCTTCTTGCAACATACGTTTTTCGTTGCGAACGATAATATCGGGCGCGTTTAAATCAAGCAGTCGTTTTAAACGGTTGTTACGATTAATCACTCGACGATAAAGATCATTCAAATCAGACGTCGCGAATCGCCCCCCATCAAGCGGTACTAATGGACGAAGATCTGGTGGCAATACCGGCAATACATCCAAGATCATCCAACCAGGCTTATTACCCGATTCCAAGAATGACGACATAACTTTAAGCCGTTTCGTGATTTTTTTGATTTTGGTTTCCGAAGATGTTTTGGGAAGCTCGTTATGCAGTTCTTCGACCTCAGCTTTTAAATCGATTTCTTGTAATAACCGTTTAATCGCTTCTGCACCCATCAAAGCAACGAAATCATCACCGTATTCTTCTAAGGCATCGAGATAAGCTTCTTCCGACAAGAGTTGTCCACGCTCAAGCGGTGTCATGCCGGGGTCCACAACGACGTACGCTTCAAAGTAAAGCACCCGCTCAATATCGCGCAAGGTCATATCTAATAATAATCCAATGCGTGATGGCAGCGATTTTAAATACCAGATATGCGCAACAGGACAAGCAAGTTCAATGTGACCCATGCGTTCACGACGCACTTTGGTTAATGTGACTTCCACACCACATTTCTCACAGACAACACCACGATGTTTTAAGCGCTTGTATTTTCCACAAAGACATTCATAGTCTTTAATTGGACCAAATATTTTCGCGCAAAAGAGCCCTTCACGTTCAGGTTTGAACGTACGGTAATTAATCGTTTCTGGCTTTTTGACTTCACCAAAAGACCAAGAGCGAATTTCTTCTGGAGATGCAAGCTTGATACGGAGCGCACCGAAGTCAGCGCTCTTATCACTTTTTAATTGTTTTAGTAAGTCTCTCAATGCTGTGCTCCCAAATTAATCATTTTCTAAACTGATGTCGATACCTAATGACCGGATTTCTTTCACTAATACATTGAAGGATTCCGGCATACCTGCATCCATTCGGTGATCGCCATCGACAATGTTTTTATACATACGAGTACGACCATTCACATCATCTGATTTAACCGTTAGCATTTCTTGCAATGTGTAAGCAGCGCCATACGCTTCAAGTGCCCACACCTCCATTTCCCCAAATCGTTGGCCACCGAACTGAGCTTTACCACCTAACGGTTGTTGAGTCACCAAACTATAGGATCCCGTTGAACGCGCATGCATCTTGTCATCCACCAAGTGATTTAACTTCAGCATGTACATATAACCAACGGTAACCTGTCGTTCAAACGCTTTCCCGGTACGGCCATCGAATAAAGTGGTTTGACCTGATTCAGGTAGATCCGCCATATTTAACAGCGCTTTGATTTCTTGCTCTGTTGCACCATCAAATACGGGCGATGAAATCGGTACACCTTTTCGCAAGTTTTTCGAAAGCGTACTAACTTCATCATCATTTAATGACTGAACGTCAAACTTATGACCGGTACTTAAGTCATAAATGGGTTTTAATTGTTTACGTAGCTGACCTGCATCGGCTTTTCGCTCTAGCAAATCACCAATTTGTTTACCCAGCCCTTTCGCAGCCCATCCTAAGTGTGTCTCTAATACTTGACCGATGTTCATACGAGATGGCACACCGAGTGGGTTCAACACGATATCGACGGGCGTTCCATCTTCTAGGTAAGGCATGTCCTCAACAGGTACGATCGTTGAAATAACACCTTTGTTACCGTGACGTCCTGCCATTTTATCGCCAGGTTGAATGCGACGTTTTACTGCCAAATAAACTTTAACAATTTTAATAACGCCCGGCGCCAAATCATCACCCTGCGTAAGCTTTTGACGTCTGTCTTTTAGCTTCGCATCGCGTTCTTTATGCAGTGCCTTAAAGTGATCGTGCGCCGCCTCCAAGCGTTTATTTGATTTTTCTTCGTGCAAACGAATTTCAAACCATTTTTCACGAGAAATTTCAGTCAAATATTCCTTGGTAACTTTCGAGCCTTTTTTCAGCTTATTCGGTCCACCATCAGCAACGCTACCATTCAATAATTTTTCTAAGTTTTTGAACAATGCATCTTCGCGAACTCGCAATTCATCATTCAAATCTTTTTCAGCTTTTGCTAATTCTGATCTTTCGATAGCTAACGCACGTTCGTCCTTTTTCACACCTTCGCGCGTGAAAATTCGCACATCAATAACAGTTCCACTGATGCCCGGAGTAACGCGCAGTGAACTATCTTTCACATCAGATGCTTTTTCACCGAAAATAGCGCGCAATAATTTTTCTTCTGGCGTCAGTTGTGTTTCACCTTTAGGTGTAACTTTACCAACTAAGATGTCACCCGAATTCACTTCAGCACCGATGTGAACGATACCGGATTCATCTAATTTAGATAATGCGCTTTCACCCACATTAGGAATATCGGATGTTATTTCTTCCGGACCTAATTTAGTGTCGCGAGCAACACAAGTGAATTCCTGAATGTGAATCGTTGTGAAGCGATCTTCTTCAACAAGCCTTTCAGAAATTAAAATAGAATCCTCGAAGTTGTAACCATTCCAAAGCATGAACGCAACTAACAGATTTTGCCCTAATGCTAACTCACCTAAGTCAGTAGAAGGACCGTCTGCTAACACATCACCTTTTTGCACTTTATCACCCACTTCAACAATGGGACGCTGATTAATACAGGTGTTTTGGTTAGAGCGTTGGAATTTTGTTAGGTTGTAAATATCAACACCAATATCGTCATCTTCAGTTTCTGCAGGATTAACTCGCACAACGATGCGTGAAGCATCCACAGAATCGATAACGCCACCACGGCGTGCACTCACCGTCACACCCGAGTCAACAGCAACGATACGCTCCATACCCGTACCGACTAAAGGTGTTTCTGGTTTAATCGTTGGAACCGCTTGACGTTGCATGTTCGATCCCATTAAGGCACGGTTAGCATCGTCGTGCTCCAAAAACGGAATTAATGATGCAGCCACTGACACAATTTGTCGTGGCGAGACATCCATATAGTTCACTTTATCTGGAGTCGTCAATGTGAACTCACCTTTATGACGACAAGAAATAAGATCATCCGTTAGTCGACCGTTTGCATCAATATTTGTATTTGCTTGAGCAATATAATATTGACCTTCTTCGATCGCTGATAAATATTCATAGTCATCTGACACGACGCTATCAACAACTTTACGATACGGACTTTCCAAGAAACCATACTCATTGGCGCGGGCAAACACAGCTAACGAATTAATCAAACCAATATTTGGACCTTCAGGCGTTTCGATCGGACACACACGTCCATAATGAGTTGGATGTACGTCACGTACCTCAAAACCCGCTCGCTCTCGCGTTAAACCACCTGGACCTAATGCGGAAACACGTCGCTTATGCGTGACTTCCGATAGCGGATTATTTTGATCCATAAATTGTGATAACTGACTTGAGCCAAAAAACTCTTTAATTGCAGCCGATACGGGCTTGGCATTCACTAAATCTTGTGGCATTAAGTTGTCAGTATCTGCCAGACTTAAACGATCTTTGACAGCACGTTCAACACGCACTAAGCCAACGCGAAACTGATTTTCGGCCATTTCACCGACGCTTCGGATACGACGATTACCTAAGTGATCGATATCATCGACATCACCCTTACCGTCACGAATGTCCACTAAAACGCGCAACACATCAACAATATCTTCTTTTGAAAGAACTGCTGATCCAGTCATTTCAGTACGACCCACACGACGATTGAATTTCATGCGGCCCACTGCTGATAAATCATAACGATCTGCGGAAAAGAATAAGTTTTCAAATAAACTTTCAGCCGCTTCTTTCGTAGGTGGCTCACCCGGACGCATAATGCGATAAATTTCCACTAATGCTTCAAGTTGGTTATTCGTGGTGTCTAACCGCAATGTGTCGGAAACATAAGGCCCACGCTCAATTTCATTAATGTATAACGTTTGAATTTGGTTAATGCCTTTTTCGCGAAGCGTTTCTATTAATTCTGACGTTATTTCATCATTCGCGTTAGCAATGATTTCGCCAGTCTCTTCATCAACAATTGCTTGGGCAATCTTTTTACCATATAAATAGTTATCAGGCATTTCGAGCTTGTCGATGTCTGCTTTTTCGATAAGACGAATATGACGAGCCGAAATACGACGATTTGGCTCAACAATTACTTTGCCTTTTTTATCTTTAATTTCAGTAACTGATAGCTCGCCTCGCAAACGTTGCGGCACTAAGTCCAAAATAACGCTATCTTTTGTAATTTCAAAAGTGTTCTTTTCATAGAACATATCCAAAACTTCTTCGGTACTATAACCGAGCGCTCGCAAGATCACCGTTGCTGGCAGTTTACGACGTCGATCGATGCGAACAAAAATGCTGTCTTTAGGGTCGAATTCGAAATCTAACCAAGAACCACGATAAGGAATGACACGTGCCGAATATAGTAATTTTCCAGAAGAATGTGTTTTACCTTTATCATGCTCAAAGAAAACGCCTGGCGAACGATGTAACTGAGACACCACAACACGCTCAGTACCGTTAATGACCAAGCTACCGGTTTCTGTCATGAGGGGCATTTCGCCCATGTAGACTTCTTGTTCTTTGATGTCTTTTACAACTTGATTACCCGCAGGGGCATCTTTATCGTAAATCACCAATCGCATTTTAACTTTTAACGGCGCTGCGTAAGTTAAACCACGCAATTTACATTCATACACATCGAATAAGGGCTCACCTAACATGTAATTCACATAATCCAACTGCGAATGACCCGAATAGCTGGTGATAGGGAATACAGATTTAAAGGCAGCGTGCAATCCACTGTCTTCACGCTGATCAGGCGCAACACCTGGTTGCAAGAAGTTGTTATACGAATCTATTTGCGTTGCCAACAAATAAGGCGTTTTGATCACTTCAACTTCTCTCTTACCCAGGTGCACCCGTGCACGTTTTTTCTCAGGGTAAGAAATTGTTGTGTTTTTATTCTGAATTCCGCCAGCTTGAGCCATGAATGTACCTCTTTGCTAATTAGTCCCGACGGTTTAGCCGCCGGGGCAATGCTTTACATGAAAATTATTTCAAGTCGACTGAAGCACCTGCTTCTTCGAGTTGTTTCTTCATGTTTTCTGCGTCTGCTTTGCTAACTCCTTCTTTAACAACAGCAGGAACAGCTTCAACCATATCTTTAGCTTCTTTGAGACCTAAGTTCGTTATTGCGCGAATTGCTTTAATAACGGCAATCTTGTTAGAGCCAAAGCTAGTCATTACTACGTTAAATTCAGATTTCTCTTCTGCAGCAGCAGCTTCACCACTTGCTACAGGACCTGCAGCGACAACAGCCGCTTGTGCAGAAACACCGAATTTTTCTTCCATCGCTTTTACTAAGTCTACAACATCCATAACACTCATATTAGCGACAGCTTCTAAGATGTCATCTTTTTTTATTTCAGCCATTTTTATTCACTCCGAAATTTAATTAATTACGTACTATGCTGCTTGTCGTTGATCACGGACTTGCCCCATAACCCGTACCACTTGAGCAACGGGTTCATTGAGCGTACGAACAAACTTGGTAATAGGTGCCTGCATTACAGATACTAGCTGCGCTAGTGCTTCTTCGCGCGATGGCAAACTAGCAACGGCTTTTAATTGATCCGCTCCTAATAATTCACCGCCTAGAACTAATGCCCTCACCTCAAGCGCTTCGTGCTCTTTGACAAAGTCGCGTAATAACCGTGCAGCAGCACCCGGCTCTTCAGTTGAAAATAACAACACTAAAGGACCAACGAGTACTTCATGCAGACAGGCAAATGGCGTTCCTTTGATGGCACGACGTGCGAGCGTGTTACGATAAACACGCATTAAAACGCCATTCTTTCGGGCGCTTTTTCGCAATTCGGTCACCTCGGAAACAGTTAAGCCACGATAATCAGCAGCGACTGCAGACAACGCTGTGCTTGCAACCTCTGTTAATTCCGCGACTATTGCCTCTTTATCTTTCAGTTTTAAAGCCACTGTCTATCTCCGGTTTTTACATTTAGAAAATAACAACCTGTTATTTCCCGCCTACCCGGCGACCGCCCGCAGAAATTTCTGAGCCGGTTACCGTCTGCGTGGGCTTAGAGCTGAGAGCAAACTGCCAACACGCCCTAGATTAAGTTTTCACACCCACGGTCTTCGACGGTTGAACATTCATTAAAAACATAATCAATGTCCACCGCGAAATTATTTACTTCACAGTCGTTCGGTCCACTGTAATGCCGGGACCCATCGTACTGGATAGTGTTAATTTCTTTAAATAAGTACCTTTCGCTCCCGCTGGTTTTACCTTTTTCAAGTCAGCGATAAGCGCTTCAAGATTTTCTTGTAATGCTTTTGATTCAAAATTCGCTTTGCCAATGGGGCAATGAATAATACCGTTTTTATCAGTACGGTAACGAACTTGACCTTGCTTTGCATTTTTCACAGCCGTAGCCACATCGGTCGTAACCGTTCCTACTTTAGGATTAGGCATTAATCCGCGCGGACCCAACACTTGACCCAACTGTCCAACCACCTTCATGGTGTCCGGCGTTGCAATAACCACATCAAAGTCCATCTTGCCTTTTTTAACGTCTTCCGCTAAATCGTCCAGACCTACAATATCTGCGCCCGCTTTTTGGGCAGCCTCTGCATTTGCACCTTGTGCAAACACAGCAACACGAACTTCACGGCCTGTACCATGGGGCAACACAGTTGCACCTCGCACACCTTGGTCTGATTTCTTCGCATCTACACCTAAAATAATCGATACATCCACACCTTCAATAAATTTTGCGCTCGCACATTCCTTGACGAGGTTAATTGCTTCATCAAGCGTGTATTGTTTTCCAGGCTGAACCTTTTCTTGGATCGCTTTTCTTCGTTTTGATTGCAGTGCCATTATTCCACTCCCTCCACTTCGATACCCATGCTTCGAGCCGTACCTGCAATAGTGCGAACAGCAGCCTCTAAATCAGCAGCCGTTATGTCAGGCTCTTTAATCTTCGCAATTTCTTCTAATTGCGCACGAGTAGCTTTTCCAACTTTTTCTGTGTTAGGTGTTGCACTGCCTTTTTTACCCTTCAATACAATTTTCTTCAGCAATACGGATGCTGGAGGCGTTTTTGTAACAAAAGTAAAGCTGCGATCTGCATAAACAGTAATAACAACGGGAGTGGGCAACCCTTTCTCGATCTTGTCAGTTGCCGCATTAAATGCTTTACAGAATTCCATAATATTGACACCATGTTGACCTAAAGCTGGGCCAACTGGCGGACTTGGATTTGCTTCGCCTGCTTTAATTTGCAAACGAATATATGCAGATATTTTCTTTGCCATTTTTGTTTCCTCTGGGTTCAAACGAACGCTGAATTAAATTCAGCACCCTCCCCATGTTTATTTAGTTTTTTTCAACTTGGCCGAATTCTAGTTCGACGGGTGTTGAGCGCCCAAAAATAAGTACGGATACACGAAGACGATTTTTTTCATAATTTACGTCTTCAACAACGCCATTAAAATCAGCAAATGGCCCTTCAATAACACGAACAACCTCACCCGGTTCAAACAATACTTTGGGTTTCGGTTTGGTTTCCCCTTCTTCAACGCGTCGTAAGATTGAAGCAGCTTCTTTATCGCTAATCGGCGCAGGTTTTTCAGCAGTTCCGCCGATAAAACCTAAAACCCTTGGCACACTTCTCACAAGATGCCAGGTCTCATCGTCCATTTGCATTTGTACTAACACGTAACCCGGGAAAAATTTACGCTCACTTTTACGCTTTTGTCCCGCTCGCATTTCAACAACCTCTTCCGTCGGGACAATGATTTCGCCAAATTTTTCATCTAAGCCTTTTAATTTAATTCGTTCTTGCAGCGCCTTAACGACATAGTTTTCATAACCCGAGTAGGCATGAAGGACGTACCAACGTTTTTTATGTTCTGACTCTGACATCAATTATCCTCTTTGTCCCGTCAACCAACCGATGGCCCACATGAACAAACTATCAATCCCCCATAAAAGGAGAGCAGTTACTACAACCATCGCCACGACCACTAAAGTGGTTTGCACAGTTTCCTGACGAGTCGGCCATACTACTTTGCGTAATTCCGTTCTCGCACCCTTAATCACTCCCAACGCTTTGCGGCCTTTCGCCGTTTGCGAAGCAATAAATAATATAACAACGGCAATAACAATGCCGACAGCGGCACGTATCGCCCAAGCTGTGTTACTAAAGTAGTAGTTCGCTATGATGCCTCCAATGAGAAGCACCAAAATTAATAACCACTTTAAAAAATCAAATCTCGGCTTCGTTTCTTGCACCGTAGCTTTAGAATTCATAGTTTCCTCTTAATCCCAATCAGCTATCCCACCAGTGTTGTTGGCAGGCCAGGAGGGAATCGAACCCCCAACCTGCGGTTTTGGAGACCGCCGCTCTGCCAATTGAGCTACTGGCCTACACCCATTTATTTTTTATTTGTCTATGCCTGCCCACCTTCCTGACGGGCATTCACCGGTGCAAAGCCTTTAGCTTCGCAGAATTGCCGGCTCAATTTATCTATTCAATAATCTTAGTTACGACACCGGCACCCACTGTACGGCCACCTTCTCGAACCGCAAAGCGCACACCTTCATCCATCGCTATCGGTGCGATCATCGTCACCGTTACCTTCACGTTGTCTCCAGGCATCACCATCTCTACTCCATCCGGTAACACTACCTCTCCCGTCACGTCTGTCGTACGGAAGTAAAACTGAGGCCGATAGCCCTTGAAAAACGGCGTATGACGACCACCTTCTTCTTTCGACAACACATAAATTTCCGCTTCAAATTTCGTGTGCGGCGTAATCGTGCCAGGCTTCGCTAATACTTGACCGCGCTCAACTTCCTCTCGCTTCGTACCACGCAATAAAACACCCACATTATCACCCGCCTGACCTTCGTCAAGCAGCTTACGGAACATCTCAACTCCCGTACACGTCGTCTTCGACGTCGGGTGTATTCCCACAATCTCTAGCTCATCCCCAACCTTCACAATACCGCGCTCAATTCGGCCCGTGACTACCGTTCCTCGACCCGAAATCGAAAAGACGTCTTCTATCGGCATCAAGAAAGGTTTGTCTATATCACGCTTCGGCTCCGGAAAGTACGTGTCCATCGTCTCAACCAGCTTCAACACCGCCGGTACTCCTAAATCACTCGTGTCTCCTTCCAACGCCTTCAGCGCTGAACCCACGATAATCGGCGTATCATCTCCAGGAAAGTCATAGCTGCTCAACAAGTCTCTCACTTCCATCTCAACCAGCTCTAGCAATTCCGGATCATCTACCATGTCCGCTTTATTCAAGAAAACCACAATATTCGGCACGGCAACTTGTTTCGCCAACACAATGTGCTCTCGCGTTTGGGGCATCGGACCATCCGCCGCGCTCACAACCAAAATCGCTCCGTCCATTTGCGCCGCTCCCGTGATCATGTTCTTCACGTAGTCCGCGTGTCCTGGACAGTCCACATGCGCATAGTGGCGCTTCTCACTTTGGTATTCAACGTGCGACGTCGCTATCGTGATTCCGCGCGCTCTTTCTTCCGGCGCATTATCAATCTGATCAAACGCACTTGCCGTACCGCCATATTTCTTTGCCAATACCGTCGTCAACGCCGCCGTCAACGTCGTCTTACCATGGTCTACGTGACCTATCGTACCCACATTCATATGCGGCTTATCTCTTTCAAATTTTTCCTTCGACATGGAAAATGACCTCCGAATTCTTTAATTTAAATTAAACCCGCCCGCCAGATCGGAGCCCACAACCGGATTTGAACCGGTGACCTCTTCCTTACCAAGGAAGTGCTCTACCCCTGAGCTATGTGGGCTTCTAGGGCCTGTTGACAACGATCTTCGCCATAGCCTAGCGAATTGTCAACAGACCCTAGTCTCTAGAAAGCGGGTGATGGGAATCGAACCCACGTCATCAGCTTGGAAGGCTGAGGTTCTACCGTTGAACTACACCCGCATTCTAGATACTAGAAACTAGAGACTAGAAATAACGCGGTAACCATTATTTCTAGTGCCGAGTCTCTGCCACCTAGAGTTGGAGGGGGCAGGATTCGAACCTGCGAAGGCATAGCCGTCAGATTTACAGTCTGATCCCTTTGACCGCTCGGGAACCCCTCCTCAACATTTTTCCTGACGTCCCTGTCGCAACCCAACCATCCTAGGATAGCCCTGCCTGGCCCTATGCGGCTGCGCCTACTGGACGAGCAAAATCCGACCATACCGGCCAGCCTATACAAAAAATCAAGCTCGATATTGTGCGCAAGTCACGCGTCTATGTCAACTAAAACCTAACTCTTTGACCAATCAAAGTTCTTAATTTTTCTCACCTCGCCCTCCACAGCTAAGGCTGCTTGAAAATGCTCCGGGGCCGAAACAGAACCCAACCTCCATTGCCGAGCTAATTCAGCACTCCCATCGACCTCAAGCAAACAGCTTAAACCATCTGGCTTTAAACTCACGCTGAAACGGCTCAGATTAAAGGACAATCCCTGACCGATGGCCTTTATATACGCTTCTTTTCGGCTCCAACAACGATAGAACCCTTCCAAACGCTCTGAAGGCGGTAAATCAAGAAGCGCCCGGTATTCATCTGGCGAGAAAAACCGTTTAGCAATTTCCTCAGCCCGAATCTTAGATTTCATGTATTCAAGGTCAACACCAACTTCGTCATCCAACCTCAAACCATACAGAGCGTAATCGTGAGAGTCAGACATATTGAACTGTAAATTTAAGCCTAGCGGTAAATTAGCTATATAGGGCTTCCCGTGGTCATTTTGGTGAAACTGTAACTTCTCTGGGGGACAATTGACGTAAAGAGATAATATTTGATGAAGCACAGCATGCGAAGCAATATATCGATCACGATGTTGTTCTATAACAAAACGTTCAGCTCGGGCCTGCTCTTCTTCGGACAAAAGCTGAAAGGCAGCATCAAATTTATCTTTTGGCCAATCAAGATGTGCCCGCCAGATATGAACGTCGTTTTGTTCTAGTTGATAATCCACCGAGAGAGTATATATGGTTTTTGACGAAAAACGATAGGGCTTATTTACGGTTTTGTAAAATCTCAGTCTATGCTGTATTTTGTTCGTCCATTTAATGAACGATTGAGTGAGACTACCGGTATGAATTGTCCGCATTGTGATTCAAGTGTTACAAAGGGTTTAAAAAAGCTGACGTCTTTAGGGTATAAACAGTTTGTTTGCAGTGATTGTGGTAAGCAATTTAATCAACGCAGTGGCACAGCGTTGAACTTTATCATGTATCCAACGGATGTGGTTAGGACGGTAGTTCAGTATTATTATCAGTTTAAAGTCAGTCTCCACGATGTAGTTGCGTTAATGGTGATGCGGGGTTTTCATGTAACGCATCAAACGGTTCATAATTGGGTGCATCGTTTTGGTCCGGCGCTTGGGATGAGATTACGGGCACGCCGGTATCAAAAATCCAATGACCGTTGGCACGTCGATTGTACTTATTTACGTATTGAAGGCCGTTGGTGTTATTTTTACAGGGCGATTGATGAAAAGGGCGATTTGATCGATGTCTATTTAAGTGATGTACGAGATCAGCAGGCCGCAGAAAACTTCTTCAAGCAGGCGGCTAAAACGAGTGGCATTTATCCTGAGCAAATCACGACTGATAAAGAGCCCGCCCTTTATCCTGCGATCCAAGCTGTCTTTGGTGAGTATACCGACCATCGGGATAATAACTATTTGAATAATCGTATTGAGCAATCCCATCGAGGCATCAAATCACGTATGCGTGTGATGAAGGGATTCAAGAATATATTTTGCGCATTACGGTTTTGTACAGTCTTTGAAGAAATACAGCAGTTTTTTAGAGAAAAAAATAAAAATCTCAGGACAATTCTATCTAAATTTCAAACCTTCAATCAATTATTCCAACAAGCTTTCTGAATAACTCTATTATAGAAGCATATGAGTCAATAGTTGACTGAGTTTTTAAAGAACCGAAGAGCTGTATGTTAAGCACATACATGATCAATATGAAAGAAGGTTTATTATAAAAGATGATCAGAATGAGAAGTTAGGTTTCGTTGAATTGACAGAGATCGACTTCATTCATCGACGTTGTGAATTTGCCATCATTATTTCTCCTGGCCAATCAGGGAAAGGCTATGCCACAGCGGCTACTAAGCTAGCATTGAAATATGCTTTTAACGTTCTTAATTTGCATAAAGTTTATCTTATAGTGGATCAACACAACGAAGCAGCGATTCATATTTATGAGAAGTGCGGCTTTCATGAAGAAGGAAGGCTTATTGATGAATTCTACACAAACGGCGAATACCGCACGGCCATTCGAATGTATATTAAATCGTCTTCTTAACTTAACACTCGGTAATGTTAACGGCAACAGCCAGGCCGCCTTTTGAAGTTTCTTTGTACATGGTATTCATGTTTTTTCCAATTTCTCGCATGGTGTTGATAACCATATCTAAAGTCACTTTATGATCGCCGTCTTCTGCGAGCGCCAGTCGTGCAGCATTAACTGCTTTCACAGCTCCCATTGCGTTGCGCTCAATACATGGGATTTGGACTAATCCATCGACAGGGTCGCACGTTAATCCTAAATTATGTTCCATACCAATTTCAGCGGCGTTTTCAACTTGTGACACGGTGCCATCTAATGCTGCGGCTAATGCCCCTGCTGCCATAGAGCAAGCAACGCCGACTTCACCCTGACATCCCATTTCGGCACCAGAAATCGATGCATTTTTTTTGTATAAAAGTCCGATAGCGCCTGCTGTTAATAAATAATTAATGATGCCAGACTCACTCACTTCCACGCAAAAGTTTTTATAATATTTTAAAACGGAAGGAATAATACCTGCAGCACCATTGGTGGGCGCTGTGACTACGCGACCGCCGGCAGCATTTTCTTCATTCACCGCCATCGCATAGAGATTTAACCAATTCATGGTTTGAGGGTGTTGTGCATTAGGATCGCCGCGCTGAATAAGTTTTTTTAGTAATGCCGGCGCGCGACGTCGCACTCTTAATTGTCCGGAGAGTTCACCTTCTGTATGGCATCCCTTTTCGATGCATGCTTCCATCACGGCTGCAATGTCGAGTAATCCCGCTTTGATTTCTTCTTCGGTTCGCCATGTTTTTTCATTTTCAAGCATCACATCTGCAATTGTCATTGAATTTTTATGACAGTGTGCCAGTAAATCAGCGGCGGTTTGGAAGGGGTAAGGTAAATCTTCATCAGCCGTTGGTGTGTTTGCTAAGGTATCGTTTTCATTCACAATAAAACCGCCACCGATGGAATAATACATCGTCTCCTTCATGATTTTTTCGTCGCTATCAAACGCAACAAATTTCATTGCATTGGGATGAAAGTCGTAGATTTGTTCATAGTTATACAGAATGTCGGTTTCGGGAGAAAATGAAATCGAGTGTCGATGCAACAACGCAATTTTCTTGTTCTTTGAAATAGCGGCAATAATAGAAGGAATACTGTCTGGGTTGACGGATTCTGGAGCTTCGCCTAGCAATCCCATCATGAGTGCCTTGTCTGTTCCGTGGCCACGTCCGGTAAAAGCGAGTGACCCGTAGAGAGTAATTGAAATGCGATGGACTGTATTGAGATCGCTTTCTAGCTGACTGATGAAATCCTTTGTCGCTCGCATGGGCCCAACAGTATGAGAGCTTGAAGGGCCAATACCTACCGTAAAGATGTCAAAGATGCTGATGCTCAAGGGCTGTTCCCCGCTCAATTGATTAATATTTGATCGCATTTTACTCGTTTTGTCGCATCGTGAAAAGGGGTTTACACCTTGGCTCATCCGCTTATACACTTTCAAGTAGTTTAACAACACGTAAGGAGTTGATAGAGATGCCCGAGCAGGAGCGCAAAGAGAATCATTTTGCGAATCCCCGTCTCATGGCGGTTTTGCTATTAAGCTTTTCATCCGGATTGCCTCTGGCTCTCATTGGCTCCACCTTGCAGGCTTGGTATACCGTGGCGGGCGTTAGTTTGTTGACGATAGGGACTTTAACGCTGGTCGGACAACCTTATGTGTATAAATTTTTATGGGCGCCAATTATGGATCGATTCAGCCTATTTGGTATGGGGCGTCGACGCGGATGGATTTTAATGATGCAGGTCTTGTTGGTGATTGGGCTTGCCACAATGGCCTTTCTGAATCCACGAACTCACGCATGGGTTTTGGCTTGGGTTGCCTTAGTCGTGGCGTTTTTCTCAGCCTCACAAGATATTTCTATCGACGCTTATCGAACAGATGTGCTTCATATCAAAGAACGGGGTTTAGGTGCTGCGTTTAATACGTTTGGTTATCGCATTGCGATTATCGTGTCTGGTGCAGTTGCATTAATTTTAGCGGCAGAAATTGGATGGCGTTGGACATATTTAATCATGGCAGCATTAATCGGCATTGAGATAGTAGTAACGCTATGGGCTCCGTCACCCGAGCAGGTTGTAGAGGCTCCTAAGACAATCACGAAAGCAGTTATTCAACCGATTAGTGAGTTTTTCAGGCGTGACAAAGCAATTGCAGTATTAATTTTTATAGTCATTTATAAGTTAACCGATGCCTTTGCCTTATCTTTAAATACACCTTTTTTAATTCGTGGGGTTGGGTTCAATTTACTAGAAATCGGGACCATTTATAAAGTCACAGCGCTGGCGTCAACCTTGGTGGGTAGTTTAGTGGGCGGATTGCTTATGCGCCGCCTGGGGTTGTTTCGTTCATTAATGTATTTTGGATTGTTGCAGGCAGTTTCTAATTTAGCTTACATGGTGCTCGCGTTAGTAGGGAAGAGTTATGTATTGATGGTGAGTGCTGTTTTTGTTGAGTATTTTTGTGGTGGTTTGAGTACCGTTGCGTTTGTAGCTTTTTTAATGAGTTTGTGTAATCGTCGTTATACGGCGACACAGTATGCGTTGTTTTCAGCGTTATCTGCGGTGGGTCGTGTTTTTGTTGGGCCAGAGGCTGCTGTGATGGTCGATTATATGGGTTGGGCTTTGTTTTATTTTTCGACTTTTTTGATTGGTATGCCTGCATTATTGTTGCTATGGTGGTTGCGAAGTCGTGTTGATTTTGCAGCGGAACAAGTCGTTTAAATGAATTTCGGTTGCTTGCTTATAGTGATTGAGGATACTGCTTTTCGGGAGTAGCCATCCTTGGCTGCCAAGTACCTCCATGGTACTTAAGCCTGCAAAACAGTAACCTCAATCACTATGGCACAATTGAAATTCCCCAATACTCCTTAATTTTTTTGTATCGTGTAAAGGACATCAACACCGTTTCCAAGCGAGCTAGAGTCTGTTTGTATCGCCCAATTGTTTCCAAATAAATAGCGAACTTGCACGATATTAATAGGAATGACGAGACCACGACTGTAACGGACATAAATTCGTGGTGATATATAGCGTCCGACGACGAAAGCACTTTGCTCAGTGCCTAAGGGTGTGCCGAGAGCATCCAATGTTGTTTGAGATTC
This sequence comes from Candidiatus Paracoxiella cheracis, assembly GCF_049348705.1. Taxonomy (GTDB): domain Bacteria; phylum Pseudomonadota; class Gammaproteobacteria; order Coxiellales; family Coxiellaceae; genus Paracoxiella; species Paracoxiella cheracis. The sequence continues at coordinate 238,820 of NZ_CP186485.1, read as the reverse complement.
GATACCAAACTCACTTAATCCTAATCCCTGTGAAATTTGATCGGCGATTCCGCCCGGTGATCCTTTGCCACCACCTAAGTTAAGTGTGTCGATGGCTTCTAAAAGGAATGATACATTGGAGGGTGTATTGGAATTTGATGGGTGTCCGAATAATAAATACGATAAGATGTCGGCTTGCGATAAATTGGGTGAAGAAGAGAATAGGCTGACGTTAGGGTGCCTTAGGGTACCTTGAATGTTAAGCCCTACAGTAATAGTGCCAAATGATGGGGCTTGTACAGCGGATTGTGGAATGGCTTTAACTTTTTTGACAGCGCGAATATTTAAATTTGGATTTTTCAAAGGGCTTTGTGTAAAAGTAATCATTGATCCAGGCTCGATAATCAGTGTCTTGCCATGAGTAGTGTAAACACCGTCGATAATACCGATTTTGCCATTCACGATATACGTGTGAGCTGGCGTTTTAACAATAACGATCTGTCCTGTTAAGCGGCCCGTTAATCCATGCGAATCGACCATCACGTTATCACCAATAATAATTTTCACGTTAGTAGTGAGATACCATTTTTCTTGTTTTTTGACTGTAGGCCCAACGAAGACAACATCTTCTGGAAGTGATACAGCCCCACTAAGAGTCAAGGGTTTTAAATCGGCACGTGGTATGGTAATTGTACCGCCGATCTGAATTTGGTGGCCTTTTATATCAACAGTCAATGCTGCTGTTACATAAATAAGGTATTCAGGTGTATTCATAATTAATACGTCATTACCTTGAACCGTAAGATGTGTGGATCTGCCTGGAGTGTCGAGTTGCGTTGTGCCGCTAATTTGAATCAATTTATTTTGTGAATAGGCTTCAACACTGTATTTTATAGTCGAAGCAACCGCAGTTAGATTGATAGTAACTTTAGTGAGAGTGAGTCGGAGCTGGGGTATCTGAGCGCTGCCTTGTTGTAATTTGATTTGGCCATTGAGTTTAGGGTGAGAGATGGTCCCACCGATGTTAAGGTTCGCCAATAGTTGACCTTTTGCTTGAATGATATCTGGCATAAATTGTTGGAGTAATCTTAAATCACTAGTATTTATGGTAATAACACCTTGAACCGGCTGACTTGAATTCAAGGATTGGGTAATGGCATAACCCGGCAATAAGATTCGTGCATGGATGGTATCGCGTGCAGATAGATGTAATTGTAGGTTTGCATTAAGGCCAGTTGAATCTAATACGGCTGTTAGAGTGCCATTTATAAAATGCAATTCTGCATGGTTTGTTTGGGCAGGAGAATGGAGACTGCCACGTCCAAATTTCATGGTGAGCGTTGCATGATTGAATTTTTGACCTTGGCCAGTTGCTTTGGCATCAATGTTTACGGGGGTGCGAACATGAAAATCCAGTTTCAATAAGGAAAGAAGGGGAGTTATGTTAACCCCTGTTGCTGTAAATGTAGTTTGCCAAGCCTTATTTTTAGACCAGCCGCCTTGTAAACAAGCACGTCCGCGTGATGAGTGTATGCAAATGGGGGTTGTGGTCATGCGTGCTGATGAGATTTGCAACTGTGCGGGATTGGATAAGTGCCATTGGCCTAATACTTTAGACTGAATGTTAAATTGCGTTAATTGACCGCGCCAAATATTTTTCAGTAATTCTCCATTGAGAGTTAAGTTGACATGCGTGATGCCTGCATTCGGCTCACTCAACGTAATTTGCGCTGTTATTTTGTGTGCATGCGGTCGCCCTATCGCGCTCACATTAAATGTAGATAAGAGTATATGTTGTGTTTCCAAATGAGTTGATTTAAACATAATATGTGAAGAACGCTGATAACTAAGATCAACAAACCATTCGGCGTTCAGTTTATCAATATGATAATTGAATAAAGTTACGTTGGTTCCAGTTAAGTTTCCGTTCCAAATGGGTCTTTTCGTATTTCCTTTGATGGTGCCTTCACCATGAAGCGAGCCTGAGTAATTAGCTACTATCGTTGATAATTGTGTTGCAGAAATTTTCCAATGAATATTCCACTGGCGATCATGAGTCCCTGAGACTTGGATGCTTGCGCCAGGTGTTTGTAGGTGTGAATCTAAAGAAAAAGTTAGTTGTCCTGACTGTAGCTGACCCTCGCTGATTAATTTGAACGTTAAATCGGTTGGCCAGTTTTTATAAAATTTTCGTACGTTGAGGTGTTGAATATTTAGATTAATTTTCGATTGTGAAGAAGGCGACCAATGAAAAACCACATCGCCATTTAAGCTGCCGCCCAGTGTGCGTGCTTCGTGTGTTTGAAGGTGGATCCATTGTTGCCCACCTTCACCCGTGATAGTCCAATTAATGTCATGGCTTTGTGCGATTAGCTTCAGATGATAATGATTCATCGTCCCATCTGCTACTAAACGGACTTTCAATGGATAGGGTTTTTCCAAGTGGCCATTCACATTGATATGTAACTTCTTGGCCGTTATTTCTGCCTTTAGTTTTAACATATCAATGTGCACAGGATATTGATCTTTCGATTGACCGATTTTGATGTCATGAATAATGGCTTTACCAATGTGTAATTCAATGGGTAACGTAAAATTGGGCGCGGTAAATTGTGTAGAGTTTCCTTTGGAGGGCAATGTAATGTTAACGCCGGTAGCGCTTAGCTTTTTAATATCTAATCTGCCTTGTAAAAGTCGATTGGGCCGCCATTGGAAATGAAGTTTCTTGATATAAATAGATGTGTCTTTATAGTGATAGGATAGATCAGTGACGGTGATGGGGCCAATGGGTGGACCGGAAATCGTTTTATATTGCAATTCTCCAGGTACAAACTTTTGGGCGATACTTAATGTTATCTTTAAGCCAACAGGCGAAAATAAAAGTGCGACACTTATAATAATAAGCGCAGACACCGTAATTAAAATCCCTATTATCCATCGAATCATATTGCTGGTCCCATTGAAAATTGAATCACCCACGGTTTGTTAGGTTGGCTAATTGCATTTGCAACGCTCAATTCAAACATTCCGATGGGTGAAAGCCAGACGATCGCTGGTCCTATTCCCACTTTTAATTTATCACCAGAGAGATCATCGGTCACGTTACCAAAATCGGTGAAGGCTGCGAGATAAAAGTTGCCTTTTATTTTTTGTTGTATTTCAAAACTGCCTACAAATATATAACGGCCTGGTCCTATGGTATTATAGCCAAATCCTCGAAGACTTTGTGCGCCACCGGCGAAAAACTGCAAGGATAAGGGCAGGCGTACTAAGTTTGTAATATTGGTGTGACCAATAGTCCCTCGGATTAGAAAACGCGTGGAGTTGAATAAAGTAAATAGAAATTTTGAATCAAGCCGAGTGTGCACGAAGCTGGTTTTGGATAAAACATTTTTACTTGCGCCGATGATTTGTCCTACGATGCTGTAGCCGTGTTTGGGGTGGAGTCGATTATCTGTTCGAATGCGTTGTATGGTATAGGCGGGATAAAGAAGAGTCGTGTTTGTTTTTGGCAAATTCACTAAATTGTAACGTTCTTTAAGATAAGTTAGTGAAAAGCTTTGCTGCCACCCAAAAAATTCAGTCTGATAAATAAAGCTAATGCGCCCGCTATTACCTCTTCCAGTAATTTGATTTTGATTTAAATAACCTCCTGTGAAGATGAACTGATCGGTCGCTGGGTTGTGCCCAGGGATATAATAACTTATTACCGCTTGACTATTTTTTTGAGAGCCCCGAGCGTAAGTGCTAAAACGATGTCCCCATTGATTAATCCAACGATAATCGATGCCAATTAAACCGCGCACACCTGTATCGGTTCCGTATCCCAATCCAAACGTGTATTGCTTCTTCGGTTGAGGGTTCAGCGTAACTTTAATCGGGACCTTAAGATCAGTCGCGTTATTCGGTTCTGGTGTCACGATGACTTGCTGAAAATAATTACTATTGGCCAAATCCTCGCGTGTGTGAGTGACTTTACTTTGTCGATAATGCTCGCCCTGTTTGTATCGTAAAAAGCGACGTAAAAAAGAAAGATTAAAAGGTGTGTGCGAAAAGGAAGTTTTTCCAAAATAAAAACGGGGACCGGTGGCAAAGTGAATAACGACATGTGCCTCGTACGTGCTTAAATTTACATAGACCGCGCTTTTAATCATTTTTGCTCTAAAGTAGCCGTGTGCTTGAGCAACGGTAAAAAGCTCATCTTTTGCAGTGTCATACTTCTCAGAGCTGAAATTATCCCCAACTTTCACGGGAAATTTTGCATAAAGACGTTTAAAAATACGATTTTGGCTGCCGGGGCCCGTAATTTGGAGGTCGAGGGTCGTAAACTTCATTTGTGGGCCAGGATCCACAACAAAACGGCTAGACCAAAAATGACCGTTTCGATGAATGTAAGAATGTATGTGTGGTTTGAAATAACCATAGGGTGCAATAGCTGCTTTAATTTCTTTAGGAATGCTGTGATAAAAGCGCATGACCATTGCCGCGTCGAAACGATCTTTAATGAGCTTTTGTCTATTGGTTAGCGCAGTAAGAGCGTTTTCAAGAGGCTCTCTTGGTAAACCTGTGATTTGAACTTCGAGTGTATTTCCCGATTGAACAGATTGTGCCCATGCTGATGTGCAGAGGCAAATGCAAAGGATGCTGAAAATTAGATAAAGTTGGTTCTTCATCCTGTTGATTATAGACTGCCCAACGAATGGATAGAAGGTATTTGACCTAATCGTCTGTTGCACGAATAATGGAGCTTTCAAGGGGCCATTTGATGTTAACTGCTTATTTGAAATTCACTCGTAAACAATGGTGCGATTTTAGACAAGATGCGCCACTGACGTTGACCGAGCAAGATTTGAAAAAGTTGCACGGTCAAACCGAAGCGGTTTCACTGAGTGAAGTAAAGGACATTTATCTTCCGTTGTCCCGGTTGTTGAGTTTGTACGTTATTGCGCGGCAAGGTTTATATGACGCAACGGGCAAGTTTTTAGGAACCCCCGAGCCCAAGGTGCCCTATATCATTGGGGTTGCTGGAAGTGTTGCGGTTGGTAAGAGTACAACCTCACGCGTCTTGCAAGCTTTATTGTCACGCTGGCCGAATCATCCTTGTGTTGAAATTATCACAACCGATGGTTTTTTATATCCCAATAAAAAGTTGGAAGCTGAGAATTTAATGCAGCGAAAAGGCTTTCCAGAAAGTTACAATACGCAGCACTTGTTGGAGGTGTTGAACGATATTAAATCGGGTAAACGTAATGTAAAAATACCCATTTATTCGCACCATACGTACGACATCATCCCAAATGAATTTGCTCTCATCGATCAGCCCGATATTGTTATTTTAGAAGGATTAAATATATTGCAAACGGGAATGAAGCGGCCGGCTGAGAAAACACAGCTATTCGTATCCGATTTTTTTGATTTTTCATTGTTTGTGGATGCTCAAACCGATGTTATCAAACAGTGGTATGTGGATCGCGTTACATCGTTTCGTGAGGGTTCATTTCAGGATCCCAACGCCTATTTTCACTATTTAACCAAAATGAATAAAGAAGAAGTGGTTAAGTTTGCTGAGCGCGTTTGGCGCGAGATCAACGAGGTAAATTTACTGGAAAATATTGTACCCTTTAAAAATCGGGCTCAGCTCATTTTGAAAAAAGGCCAGGATCATTCTGTAGAAGAAGTTTATCTTCGTAAAATATAATGTTTACATGACTTTTGTCGTGGTTATTGGCATTATCTTGATACGATTTTTGTTTTTACTTCATGGTTATGTTAAGGGGGGGCAACCTACATCATGGCGAAGTATCAAGCTATTGAATCCATAGAAATCATCGATACAACAGGGTCAACAAAGGCGCTATTTGTTCCTGAGTACGGAGGCATGATTTCGTCGATACAAATGGGTGATCGGGAGTTGTTATATCTTCATGATACTTTTTGGGAAAAGGAAGTGACCGATTTGCGAGGTGGATTTCCCTTTTGTTTTCCTGTTGTTGCGCGCCTGAAACGCCAAGAAAGAAAAGGAGTTTATTTATATGATGGTAAACAATATGAGCTGCCCATTCATGGTTTTTCGTGGTTTGAGCCTTGGTCGGTTGAGAATCAAAGCCGCGATCAACTGACGTTAATTTTGCGTGACAATGAGCGAACGCAGAAAATGTATCCATTCAAGTTTGAAATAAAACTTCGTTATGAGATAACGCATAATAAATTAATCTGCCATCAGAGTTATGTTAACTTAAGCGATAAGCCGATGCCGTATTATGCTGGGTTTCATCCTTATTTTCAGGTGGCAAAGCCAGGCGCGGGAAAAAGCGAAGTCACCGTTAATTATCATCCGACACGACGATTCGTTTACAACACAGACTATACAGATATTGTGGGCGAAAAACCGCTATTTGCATTACCTGCTAAGATAACGGATCCCGATGTTAATGAACAGTTGACCCGAGTGGGGCAGAATAAGGAGGCTACATTACATTATCAAAGTGGGGATGTGCTTCATATGGTTGCAGAAGGTGTTGAGGATCCCGATTTATTTCCATACATTCAGCTTTACACAATGCCGGAAAAGCCTTTTTTTTGTATTGAGCCATGGATGAGTTATCCGAATGCAATGAACAGCGTACAAGGTGTGCGTTGGTTAGCATCTGGGCAAAGTGAACATGGGCTATTTAAACTATGGCTTGAAACTGCTAGGGTCTAGCAAATTCAATTAAGGAGTTGGCGCTATAAAATGAGCTTATAGCTAATACCCGCAGTTCCCATGAAAGTATTTGGCAATCGAGTCGAGCCAAAAATATTTAATAGCTGGGCAGTAATTGCGATTTGTGGGCTGAAGTTATAAGCCAAGCCGATACCGCCTAATAAAAGTAAGGGGCCATTTCTTGAGCTGTCGGCAAATCCTAATTTACCGAACGCACTAAAATTGCTTGTAACAGGGTAAATACCTTTAAATGCCATATACCAAGCGTCCGCATGGTAACCTAAACGGCCTTCTACTTTAGGCAACGAAATATAACCAGCTTCAAATGCGAAATTTCGAGTAAATTGAAATCCTGCATCTAAATTCCATGTAAAACCTTTGTTGTGAGTGTAAAGATCATTTGATAAAGTTTGGTGAACTTTGCCGTATCCAAAATTCATTTCGAAATAAAGACCATGATAAGGTCCATTGGCATAAGGGGGTGGTGGTACTTCGCCACCGGCTAAGGCGACTGTACCGAAAAAAAACGCAAATGATCCTAATAATACAATGAGCCTGCTTTTCATGAGTTGTCTCTATAGTATCCACAAAAAAATACCGCCAGTATTTCACACAACATAATGCAAATCAATGTTTATTGTTTCGTTTCGTGGTCAACTTTAACACCATAAAATCGTTTTAACACTTGAACGACATCAGGGTGTTCATGGCGCTCTGCAATCATTAAGGGTGTGTCGTTATATTCAGTGGTTGCCTGAATGTCGGCACCCGCCATAATTAACAGTGGAATGACGTCGGGTGAATTATAGAGTGCGGCAAAATGTAATGGACGAATTTGTGCATCATCTTCGAAATAATTTGGGTCAGCACCTTGTTCTAAGAGTCGCTTCACCGTGTGGAAATGATTTCCTATGACGGCGTCGAGTAAGTCCTTGTTAATATCGCGTTCTAACATGCGGCAAATCATATCATTTCGAACGTTTAATGAATAGTGTATGCTATGGCGATGTCAAATTTACTTCACAACCAGACTGTTCGCACTCGTTTTGCTCCAAGCCCAACAGGCTATCTTCATGTAGGAGGTGCTCGCACAGCATTGTTTAGCTGGCTGTTTGCTCGCAAGCACGGGGGTACATTTATTCTTCGTATCGAAGATACTGACGTGGAGCGCTCAACAAAAGAATCGATGGATGCCATTTTGCAAGGCATGGAATGGTTACACCTTGATTATGATGAAGGGCCTTATTATCAAAGCCATCGATTTGACCGTTATCGTGATGTTATCCAACAATTATTGGATAGTGGTCATGCTTATAAATGTTATTGCACGAAAGAACGTTTGGAGGCCTTGCGTACTGAACAGCAAAAGCAAAAGCAAAAGCCGCGCTATGATGGTCATTGTCGTGATTTATCACCACGAGAATCTAATGAGCCTTATGTCATTCGTTTTCGCAATCCCAAAGAAGGTATGGTGACTTTTGAAGACATGATTCGAGGCACGATCACGATTAGTAATAATGAGTTAGATGACTTAATCATTGCGCGTACCGATGGTACACCCACTTACAATTTAACAGTGGTAGTTGATGATTGGGATATGAAAATTACTCATGTGATTCGTGGTGATGATCATATCAATAATACGCCGCGGCAAATCAATATATTAAAAGCATTAGGCGCGGAATTGCCACAGTATGGGCATGTCCCGATGATTTTAGGTCCTGATGGTAAACGCCTATCGAAGCGTCATGGTGCCGTCAGCGTATTGCAATATCGTCAAGAAGGATATTTGCCGGAAGCATTGGTAAATTATTTAGTGCGGTTGGGTTGGTCTTATGGCGATCAAGAAATTTTTTCACGCGATGAGATGATTCAATATTTTGATGTCAATGCTATTAGTCGCTCGCCGGCTGCGTTTAATCCATCAAAACTTATTTGGTTAAATCAACATTACATGAAAACGTTGAGTCCGATTTTAGTGGCTGAGCCTTTGGGAGATCAGTTAAAAAAACTCGGTGTCGATTATCATCAGGGTCCGAGTTTAGAGCAAGTGGTTGCGTTGCAAGCTGAGCGCACAAAAACTTTGGAAGAGATGGCAGAGCGTAGCATTTATTTTTATCAAGATTTGACAGGTTATGATGAAAAAGCAGCACGTAAACATCTAACGCCCGACATCGCTGCAGCGTTAAAAATCACACACGATCGTATCGCTGCATTAACGAATTGGGATAAAGAGGCCATTCATCAAGTCATCATTAATGTGGCCGAAGAAAGTGGCTTAAAGTTAGGGAAATTAGCTCAGCCAATTCGCGTTGCGGTGACAGGAAATACCGTCTCGCCTCCAATCGATGCAACCTTATTTTTAATCGGCCAGCAACAAGTGGTTGATCGCTTGAAGCGTGCCGCAATTTTTGCTGGTGAGCAAATTTAACTAAGGAATATATATGAGCGCCAAGGATGAGCAACTCGCAGAGCTCTGCGAGCTATCGGGTGTCAAAAATAAAGCAGTTTTGAATGCTGTGGCAGCGACGCCACGTGCGCAGTTTGTCGGTTCACATCAAGAAAATTTTGCTCATGTAGACGAGGCTTTGCCTATTGATTGTGGTCAAACTATCTCGCAGCCTTCATTAGTGGCACGGATGACAGAATTAATGATGGGGCAGCGTGAAAAGGTTCATAAGGTTTTAGAAGTTGGAACAGGTTCTGGCTATCAAGCTGCAATTCTATCGCAACTCGCCAATGAAGTTTATAGAGTAGAACGCATTAAACCGTTATTGAAGCAAGCGGAATCACGATTTCAACAATTAAACTTAAGCAATATAAACACCCTGTATGGCGATGGCTACCTGGATTGGCCTGAACATGGCCCCTACGATGGTATTATTGTCACAGCAGCGGCGCCTGAGGTGCCTGAAGCCCTGATGGACCAGCTCAGTGAAGCGGGTGGCCGTTTGGTTATTCCCATCGGTGAGCAGTTGGTGTGGCAAGAGCTACAGCTCGTTGTTCGCCAGAAAAACAATTATGAAACAACAAGTTATGATTCTGTCGTGTTCGTACCCATGCTGCATGGGAAAGAAAGCAAGTAGTGGATGATGAGTAGAATCCCCTGAATATTGAAAATCCTGTGGAAGTGGTTAAAATATCAGGCCAGGCAATCCAGTGTCTGCCTCGCTAGGAGAAGAGATGAAGTCACCCGCTGAAAAGCTCCCATAATCCGGGTTTGAAAAGGAAAAGATTGATGGTGAGATGGTTGGTATTCGGAGTCCGATAGCGTGGTTACAGCAAAAACGAAAGTTCTAGATTTATCTTTCAATCATACTAAATTTAATGAATCAGGCATTGAAGATTTTTATTGGCCTGTAAAAATTTCTGAAACCAGAGCATATCGCTCGCATTTGTTTAATGAGTTAGCCGATTTCCTTCAAGTTTTACGCGCGGATAATAAGGAGGTATCGCAGTGTATTGAGGTGCTTACTCCCAAATTTATAAATTTATCTATAAATATGTTTCAGGCTGCACTGCTTTACTCCAAAGCTTCTACCGACAGTTATACAATAGAGCTTGGCCAACGTTATTCATTATTAAAGTACCTAAAAACAGAAAATTACCTCTTTGAGGACCCTTATGTTTCTTGTTTAGAAAGAGGTCCTGCACCGCTAAATCGATGGCGTTTACCATTGCGCTTTACCCGAGATATATTGATGAGTCACTGCGAAGGTATCTCACGGAGAACCTTGCGTACAGTTAATTATAAAGATGATGTTATTACGTCAACCACGCAACCACTCGTTCAAGCTTGGAGAAAGAGGTTTGGTTCTCAACGGGTTATTTTTAAAAGGGACAATGCTTTTTTTCATCCGCTTTCAGGGGTTGATGAGTCTCTATCTGATACAGAAAGAGAATGGTTGGGCAAACTGGCTCTATTGAATGAGAAAATGTTTAGACATTTTAATTTGTCATGTCCTGCAGTATTTACGCGGTATATCACGGAGGTATTGGAGAAAAGCATTTGCAGGATCAGGACGCATATTGCCTTGTTAAAAAAGAGAAACGATTTACCGTTAAATTTATGGTCGAATACAGGTGGGTCTCCCTGGTCAAGAATGCTCGCGATTGTTGTAAGAGAACGTGGTGGATTCGTTACTTCATTTGATCATGCGGGGGGGCATGCCTACTCTCATATTTGTGATTTAGACTATATTAACTTTGTTGAGTTTTTAACGTGTGATCGATTTGTAACGTTTTCAAAAAAACAGGCAGGCCGTTTAGAAACGGTTTGTCGAAAAGACCTGTGTAAAGTTGAATTCGATCATGTACAAGATAAAAGTGTACGTTGTTCAGTTGGATCTGCATCAAATATACAATCGAGTCACGCCAAGAAGATTTTATTTTTTATAACCATTTATCCTTGTGAGCGCGTTGGTTGTGCGGCTGATTTTATGAGTAATCAAACGGCCGTTGATTGGCAAATACGTTTATCGTCCTTTTTAAAAGAATTGGGATATGACGTGATATTAAAGCCACATCCCGAGAGCCCTGTTAAGATGCCCCAGTATTTCGAAAAAGATTTGGGTATTAAAATATCTTACGAATCATTCGAGAGCGCAGTTAATGAGGCAGATTATTTGCTTTGTGATTATGTCGCTAGCACAACGTTCCGGACAGCTTGTATGTCGAATAAGCCAATGATTTTAGTGGATTTTGGGTTGAAAAAATTGTCTGATGAAGCAGAGCGGTCTTTATCTAAACGTTGTTCTATTTTGAAAGGTTATTTTGATCAAAATAATCGTGCGATGATTGATTGGGAAAAGCTTGTGCCAGCAATTCAAACGTCAGTCAGTAAGAAGGGTAAAGAATTTATAGTCGATTACTTTTTATAGATCAGATACACTTAATGAATTCAGTATCTTAGCGTCTAAGCATAAATAATGCAATAATATGCTTAAATGGATATTTAGAGTAGGGGGAGCTTATTAGCAATTTAAACCCATTTTAATATAGTTTGGAGGATTTATGAAATATCAAAGTGAACAGGAAGTGTTTTGGACAGAAGATTTTTCGGATAGTTATATTCAGAGGAATCGGTCAATACAGCTTCTGGTGAGTAATATTCAGTTTTTTAGTAAAATTTTTTCATCGACGGTAAAGATTGAGTCAGTATTAGAGTATGGTGCTAATATTGGTATGAATATTATGGCAATGAAAAAATTATTGCCGAGCGCAAAATTTTCTGCGGTAGAAATTAACCCAAATGCTAAGCAGCATTTAGAATCTTTGGGTTGTGAAAATGTCTATATTGAATCGATTTTAAATTTTTCTCCAAAAAATAAATATGATTTTGTTTTGAGTAAGGGTTTATTAATACATATCAATCCGGATTTTTTGGAAAAAGCATATAAAGTAATTTATGAGGCGAGTGATCGTTATATTTGTTTGGCTGAGTACTATAATCCATCGCCAGTAAGCATCCCTTATCGTGGGCATGATAACAAATTATTTAAGCGAGATTTTTGCGGCGAAATGTTGGATGCTTATCCAAACCTCCAGCTCGTTGATTACGGTTTTTCTTATCATCGGGACAATCATTTTCCTCAAGATGATATCACATGGTTTCTTTTAGAAAAAAGATAAGGGGAGGTCGATGATTCGATATTGTGTCAATTGCTTATTACCTGAAACGAAGCCAGATCTTACCTTCGATGATGCAGGTGTATGTGATGCTTGCCAGAACTATCATAATCGCAAGCAAGTTAATTGGGGCCAGCGTAAAAAAGAATTATTGTCAATTCTCGATCGGTATCGATCGAAAAATGGAGAAAACTGGGACTGTATTATTCCAGTTAGTGGGGGAAAAGACAGCACCTATCAAGTCATTAAAATGTTGGAATACGGAATGAATCCTCTGTGTGTGACGTCAACGACATGTGATGTATCTGAGGTGGGTAAAAAAAATATTCAGAATATTAAAGAACTGGGTGTTGATTATATTGAGGCTTCACCAAATCCAAAGGTTCGAAGAAAGCTGAATCGCATTGGTTTATTAGAGGTTGGCGATATTTCATGGCCTGAGCATGTTGGTATCTTTACAATACCTATTCAAGTGGCAGTTAACTATCGTATTCCCCTCATTATTTGGGGTGAGAACTCGCAAAATGAATATGGCGGTCCAGAGCTTGCAAAAGAAGAGCGAGTGTTAAATCGACGTTGGTTGGAAGAGTTTGGCGGTTTGCTAGGAATGCGCGTTACCGATTTGGATTTATACAATATCCAGAAAAAAGATTTGCTGCTTTATACTTATCCTGATGATGCTGCTTTGAGCGACGTTGGTGTTACAGGTATTTTTCTTGGCTATTTTGAGCCTTGGGATGGGTATCGTAATTCTTTGGTTGCTCAGGCGTATGGTTTTAACTGTAATAATGGTCAATTGGTAGAGGGTTCCATTGTTAATTATGAAAATTTAGACAATCATCAAACGGGCATCCATGACTATTTTAAATTTTTAAAATTTGGATTTTCCAGGGCAACTGATATTGCGTCTTTACATATTCGCAGAGGCTTGCTGTCAAGGGAGCAAGGGCTTGAGTTGGTGAAAAAATACGATGGACGTTTTCCTAGCAAGTTGATCTTCCCTCACTTTACCGGACACATTTTTTTTCGATTTTACGCAGCACATTCAAGCGCAACAGGGGTCTTGTAGTCAATAGCTGAATGCATTCTTCTGTGATTGTAATAGCCTTCAATATACTGAAAAAGACTTTGCCTTGCTTCAGCGCGTGTTGTGTAATCATTCACATGCACAAGTTCCGTTTTTAGGGTATGGAAAAAACTTTCTGCAATGGCATTATCCCAACAATTAGCCTTTCTGCTCATTGAACCAATCAGCTTGTTTTGCTTGATGATTTCCCTATATTTTTTCGAACAATATTTTGGACTTTGGATAAATAAAATCCCTTGCCAGTTAGGACAATAATCAAAAAATGTGAGTTTCTAAATCTTAAGCTGTTTTTTGCAGCAATTCGTAGAATTGCTCAGGTGTAAAATTTATTTTATCCAACCATGATTTTACTATCCCAATCAAATCCTCTATTTTTTCAGGGTCTGAGTTTTGCGTCTTTTCTTCAGTCCTCTGAATCGTTTTAATTTTTGAGTTGCTATTTTTGAAAATAGCAGGATGTCGCGTGCGTTTCCCCTGCGTATCACCTTTGGTTCTGCCTTGCGGATTACCGCGTGGTTTGCAGAGATTAGCAGGCGTGCCAACGGTATCAAGCACCGTAGAAAAACCCCGTTGCGTTTGTGAAGGGGTCGCAGTTATTGATGGTTTTTCGTTATCCACTTGGAAGCTCGGCAAATACCGCTCCCATTTTTTCGGTAAAATCGGGGCAAGATTCCTCGCTAGATAAAGTTGCGTATACGCTAATGCTGTCATCCGCCACCAATCTTCTTCGTGCTTAACATCCGGTGTTTGGTATCGGTCAAATAACAGTTTGTCTTTATCAAAACGAAAGTAGTGTTCAATGTCATAGCGTCTATCGTAATAGTGATACGCTTCTAATGCTGTGATTTCATTACGTCGTTCACCAGCGAGTCCTAACCAGAGTGGATTTTTATATAAAGATTTACCGTTAGCATCAACCGCAACCAATTGCACAACAGTAACAGGATGCTCATATCCTTTAAATTGCTTTGAACCACGCAGTAATTGGTCACGCCATATTTTAATCTCCAATTGGTAAGTTTTGCCACTGCGGGTTGTAATGGGTTGCTGCACAATCTCATCGGATTCACGGTGAGTCGTGCTGTCGTTTAGTTTCATCGCATCACCATAGCGTTTTATACTTCCTGAGGTATTATCTTCTATTGATGCGGGCGCGAAAACATTACGGGTACTGTTAAAACGGAAAAGATGTACCCAATTGGGATTTTCGCTAACCAGTTTACGGCAAGCTTCTGTACCATATTTTGAATCAGCCACGCTAACCACCAATTTATGAGTAAGCGCTAAGTCTGCAATACAACGGTTAATTTGCTGCATCCCAACTACATTGCCTTTTTCATCGCTTTTAACGCGCCTCGTATCCAGTGGAACTAACCAATGCTTTTCTTGAGCTGCACCATCATTGGGCAATAGTGATACCGTTGAATATTCATGTCCAATGGTAATCGGTTTGTTACCCGGTGCTGGATTAGGGCTGTAAACCACATGGCGATCTTCAACACAGTGTGCACTTTGACGCGACTGTGGTGTCGTATCCGCAATAATGATCACACGGTCATCGCTATGACTCACATGTTCATATTGTATTTTCATCATGCTATCCCAACAATTTGCTACCGACAAACCATCGCTAATCGCATCGGTAATACTACTGTATTCACGTTCAAAGTATGGCGATTCACATAATTCTATGGGTGTTTTGCAGCGATGGCCATGGCTTGAAAGGGCATCGAGTAAATTCATATTGGCATCGCGTCGCGCGGGGAAGATGTTGTAGAGGAATGTACGGAATTGTTTTAGTTTTTCTGTCGCTAACATCGTTTGTTCCTTATTTTATTTTTTCGAACAAACGTTGTTTACAACGTAAAATTTTTTTTCGGTTTCTATGTCAAGCAATTTTTAATTATTTTTATAAATTTATCCAAAGTCCAAAATATTGACTGCCCCGATCAGAGTGTATAATCACTTGCTTTGGATATTTTCGTTTGAATAACGCCATCAATAACGCATCACACACTAAATCTTGTTTCATGCTTTTATTCATTGACGAGCCAATAACCGAACGTGAATGCACATCGATAACCACCGCTAAATACAACCAACCTTCACGGGTTGGAATGTACGTCAGATCACTCACCCATTTTTGATTGATCGCCGTTCTCGTGAAATCTCTCTTTAAAATATTCTCAAAAATAGCCTTGTTGTGACCCGAGTCTGTGGTTATTTTAAATCTACGCTTGGCAAGTGCTTTTAAGCCCATGGAGCGCATACGCCGCTCAATACGCGTGTGACTGCAGGAAATCGATTCCGCTTGCAATGCACGAGTTATACGTGGTGAACCGTAACGTTGTTTGTTTCTCATATAAATTACCTTAATTTTTTCATCTAATTGTTGGTTTGCTTGCTCACGTGGGCTCATAGGTCGCGATAGCCAGTCATAATAACCACTACGACTGACACCCAGTACATCACATAGCAAGTTAATTCCAAATAGTTGGGCGTGCTTTTGAATAAAGCTGTACTTCACTCGAGTTCTTTCGCGAAGTACGTGGCCGCCTTTTTTAGAATGGCTTTCTCCTGTTCCAGTCGTGCCAGTCGCTTCTTAAGCTGTTGATTTTATTCAATGAGTTCCCCTATGTTGACCGGTTGCTTTGCGCTGGGATGAATCACTTCACCACTCTTCCTGGCTTTATCCACCCAGGTGTGGAGGGTCGCTTCGGGCATGCCTAAGTCTTTTGCAGCGCTTAACACGGAAGGAGAACTGAGTGCTAGATGGATTGCTTCTTCTTTAAATTCCGGTGTGTATTTTCGAGTCTTCTTTGTCATGAGATCACCTCTTTGTTACTTCATAGATTTTAACAAATTAGTGTCCGGTAATTTAGGGGAAGATTAAGTACCTTGGAAAACCGATTGAGGACATATTATCGCCTTTAGATGTTAGTTTAGAGGAATTTATTAAAACCTGCGATCGCTTTACGAATCGAGGTTTATTTCAGTTGAACGCAGATGGTTCTTTGAAAAAAGATCGATACGGCAATCTCACAAAAGTTAACTATGACAACGTGGTGCTCACAGATGAAGCTGCTTATCATTGATATGGGCATGGGTAATATCCATTCCGTCGTGAAAGCAGTTGCTCACTGTGGCGCGTCGCCCTTATTGCTGAGTAAGCCACAAGAAATATCTGAGCCTTACAAAATTATTTTACCGGGCGTTGGTGCATTTTCTGATGCGGCAAAAAACTTAAAGCAGTCGGGCTGGTGGGATTTTCTTTCAACAGAAGTCCCTAGGCAAAAAATACCTTTATTGGGAATTTGTTTGGGAATGCAGTTGTTGGCGGATGTCAGTTACGAAGGTAAGGAAACAAAAGGGCTGGGCTTGATTCCTGGTGAAGTCAAAAAGCTAAAATTTGATACGGACTATCCTGTGCCACATATCGGATGGAACGAAGTGGTTTTTCAAGAGCATCATCCGATCTTCAATGATATTCCAAGCTCAAAAGATTTTTACTTTGTTCACAGTTATCATTTTGAAGCTAAACAGAATACAAGTTGCTTTGCCAAAACGGAATATGGTAATGAATTTTGTTCGGTAGTAACCCGAGAGCTAATCACAGGTGTTCAGTTTCATCCTGAGAAAAGCGGTTTATATGGGTTAAAGTTACTTAAAAATTTTATTTTATGCTAAAAAAACGTATTATTCCGACTTTGCTTTGGAAAGATTTTGGTCTAGTAAAAGGCAAGCAATTCTACAATGACAGAAGAGTGGGTACTGTTTTACCCGCAGTAAAAGTTTATAATATGCGCTGCGTTGATGAGTTGATTTTTCTGGATATCACCGCGACTGAAAAAAAAGGCGAGCCTAATTATCAAGTTATAGAGGAATTTTCTGAAGAGTGCTTTGTTCCTTTAACTGTGGGTGGTGGGATTTCTAAATTAGAGCATGCTAAACGGTTGTTTAGAGTCGGTGCTGATAAAGTGTTGCTGAATACAGCCTGTTATGAGAATCCTGGATTAGTCGAGGAGTGTGCCAGTTTTTTTGGGTCGCAATCCATAGTCGTTGGAATCGATTTTAAAGAAAGTAGCCGGGGACAGCATCAAACCTATAAAAATTCAGGCAAGGAGTTAACTGGTTATGATCCTTGTGCTTGGGCAAAAATGCTGGAGAGCTTAGGGGCAGGAGAAATATTGTTAACGTCCATCGATCGAGATGGTATGTTGTCTGGGTATGATCTTGATGTCGTGAATCAAGTTTGTGAGGCAGTGAAGATACCTGTGATTGTTTCCGGTGGCGCTGGTTCCTACGAAGATTTTTATGAAGTTTTTTCTCAGACGAGAGCTTCTGCCGTTTCTGCGGCTAGTCTATTCCACTTTACTGAACAAACACCGAATGAAGCTAAAAAATACCTTTTCGAACGAAAAATACCAGTGAGAGTGTTTACCTGATGGTGTGAATTCGCCTGTCGGGACCATCACAGTCGGTCTCATGCCAGGTCTTTGTGCTCGATGGAGTGCGTTAGTCTTGACACGGATTAAGAGTGGCGCTATGGTTGTTTCCCGATCAGGAAGATCGGCAGGGTGCGTTTAGTAGAATGACACACTAGGACAGGGAAGTCCGAGGAATCTATGACAAGTTTATGCTGGCGTAGCTCAGTTGGTAGAGCAGCTGATTTGTAATCAGCCGGTCGGGAGTTCGAATCTCTTCGCCAGCTTCATTTTCATTATCAATATCAGGTTTTCGAATATAATTTGCACAAGGACTGGCATAAGTTAAAAGGTTTTAAACATGCCGATGCTTCTCTCTTCTGCATGTCAGTTAATCATTTTCATCCTCTACTGTTCCAAAATAAAATAAGAGGTTTATTGATGAAATATTCATATCTCAATAAATGCATCCCAACGCTTATCGTCGCTTTAATCTGTTCAGGCTGCTCATCTTCTATTAAGCCGGAGTACGGGTATCTGGGTCGCGCTAAATTTATTCCCGCTCAAAATGCAAGAAATTTTTATGGAAAAGAATTGTGCCAAGCAAATGAGTATCACTGTATAAAAATTAAAAATAGTGATACTTGGTCAAAATTATTTCCTGATGCTAAAGAGCGTCAAATAGTGATGCGACTTAATCGTTTAAATATGCCGTTATCGCGTCGACCATGGATTGTAGTCCCCGATAAGTTATCTGAAATCGCCTATAACGATATTTCACCGTTACCTTTAAAAATTAGCACTAAAGGAAAAAAACAGATTCTAATTAGTTTACGCGAACATGCGTTCGCAGCTTATGATACACGAGGCAATTTAGTCCACTGGGGACCGATCTCTGCGGGCAAGCAAAATTGTCCTAGCGGCGAAACCTGTGAAACTGTTATTGGTAAATTTAGGGTGTTTCGTGTCCATGGTGAGAATTGTAAATCAGGAAAATATCCAATTGCGACTAACGGTGGCGCACCTATGCCATATTGCATGTTTTTCCATCGTGGCTGGGCAATACACGGCTCGACATTGCCGGGTCGTCATAATAGTCATGGTTGTGTAAGACTGTTTTACGAAGATGCTAAATGGTTGAATAAGTTTTTTGTGAAAATTGGTACGATCGTTAACGTGCTTAGTTGAGCTCCATGGCTGTAGCTTGCCTTTTAGAATCTACAACGTGAGAGTCAAATTAACTACTTGCATGCTGCTTAGCCAAACGCTCCACCACCCACCTTTTAATTAGCGAAGTGTGTGTTACACCAATTTTAGCGACTTCGTTATCGACTTTTTCAAGAATGTTTTTGGGAAAATCGATGCTAATGCGGGGCCACGAGGTTGACGACGGCCTTCTTCCCAGTTTTGTAGTGTTATCGGAGATAGAGACACATGAATGTATCCTGATGTTGTGATTTGTTGGAGATTATTATGCAAATGTTATGTTGTTAGATTCATTGGTGATTCATTTCAACTATGAGACATGTTGATAATATCTATGCATTCCAATCGATGGGGGGGCCTAGATTGGCGGCAGCTGAAAAAAATGATTCCGCTTTTTCATAATCTTTAGTTTTTAAATAGAAAAAAGCTAATTCAGCGTGACCAATTGCATTTGTAGGGCAGTTATCAATAATAGTGTCAAATTGAGCAAAACGCAGCGCAATGTTATGACCTTCCCCCTAAACTAGTACCAGGACACCGATGAGATATTCATGTTAAGCAGCCTGTTTCGCAAATTCAATAGGCGGCATATAATTTAATGAACTGTGTGGTCTTTTAGTATTGTAGTGCTTTCTCCATTGGTTGATTTCATGTCGGGCTTCTTCAATTGAACGAAACCAGTGTTGATTTAAACATTCGTTGCGGAACTTGCCATTTAAGCTTTCAACAAACGCATTCTGAGTTGGCTTTCCAGGTTGAATGAAAGCAAGCTTGGTTTTGTTTTCCCTGGACCAAAAGAACATTGCTTTGCTTGTAAACTCTGTACCATTATCACAAACAATTTGTTTTGGCAGCCTGCGTTGCTCACTAAGCTCTGCTAGGAAGCGTGCCACCTGACGTCCTGATATAGAAAATGCTGTTAGCTGGCCAATAAGTTCACGATTAAAATCATCGATAATGTTTAGCACACGAAAACGCCTTCCATTGGCCAGCTGATCGTAAACAAAATCCATCGACCAACGCTCATTTCTCTGAGTCGGTGATGACATCACTAATCGTAGTCGCTGTATTTTTTTACGCTTTTTTGTACGCACCTGGAGCTTTTCTTCTTTGTAAATCCGGTAGGTTTTTTTCTTATTCATGACAAGCCCCTCTGCTTTTAAGAGGCTGTGAAGCATTAAATAACCATACCGAGAATACTGAGCTGCCAATTCTTTTAATCGAGCTCTAATCAACTCGTCTCGTCGCTTTTTGGGTCCGTAACGGTAAGCCGTTCGACTTAGCCCGACTAGCTTGCAGGCCATTCGTTCACTCAGCTTAAAGGCGCTCATTAAGTGACAAACAACCTGCTTCTTGCTAGCAGGCGTTACCACTTTTTTGAAACAACATCCTTGAGCGCTTCATTTTCTAACATCTTTTCAGCCAGCAGCTTTTTTAACTTATTGTTCTCGGACTCCAGCTCTCGCAGGCGCTTAGCTTCGTTAACCTCTAGGCCAGCATACTTGCTACGCCAATTGTAAAAAGTACCGCCAGATATGCCTAAGCGACGGCACAGGTCTTCCACCTTAGCGCCACTTTCATGCTCTTTGATCGCTTTAATGATTTGTTCTTCTGTATAACGTTTTTTCATGTTGAGATCTCCTCGGTCGTAGAATAATTGGAAATCTCATCCATGTCATGGTGTTAATTTTGGGGGAAAGGTCAGTTATACCAATTCACGATTTCTTGTTCAGTGAGATAACTATGATTTTCAATACGGCTTCGAATAAAATCGAACTGTTTCGTTATTTGATGCCTAGCATCAGGTCCTTCATTTTGAATGATTTCAGCGATAAAATCAGGGCTTGGTGTTCGTTGCGGGAATAATAGTTTTTTTTGAGTAAGTCCGGTTGACTGAATATGTAACCATAAAAATAAGAATTGAGTGTGAGTTCTTGTTGCTGGTATCCGCAATATCCTGGAGTTAAGTGTTTAAATTTTGTTTTCATTGTCAGTCATCCTGCGTAATTATAATAATTTGTCTTCTTGTGTCAGTGGGTTGGTATTGAATTTCTTTTTCCTTAAATCCTGAGGCTATGATTAAATGTTTATATTCTGGAAAAGTTCTTTCTTTGCCTTCTGTATGTAAAAGCATAGTGATGTCACTAATAGAAGCTTGAGATACTTTGGAATCCGGTAGAATTTCCTCAATTATCACAAGCTGACCATTTTCAGTTAAATGATTCTTAGCTCGCTTTAACAGTTTAATGCAAACTTCGTCTGTCCAGTCATGAAGGATCCATGCGAAACAGATCATTGAAAACTTTTCGTTACTAGAAAGTCCTGGCAAATTTTCATCGTTGAGGTCGTTTAAAAAATTGCCTGATATGTAGGTTATTTGCGCTAGCTGTTTGTCGTCAGCATAATCCCGCAAAATTTTTTTCATAAGGGGTATAGCATCTGGGTGTTCATACAAATAAATTTGCAAAGATGGTGTCGACTTAAGCAGTGAGATTGCTATCGCACCGCTGCCACCGCCTATATCCAGTACTTTTAAATGGGGGGCAAGTTTAAGCTTAAAGCATAATTTATCATTGTCTTCTGAATTAAGCCTATGAATCCCACGTGTAAAAATCTCGACTAAATGGGGTTCGCTTGCATAGAGATTAAATGCAGTTGAGGTGTCTTCATGGCCAGTGATTATTTTCCACTGGCTTCTGCCTTCTTTCAATGCATTGATTATGGTTTCTGGAGCGAAGGTATTTAACATGATTTTTTTATAGTGATGTAACTTTGGGCCTATATACATCAATCCCGACGAACATAAATAAGGAACGAGTTCGTCAAAAATTCTATAGTGGCTAGAGTTTGTTTTATCGATTAATCCGTTTTCTACCGCTTTTTCCAAGAGTTGATGCGACGTATCATTCGTGATATCAGATTCTTCTATAGTATGATTGTGATTATTGTATATTTTATCGGGTAGATTTTGCTCAATGAGATCTATGAGCATTAAAGTTGGTTCAATAGAGTAATTTATTATGTGTAAGTGTTGAAACTCATCAGATTGGTTTTTGGTTGTTAGTCCCATAAATGTGGTTGCATTTAAAAATCGTTCTAATGCGGCTGGATCCAGATGTAGTTTGGCTGCCAGTGTATGAGGTTTTGAAGCTTGAGCTAAGTGTTCAGGTAAGTTTAGCATCTCATAAGCATGAGCTATACCTGCTAGTCTAAAGGCCTGTTCACAGTGCTTTAACCGATTCACTGGATTGTCACTTTCCATGCTCAACGCATCCTTTATCTTCTCTTTTTAATTTTTTTATAAGCTGTTCTTTTTGCAGCTGCTCAATTACAACTTGTTCGGTAGCTGTTGTAAAGCCAATCATGTGTGCATCTTCTTGGTTCAGCCCACGAATTATTTCATAATTGTTGGAAATTTCCTTGGCAGTAATAACAGTGTGTTTCTTCGACCCTTTTTTGTGGATGGCGAATAACATTTCATTACTTTGCTCAGAGAGCCGCTTAGCTAAGATTTTGTATTTTGGACTATTGATTCCTAAATAACCAAGATAGGTGAGGTTGCGTATATCGATGGGCGAAAATAAATTGACAAGCCTGTCATCTGACAATAGTTCTTCAGGTTTTGTTTTATAGGTTACTGATCGCCCAATAATTTGGATCGTTACATAATATTCATTCGCTTCGTCTTTCTCAATATTCACAATACGATAAATAGGCCTATACATTTCATGATGACGAGATCTACTAATATTAATATATTTTATAAACTTCTTCATGTCCTTCAAAAATTTGTTTATTGATTTAAACATTTAAATTCTCCGTCATATTGCTAGTAACGATGTCGAAATTCAATTAAAACGGCGATTATTTTATCTTTATCTTTCATTATCCGCATGGGGAATCTATTCAAATCAGGATTCATGGGTTTTAAATATTTCTGATCGCCGTCTATGATAAGTTGTCTAAAAATATATGTAACTGTTTCATCTAGTCTAGCTAGTATAAAGGAGCGGTCTGTTGCTTGCTTTTGGACATCCAGAATAAGCATCGAGTCTTTAGGAAAATAAGGTTCCATCGATGATTCTGGCAGATGCAAAGCGAAAATAGTTTTTGATAAGTTTTGGTCGATGTATGTGTGCTCCTTGGGAGCATAATTTTGAGGTTGATCAATATAGTTGTCAATTTCATCCCAGAGTACGATTGGGACGGCTCGAGCTTTTGGTTTTGTTGAGGGAAGATCAATATCAACAACTGACTCTGGAAGTGGCGCTGTTCCTTTAAGCTGATCAATACTAATACCAAAAAAATCTGCGATAGGTTTTAGTGTCTTGGTATGAGGATTGGTTGAAGTTCCAGATACAATGCGCTGTAAGGTTTGCTGAGGTAATTCCAAGTTTCGCGCTAACTGCGAGGTTCTAATGTTTTTCTTAAACATTAGTGTCTTTAACACATTGCTCAATTTTGAACCATTTTTAGTCATAAAAGAATAAAACACTTTATTGGTCACAATAATGGGTAAAATACCCAAAAATATTGACTTTGATAAACATCTGAGTAATATACCACATAAGTAGCTTAGAAGGAAAAAGTAGAGCCCCATCTCAGCAAACAAACGAATTTGTTTAAATTTTACCCAAACAGGTTGTAAATCTATTTAGTTCATACCAATAAGAATAGCCTTGCGCCTTGATTTGTAGACAAAAAAGCAATTTTGTAAGGAATTAAAAATTTTATAAGAGGAGAATGAAAATGTTGAGCTTTCAGTTAAAGAAAACATTTATTGACACGATAATTAACAAAGATGTCGCACTATCCAAACTATCGAGAGACCTCGATTTAAAGTCAATAGGTGCACTCGAATCTCAGATGTCAAATTTGAGTTCTCACAAACCTGATGAGAGCCAAATAGTGTCCCCGGTAGCTGAATATGTAAAAGTGTTGTCGAATATTCGCCAGCTCTCCGCTAGTTCATCTGGGCTGTATGATGAAATGCAGGTGGCAGTGAGATTGCAAAATGACCTGCAGGCTTTAGTTAAAAAATTCAATCTTGCAGAGGAGCATTTCCAAATTGATACTTCAGGAGAACCCATCATCGTCCAGGAAGGCAGTGGCGAGCATGTGATCTTACCTACGCATTTTGAAAAAGGTGCTTATTTAAGCCAGCCTCATGCTGATCATCATTTGGCTTTGAAAGCAGATCAACTGCCAAAAATTCGTTTCGGTCGTTATATCCGCTTGGGCCGGAATGTGGGTGTTAATGCGGGCGGGAATATTAACATCGGTGATGCGGTATGGTTATCTCCTGGGTCCTACTTATTGAAGCAAAATCATGATCCTTATGGTAGGCCATCTATTGGGGCTCGAACGGTCTTAATGACCCAGCTTCCCAGTATCAAGATTTGTGATTTTGCATGGATTGGAAAAGAGGCGGTGATTGGTTGGGATGCCGATTACATCGGCAAAGCATCAATTGTTGCAACACGCAGCTTCCTCAGTCGCCGAAGCTAGGAGACAATATTATGTTTGCCGCAAAATTAGGTTTGCAAGTGGATGCTGTTGCGCGCGACAGAAAAGCGTTTCCTTTTATTTTGCAGCGACTACAAGACCAAAACTACAGAACCGTTCGATTACGTGGTGAAGTTGACTCAAGGCAGTTGCCTTTTGCGAGTGCAAAACAATTACCTTTGCGCAATACTCAGACAGGCTATGACTTCGTTTTAAATATTGAAGCAGAAGCAAATGAATGCATTAATAAAAATGATTTAATTAAGAAACTCAGTGAAGCTGCTCGGATCGGTCGACGAGGGTGTCAAATTGTGATGGGTGTTTCGGGGGAATATGAATATGCTGAAATTATCCGGTATGCCGAAGCGGAATGTGGGTTGACTTATCTTAATCAATCGATAGAAGAGAATTGTCAAATGGAAAAAGTTCATACGGTTAGACTGGTTAAAAATTAAAAAGGAAAGGCAAATGGCTTATATATATCTGTTGTTGGCGGCAATATTTTGGGGTGGCAACTATGTGGTAAGTCGGGTGATGGTTTTTCATCTACCCCCGGGTTTATTGGCTGAGGCAAGATGGGGTATTGCGGCCTTGCTGTTACTCATTATGTATGGCAAACAAGTGGCACACAATAAGCAGCTACTAAAAAAATCCTGGTTACGAACAGCATTCTTAGCGCTGTTCGGCCCCGTCCTATTCCCTACCACACTGTATATTGGTTTACAGTATACCACTGCACTTAATGCAGCTATTTTATTATCCTCGTCACCGACGCTGGTCTTGTTAATTAACGCGGTGATATTTCGGGATCGAATCAATTTGCATAATATCGTTGGTGTATGCTTGAGTTGGTTTGGAGTTATTTATTTATTGACGCATGGTCATATTGATCGATTATTCGATCTCTCGATTGGTGTCGGTGAAATGTGGGCTTTTTTGTCTGCATTGAGTTGGGCGATTTATTGCTCCTCGTTAAGGATTCGCGATAAAAATATTCCGGGTACTACTTTTTTAACAGTCTCGGCTGTTTTCGGAGCAATCATGTTAGCTCCTTATGCTATTTATGAAGTTGATCTTCCCTCACTTTACCGGACACATTTTTTTTCGATTTTACGCAGCACATTCAAGCGCAACAGGGGTCTTGTAGTCAATAGCTGAATGCATTCTTCTGTGATTGTAATAGCCTTCAATATACTGAAAAAGACTTTGCCTTGCTTCAGCGCGTGTTGTGTAATCATTCACATGCACAAGTTCCGTTTTTAGGGTATGGAAAAAACTTTCTGCAATGGCATTATCCCAACAATTAGCCTTTCTGCTCATTGAACCAATCAGCTTGTTTTGCTTGATGATTTCCCTATATTTTTTCGAACAATATTGACTGCCCCGATCAGAGTGTATAATCACTTGCTTTGGATATTTTCGTTTGAATAACGCCATCAATAACGCATCACACACTAAATCTTGTTTCATGCTTTTATTCATTGACGAGCCAATAACCGAACGTGAATGCACATCGATAACCACCGCTAAATACAACCAACCTTCACGGGTTGGAATGTACGTCAGATCACTCACCCATTTTTGATTGATCGCCGTTCTCGTGAAATCTCTCTTTAAAATATTCTCAAAAATAGCCTTGTTGTGACCCGAGTCTGTGGTTATTTTAAATCTACGCTTGGCAAGTGCTTTTAAGCCCATGGAGCGCATACGCCGCTCAATACGCGTGTGACTGCAGGAAATCGATTCCGCTTGCAATGCACGAGTTATACGTGGTGAACCGTAACGTTGTTTGTTTCTCATATAAATTACCTTAATTTTTTCATCTAATTGTTGGTTTGCTTGCTCACGTGGGCTCATAGGTCGCGATAGCCAGTCATAATAACCACTACGACTGACACCCAGTACATCACATAGCAAGTTAATTCCAAATAGTTGGGCGTGCTTTTGAATAAAGCTGTACTTTACTCGAGTTCTTTCGCGAAGTACGTGGCCACCTTTTTTAGAATGGCTTTCTCCTGTTCCAGTCGTGCCAGTCGCTTCTTAAGCTGTTGATTTTATTCAATGAGTTCCCCTATGTTGACCGGTTGCTTTGCGCTGGGATGAATCACTTCACCACTCTTCCTGGCTTTATCCACCCAGGTGTGGAGGGTCGCTTCGGGCATGCCTAAGTCTTTTGCAGCGCTTAACACGGAAGGAGAACTGAGTGCTAGATGGATTGCTTCTTCTTTAAATTCCGGTGTGTATTTTCGAGTCTTCTTTGTCATGAGATCACCTCTTTGTTACTTCATATTGGACTTTGGATAAATAAAATCCCTTGCCAGTTAGGACAATAATCAAAAAATGTGAGTTTCTAAATCTTAAGCTGTTTTTTGCAGCAATTCGTAGAATTTCTCAGGTGTAAAATTTATTTTATCCAACCATGATTTTACTATCCCAATCAAATCCTCTATTTTTTCAGGGTCTGAGTTTTGCGTCTTTTCTTCAGTCCTCTGAATCGTTTTAATTTTTGAGTTGCTATTTTTGAAAATAGCAGGATGTCGCGTGCATTTCCGCTGCGTATCACCTTTGGTTCTGCCTTGCGGATTACCGCGTGGTTTGCAGAGATTAGCAGGCGTGCCAACGGTATCAAGCACCGTAGAAAAACCCCGTTGCGTTTGTGAAGGGGTCGCAGTTATTGATGGTTTTTCGTTATCCACTTGGAAGCTCGGCAAATACCGCTCCCATTTTTTCGGTAAAATCGGGGCAAGATTCCTCGCTAGATAAAGTTGCGTATACGCTAATGCTGTCATCCGCCACCAATCTTCTTCGTGCTTAACATCCGGTGTTTGGTATCGGTCAAATAACAGTTTGTCTTTACCAAAACGAAAGTAGTGTTCAATGTCATAGCGTCTATCGTAATAGTGATACGCTTCTAATGCTGTGATTTCATTACGTCGTTCACCAGCGAGTCCTAACCAGAGTGGATTTTTATATAAAGATTTACCGTTAGCATCAACCGCAACCAATTGCACAACAGTAACAGGATGCTCATATCCTTTAAATTGCTTTGAACCACGCAGTAATTGGTCACGCCATATTTTAATCTCCAATTGGTAAGTTTTGCCACTGCGGGTTGTAATGGGTTGCTGCACAATCTCATCGGATTCACGGTGAGTCGTGCTGTCGTTTAGTTTCATCGCATCACCATAGCGTTTTATACTTCCTGAGGTATTATCTTCTATTGATGCGGGCGCGAAAACATTACGGGTACTGTTAAAACGGAAAAGATGTACCCAATTGGGATTTTCGCTAACCAGTTTACGGCAAGCTTCTGTACCATATTTTGAATCAGCCACGCTAACCACCAATTTATGAGTAAGCGCTAAGTCTGCAATACAACGGTTAATTTGCTGCATCCCAACTACATTGCCTTTTTCATCGCTTTTAACGCGCCTCGTATCCAGTGGAACTAACCAATGCTTTTCTTGAGCTGCACCATCATTGGGCAATAGTGATACCGTTGAATATTCATGTCCAATGGTAATCGGTTTGTTACCCGGTGCTGGATTAGGGCTGTAAACCACATGGCGATCTTCAACACAGTGTGCACTTTGACGCGACTGTGGTGTCGTATCCGCAATAATGATCACACGGTCATCGCTATGACTCACATGTTCATATTGTATTTTCATCATGCTATCCCAACAATTTGCTACCGACAAACCATCGCTAATCGCATCGGTAATACTACTGTATTCACGTTCAAAGTATGGCGATTCACATAATTCTATGGGTGTTTTGCAGCGATGGCCATGGCTTGAAAGGGCATCGAGTAAATTCATATTGGCATCGCGTCGCGCGGGGAAGATGTTGTAGAGGAATGTACGGAATTGTTTTAGTTTTTCTGTCGCTAACATCGTTTGTTCCTTATTTTATTTTTTCGAACAAACGTTGTTTACAACGTAAAATTTTTTTTCGGTTTCTATGTCAAGCAATTTTTAATTATTTTTATAAATTTACCCAAAGTCCAATTCATAGATTTTAACAAATTAGTGTCCGGTAATTTAGGGGAAGATTAAGGGGTTACAAGAATCACTGCGATGTCATTGCATTTTAGTTCATCATTGATAGCAGGAATTGCTTATCTAGCCATTTTTCCTTCGATATTGGCTTACCTGTTGTGGAATAAAGGCATCAGTCAGATCGGTGCGACTCGGGGCGAAGTTTTTACTCACTTTGTGCCTATTTCAGGGGCTGTGTTAAGCGTGGTCTTTCTGAAAACACCCTTATTTGCCTATCATTATATAGGTGCTTTGTTCATTGCGACGGGTGTCATTTTATGTTCGCGAAAACCCAAGCCTCATTTGGCAAAACAGAGCAATTAGGATTAGGAGCACGATGAGTTTTTGTGAATTTTCTTATCATGGCCAACCCGGGATAGCTCAGATATGTGGCACTCAAGTTCGTATAGCGAGAGATAAATATAGCTTGTATGATCTTTTATCAGACTTTGAAACATCAGCCGATACTTTTGAAAAATATGTGTCCTCATTGTTTACGGAAGAAATGGAGTTAACTGATTGGCTGTTGAATGTCAGTTTTAAGAAACCGTTTATGCCGTCAAATCCAATGATGGGAGTTGTGAGTGGTGCGGGCCTGACTCATCGTAGGGCCATTCGATCAAGAGGACTATCATGGAAAGATGCACTCGCGATACAGCCGGAATGGTTTTATAAAGGCAACGGTTGTATTGTAAAGACGAATGATGATGATTTGATCGTGCCAAGTTTTGCTGGGAATGGAGTTGAAGAGATAGAGATAGTTGCATTGTATTATATAACGAGAGATAAGATGCCAATGAGAGTAGGCTGGACTTTAGGTAATGAGTTTTATGACCGATTATCCAGGAAAAAACATCCCAATTACCTGGCACAAGCAAAGTTAATGAATTGTTCCGTATCGGCGTTTATCCATTTAGGTGAAATACCTAGCAGTGTTACAGCAGATGTTTCTATTATTAATAATGATAGACAAGTAGTCTGGAGCCGAAAGCTTAGCACAGGGCTTGACTCGATAATTTATCCACTTGAGGAGCTCGAGGATCTTCTATTTAGGCATGACCAATTCTGTCAACCAGGAATGCTGCATTATTTATATCTGGGGTCAGATGTGGCTAGCTTTATGGATAATAAGCAACTCACTGATGGCGATCAAATT
This sequence comes from Candidiatus Paracoxiella cheracis, assembly GCF_049348705.1. Lineage (GTDB taxonomy): Bacteria > Pseudomonadota > Gammaproteobacteria > Coxiellales > Coxiellaceae > Paracoxiella > Paracoxiella cheracis. The sequence goes on along the minus strand of NZ_CP186485.1, from coordinate 209,092 downwards.
GAGGTGGTTTCGCGGTGGCTACCAATACCTTTTATAAATTCGATCCGACTTGAAAATAAGATATACGCTTAAAAATGCTTCATTTTCCAGAAAAGTTTGATCAAAATCGCAACGTTAAGTTTTGCGTAGTGGTTGAGTTTGGTTGATATAGTTAACACGAGGGTGTGGCGTTAGAGGGACGTGTCTTGGGTGAATTTAGAGCATCATAATTCATTAGCCGAATTAACTTCGGAGCAAAGCATAATACAATAAAAGCAATTAGAAAAACGAAAGCAGCAATAAAAATAAACTCTGTGCTGAATAAATTTTGTACTTCCTTCTTGTTTGTTAATTAAGAGTATTAGATAGCTAAAACTTAGAGTAAAGAATGTAAGTATTAGAAAGGTAAAAATTTTTGGATTATAAAAGCATGAGCTGATGGTGGCTATTGCTGCGAAAGGTTAATAAAGCAAATTTTGAAGTAATATTAAAAAAGCCACTCACGCCATGCACGATAAAGCAAACCATGAGAAATTACTTGCCGTGTGAATAATTGGCTTAAGTTGCAGTATCACGGTAACTCTACTTTATTTTCTAAATCACCTGCCGCTAAACGGGATTCTGCGCTACACGCTAGGTGTTTACCCAGTTGACGACCCTTAAGACCGGCGCGAAGGTTAGCTTCAATGGTTTCCAGGTGAACACCTTTCGTTTCAGGTATGATTGCCAGGACAAACCATAATCCGACCAAACAAAAAATAGCATAAATAAAGAGGGTGGCGCTTGCGCTGAGCAAATGGATTAATGGTAAAAAAGTCAGTGTAACAATCATGTTAAATCCCCAACTTGCACCTACCGCGATGCTGGATCCAAGGCCGCGTATTTCCAAGGGAAATATTTCTGAAATGATTAACCACATGATCGGGCCTAGACTTATTGCAAAACAAGCGATGTATAAAATCATACTCGCTAGCGGTAATGCTTTCGTAAAACCAGTCGTGTGGCCAAAATAGAAAGCTGAGCTCAAGCCTAACAATCCTAAGGTCATGCCCACTAAACCGATGATAAGCAGTGGGCGTCTTCCCCATTTATCTAATAAAAACAACGAGACGATAGTCATGCCGACATTAACGAAGCCGACTGTTAAAGTTGTAGATATCGCCCCTACTGCGCTGTGATTGCCCGCCATTTCGAAAATGGTCGGTGCATAATAAATAATGGTATTAATTCCAGTGCACTGTTGAAAAAAAGCAAGCCCGAGACCAATAATTAAGGCTGAGCGCGCCCATTTTTGTGTTAGTAATCGCCAACTGCTTCGCATTCTTATGCTCTTTTCAATTTCAAGTAGCTCGTGCTCTATATCTTGTTTGCCTCGGATTTTTCGTAATATGGTTTTGGCCGCTTCTCCATGTCCTTTATAAACTAGCCAACGAGGGCTTCGAGGTAAAAACAACATGCCAAACAGAAAGCCAGCAGCCGGTAGCACACCGGAGCCAAGCATCATTCGCCAATCTAAACCGCGTCTTGCGAAATAAGCGTCAACTGCATAGGAAAGCACGATGCCCACCGTAATCGCTAACTGATTTAACGAGACCAGCATGCCGCGATGTTCAGAAGGTGCAATCTCTGATAATATACATAGGTGCTGTAAAAGAGGCAGCCCCGATAGCAATACCTACGATGATTCGGCCGATAATTAATAAAGATATAAACGTGGCGAAGGCAGAGATAAGGGTGCCGATGAGAAACAATAGACCTGTAATAATGAGCATGCTACGCCGTCCACAATAATCGGTAAGGCGGCCGCTGATGAGACATCCCAAAAGGGCGCCGATGAGTACTGCACAAACGACAAAGCCTTCTGATAACGGTGTCAGTAGAAATTCTTGCTTAATGTATAGGATAGCGCCAGATATAATCCCCGTGTCAAACCCAAACAAAATGCCTGCCAGAGCGGCAACGCTAGCAATGAGGATTACAAAAGAATAGCCTTTGTGGGTTGAAGATTCTGTAAGAGTCGTTTCGAGTTGATCTCTCATAAGTGCCCCTGGACGTTAGTGGTAGTATTTTAGATAAAATAAACTAATAATAAGATGGAGTATATCTTAACGATAAGACGGAGTATATCTAGGGGTATGTTTACATAAGATGGCGCGTAAGTTCGTTATCGCTTTCTGATGATGTGGACGATGTATTACTTTCTGATAGTACGGGTTCTCTGTCGGTTCCTTCTTTAGAAGGTTTCCAAAAACATAGAATTTTCAATGAGGGGCATAAATTATTGTGCCAACAGCGGCGAGCCTGGTTGCTGCGTGACTCCTCAATCGCTTCAATGCAATTTTTTCGAGAACGTTGAATATTGTCGACGATTTTGGTACCAAACTCTTTTTCAAATGCCGACCAATTGAGCATAGTACTGCCTTCCATTTTATACAAAACGTCTAGTGCTGAGTATTTTGGGACAGTATTTCTAAGTACATAGTTGCCGAGGAACAGCAGGGTGCCGGTACCATTACAAAGCAAGCCGGCAAATAGTGTCATTAATTGTTGATTTAAGAAATCACCGAAATTAAATGGGCTTAAATTAGGTTGATTCACGCAGATAGACAGAGTATGGTTCAGTGCAGCAAACTCATATCGCTCTTCTTCTTCTGCCATTCCATCACCCGTATAATAAGCAAGTACTAAAGATCCCAGCGCAACAGCTACCGCTCCAGTAGTGATGAGTCCTTTTTTTAATTTATCTCCTCCCATATAATATCGTGCACGTATATAGCTGTCGCGAAGAGTGCGTACGAGTGTGGATGGAAACATGCAGGCTAAACGATCAATAAAAATTTGAGTAGGGACTGCGGTTGAAGTGATCAGTTCGCACTTTTCTGCCAAGTCATTATTAATCTTAGACCATCCTTCAGCGCTGAGTTGTTGAAATAAGTTAAAATAATGCTGGGAAAATATTAAGGTTGCTATTTGTGCGAGTTTTTCAAGTATTTTATAGAGTATGAACGTTGGGTGCTTCCCGGGTTTTATGTTTTTATTTTCTAGCGTGTCATAAAACTGTGTCACAAAACCTTCGTAGCTAGTCGCTCGAATTTGCTGTACGTCAGAAAGCATAAAATTCGCTTCAAGGTCATTTAAAAATTGATAGACAGGTTTAAGTCGGCCGTACCACCGTCGCAACAAAAACTCTGATAATTCATGCATCGCTAAAGGGCATCCAACACTACGCGTTGTGAGGCTGTAACAAAAAAATACTAACTGTGCATACGGATGAAAAATGCTTGGCAGATTTTTTTTGATGGCATCTGTTGCAACTTGCAGCCCGGTAATGCCGGTTAAAATTCCTGCTGGGAATCCTGTAATAGAAAATAAGAAAAAAGGAATATTCACCCGTCGTGGGTTAAAGTTCGCTAGTATTTTCTCAAAAAAATCATTAAAAAATAGTGCTGCCACTGGAGCATTTACTACGGCTGAGATAGCTCCTGGCCCGATGCCTTTAGGCAGGCTTAATAGAAAAAATACGAGACATACAGGCCCTGTATAGAGGACTATATTTACGATCCATTTAACTATCACACCTGCTTTTTTTAGTTTTTCCCATTTGGTACTTGTTTCATTTGGGTTTCTTACAATAAGTTCTGAATTTGAAGAATTAATTAGATCGGTTTCTGTGGGTTCGTAAAAAATTATTGGAGTGTTCACGCGATCTAAATAACTACGATCCGAAGTATTAAGGTTTGAAATACTGTTAGATATTAGTTGCATTTATAACTCCTCAAAGAAAAAATATAGATCTTTTAAGAAATTTAGAGTGGTTGATTGTATAACGACATTCGAAGAAGCCTTGCAAGTAAAAGTACTCTAATTTTTAAAACGATCCATATTTTTCCCTAGAAAAAAAGTTAAATTGTTAAAGTTAATTTTCTTTAATGATTACTTAAGGATAAGAAATATGGATGGCTTGACACAGTTGTCAGAGAATGAATTAAAAAACGAAATTCAAAAAATTAAGGAGAAAATGGAAAAGAAAGATTCGAAAAAGGGTTCTTTAAAAACTCAGTCAACTATTGACTCATATGCTTCTATAATAGAGTTATTCAGAAAGCTTGTTGGAATAATTGATTGAAGGTTTGAAATTTAGATAGAATTGTCCTGAGATTTTTATTTGTTTCTCTAAAAAACTGCTGTATTTCTTCAAAGACTGTACAAAACCGTAATGCGCAAAATATATTCTTGAATCCCTTCATCACACGCATACGTGATTTGATGCCTCGATGGGATTGCTCAATACGATTATTCAAATAGTTATTATCCCGATGGTCGGTATACTCACCAAAGACAGCTTGGATCGCAGGATAAAGGGCGGGCTCTTTATCAGTCGTGATTTGCTCAGGATAAATGCCACTCGTTTTAGCCGCCTGCTTGAAGAAGTTTTCTGCGGCCTGCTGATCTCGTACATCACTTAAATAGACATCGATCAAATCGCCCTTTTCATCAATCGCCCTGTAAAAATAACACCAACGGCCTTCAATACGTAAATAAGTACAATCGACGTGCCAACGGTCATTGGATTTTTGATACCGGCGTGCCCGTAATCTCATCCCAAGCGCCGGACCAAAACGATGCACCCAATTATGAACCGTTTGATGCGTTACATGAAAACCCCGCATCACCATTAACGCAACTACATCGTGGAGACTGACTTTAAACTGATAATAATACTGAACTACCGTCCTAACCACATCCGTTGGATACATGATAAAGTTCAACGCTGTGCCACTGCGTTGATTAAATTGCTTACCACAATCACTGCAAACAAACTGTTTATACCCTAAAGACGTCAGCTTTTTTAAACCCTTTGTAACACTTGAACCACAATGCGGACAATTCATACCGGTAGTCTCACTCAATCGTTCATTAAATGGACGAACAAAATACAGCATAGACTGAGATTTTACAAAACCGTTATAATTGACCGATAACCCTCAGCTTCGTATGGAGATCACATGACTAGCATGTTCGAACGAATATCCCTACCTCGACAAAAAGATCCGCTATCCAAAATAGGCGCTATTCTTAAAGCTGCGCCAAATGGGTTGCAGCATCCCGGAGGCGAACCAAGCAATAATAAATTTATCTCGAACCTTATTCCGAGAATCAATAAACAATTAGAAGAAATGATGGAACTTCACAATGACTTATCTGTTGATCCTAACAATGACGACCTCAAACAAGAATGTCAGGATCTTTTGAATGCACTTAAGGAAAACCTGGAAAAGCTAAGGGAGCATCTCAACGATTATAAGAAACACAAGTACACTGCTCTACTAAGCGACTGTAAAAACCTTGAGAGCTTTATAGCCAGCCTCAACAAGTTGCATGGCACTGTGAGCAGCAAGTGGGAACGCTTATCTAAACCTAGTCTCTGCTTTACAACACCATCAGCAGCAGATACTAATGATCTCGACAAAGACCGTATCCTTCATTCTTTTGACCTCCGTGGCAACCCCAGCATGATCATGAACCCAGTAACACACCAACCTTTCGAGGGTATCACCCAGGAAACTTTTCTAAAGGCAGTTCGCGCTTATAGAGAACAGGGTTACAAATTAAAGGTAAAAGAACAACGATGGCCTAAGAAGATCAGCGTATATACATTTCCATCTTCGTTTGCAAAGGGTACCTTTCTTCATATACTGGCTGAAATACAAGAGCAGGAAAAACAACAAAAGCAGGGTAATGTTGTTGTTCGCGAAGCTAAGCAAAGTAATAAAGAAACGGCAAAAACGCCAAATGATTCTATTGTTCGCTCTTCCTCACTTAGTCCTGGACGCTAAGCTAACCAATAGTTCTACATGCGCGCTGGACGAATGTTTAGCGCCATCTCTTCAACATCGGTACGTTTAAAGCGACGACGTTTATCATGAGCCTCTTGATCCGGCTCGTAACCTTCTAAATGCATCTTTTCATCTTGTGCATACATCCAGGCGGCCCATTGCATGATCGGGTGACCGTCTACAATCTTCACACGAGTCCATCCCAGTTTTTGCGCGAGCGCCATCATCTCTTGCGCGGTATCGAATGCTTGCTTCCAAATGGTTCCTTTGCCTGGGTTAACAATACCACCGTCGCCGTCACCACCATCATCGTCGTCGTTATCTTTTAGTTTGAGACGAAAATCACCGCCTTGAAATAAATACTTGCCCGGCGAGCTGCTCATCGCATCGCCATAATGATGGATAATCCAATTAGACTTTGCCGTAATGAGCTCGACATCTGGCAGAGGCTCAGAGTCCCCGAGGCTCACCATCTGCAAAAATGGACAGCGGCTTAATACATAGAGAACGTCATCGGGCGTTAAAGGACGCAGAAAATCGACGTCTTCTAGATTGAGCTTCTTTAACGCTTCTTGAATGTCATCAGACAACGGTTCTTTGTGATCATCAGTCATGGCGATATTGTACACGAGGAGAACACTGAAATACCAATAATAAGTGGTTGTATCCCTTGAGCCCGGGGAGTGGGATCGTTTCCGCGCGCAGTTCGCTGCAGCGAAGCGGAAGCCTGTTTGAGCACGGAAACGATCCGCGATCTCAGGGCAAACAAGGGATACTCTTTCTTATCGTGCAGTTAAATTTAGCGAGGCGATCTATCAACCCAGGAATAAACCTCAGCGATGGTGGGCTTGCACAACTGACACTTGCTACCACAACCAGCGGGCTTAGCCGCACGGCACATCTTACCCTTACGAACCCAGTGCTCTAACATGCAGCGCATCGTATCGGGCTGCTTTTTAAAATGCAGCGACAACTCTTGCAGATTCGCTGTTTTCTTCGTTGCCATGTAGTGTTTAATCTCAAGCAGCATGATTAATGACCTCGCAAGGTGGCTTTGTCACGAGCAAATTCGGTAATGACTTTGATTTCTTCCAGTGCAGACTTTTTCTTCTCTGGATCACCTTTGGCATAACGACGCAACCCAATAACAGCGAGCCCAAGCGTTGCTAATAAGCTACCGACCCAGATTGACGAACTCACTGGATGTAATGCAATCGTCAATAACTGATAACACATCACCGACAATGAATAGGCTAAGCCCGTGCTCCACAACACTGAAAACAGCGCCCAACCTCGGCCAACTTCTCGACGCATCGCGGCCATCGTCGACACACACGGGAAATACAATAACACAAACAATAAATACGAAAACGCGGCTGCCTTCCCACCAAAACGCTGGAACATCACACCGTAAGCCGTTTTATTCATATCGTGCGGTGCTTCACCCGCAGCCACCGGATTTTTAAAGGCGTCGCCTAGTTGACTTAAATTTTGCGGCACCGACACGACAGCCGCCTTCAACCCATCCCAAAAATTAAATTGATCGGCTTCTTGCTGCGTTAAATGACCAGCTTCGCTGTATAGAGTATTTAATGTACCCACAACAACTTCTTTTGCTAACACACCGGTTGTTAAACCGACAGTAGCGGGCCAATTGTTTTGATGAATCCCCATTGGATGAAAAACAGGAGTAACGATACGCCCCACTTCAGATAATAAAGAATGCTGATCATTATCGTGAACCAATTTCCCCGTCACTGTCACCGCATTTAACGCTCCGATAATGACACAAACGGGAATAATCACTTTACTCGCACGTGTTAAAAAGCTTTTTAAACGAAACCAAGCTTGGCGATTTAACGCACCAAGACGTGGCACATGATACGGCGGCAATTCCATCACTAATGGTGCGGGCTTTCCTTTTAGCAATGTTTTACGCATTACAAAACCGCTACCGACCGCCACTAAAACACCCGTTAAATACAAGATAAAAATAATGGTTGCGCCCCCGGTTGGGAAAAATGCACTCGCAAAAACCGCAAAGATGGCTAGCCGTGCTCCGCAAGACATAAATGGCATCATCAATATCGTTAAAATACGATCGCGTCGATTTTCTAACGTGCGCGCTCCCATCACGGCCGGGACGTTACATCCAAAACCAACGATCATCGGCACAAACGATTTACCCGGCAACCCAACCGCACGCATGAACCGATCCATGACAAACGCAGCACGCGCCATGTAACCAGAATCCTCTAAGAACGCGAGAAATAAAAACATACCACCGATGACTGGAATAAAGGTAATCGTGGTATTAATACCCTTACCAATACCGTTTGCTAATACTGCTGTTAACCAAATCGGTACGTGCCATGACGTGAGCAAATGCGCCAAACCATCCACAAAAATCGTGGTACTACTGATATCAAAAAAATCTTGAAAGGCACCGCCAATATTAATCGCGAATAAAAACATTAAATACATGACACCCAAAAAAATGGGGATGCCCAAATAGCGGTTTAACACTATGCGGTCGATCCACTGTGTGATCGTTTGTCGCCGTGTTGTGATGAACTTCATGATCTTTTGCGCTATTTGGCTTGCCGCGGCATAACGCGCGTCTGCAATTAATATGTCCGGCTCTTCGTTGAGTTTTAATTCGATTTGTTGCGCTTGTTCTTGTGCTACATCGACGATGTTTTTTTCAACTTGCGCTGCTGCAAACTGATCACCTTCTAATAATCGCAATGCTATCCAGCTTCTATTTTTCTCAGCATTTTTCGAATGAATTAATTGTGTGACAACTTGCACCGATTCATTAATTTCATTAGGTAACGACAGGGTATAGTTCGACGCCTGGTTAGGTTCGGCCGTTTTGATAATCTGCGTCTTTAACTCGTCAACGCCTTTACCCTGCTTAGCTACAATACCGACAACAGGGCAGCCTAACAATTTACTCAGTCGTTTTAGATTGAGATCGATACCGCGCTGTTTAATAACGTCCATCATATTAACAGCCAGTACCATCGGGATTTGAAGCTCTAAAAGTTGAAGTGTGAGGTAAAGATTGCGTTCTAAATTCGCAGCATCGATGATGTTGACGATTACATCCGCTTCACCGAACGATAAGTACTCACACGCAATTTTTTCATCGAGTGCACCGTGCTCAGAGACCACACTAGTCGAATACGTCCCCGGCAAATCAACCACAGCAACGCGTTGGCCTTGATGCTGAAAATGCCCTGTTTTCTTATCGACCGTCACACCTGGCCAGTTTCCCACACGCTGGTGCGAACCTGTGAGCGCGTTGAAAAGGGCGGTTTTACCACTATTTGGATTTCCCGCAAGCGCGATCGTGATGGCTTTATTCATCCGTATTTACCCTTTCAATGATCAATAAGGCGGTTTCTGCTTGACGAAGGCTGAGGTGAAAGTCACGAACCCGGATTTGAATAGGGTCACCCAGCGGGGCTCTACGAATGACTTCGAATTGGGTATTTGGGGTTAGTCCCATGGTCAATAGCTTCTGACGGTAAGCTTTGTCACCTTTACGAAAACCACAAATTTTCCCTATTTCTCCTGGGCTTAGGTCGGCCAACGACAGCATAATCCGGCTCCTAGATGAGAATGAGATGCAATAACTATGAGCGCTATTATCCACCGAAGCCAGGCCAAGTGTCAATGTAATTGAGAATCATTTTCAATTGAGCATCAAGACAATTCTGTTATGATGAGCTCACGCAACTCAATTAGATGACCATGAAAGAAATGGCCGACCTCAGGCAAGACAATTAATTTCATCGGTACAGGCGGGTGCGCCGCAAACGCTTCCACCTCTTCAACCGGCACAAGTTCATCTTGCTCACCCACAATACTTAACCATGGGCATTGGATATTTGTTAAGCTCGCAAAGTCGTAATGATTAACGGTTGTAGCAATCGTCAACAGTTGCGAGACTCTTTCTTGATTAGCGATGCTGGCCGCAATGTACGAACCAAATGAAAAACCCGCCAACCAAATTTCGTAGTCTGGTAAAACATGCCTCACCCATTCCACGATCGCGCTTAAGTCGTCGCGCTCACCAATGGTTTTCGCGTATTCGCCTTCACTTTTACCCACACCGCGAAAATTAAAACGCACCGTCGCGAGCCCTAAACGATCAAAGGCTTTAGCAATCGTGGTGACTACTTTATTGTTCATCGTACCTTCTTGCTGGGGGTGCGGATGACAAATAATGCCGACACGTTTTTTCGCCGCTTCTTTTGGCCAGGTCGTCAAAACCTCAAGCTGGCCAGCCGGGCCTGGTAAAAAGAAGCGCTCTTCTTGTTGTGGAAATTGATTCATAGGATGTGCTAAGCATTATAGTTGTCGTGTTGCCGAATGCAAGCGCGCAGAGCGACAGGACCCCACGCAATATCCATCACTCTCATGTTACAATTTCAACATGACTTTAAATAATTTACTACCTGACATTTTTACTCAACGCTTAAAAGAAATCGTTCCAACAGAACAATATCCATATGTTCTGGCGAGTTTTTCTCACACAAGACCAACATCATTTCGAGTTAATAGCTTGAAAACGAGCACCGAAGATTTATTAAAAGAACTCCAACAAAACAACATCACAGCTCAGCCCATTTCTTGGTATGATCAAGCGTTTATTATTCCTCACAAACAACGCAACCTATTAACGGCATCAAATGCGTTTAATCAAGGGCGACTGTATGTTCAAGGACTACCCAGCATGTTAGCGCCTCTCGTGCTCGCTCCAAAGCCGAACGAAGAAATATTAGATTTGGCTGCCGCACCCGGTGGGAAAACCTGCCAAATTGCCTGCATGATGCATGATAAAGGCCGCATCGCAGCGGTCGAAAAATCTAAATCGCGCTTTTTTAAATTAAAACATAATTTAAAAACTCAGGGAGTCACTTGTGCTGACACCTATCTAAAAGACGGCGGTGAAGTTTGGCGAGCCTGTGAAAATCGGTTTGACCGCGTTTTACTCGATGCACCATGCAGTTCCGAAGCGCGCTTTAAACCGAGCAAACCCAAAACGTTTGATTATTGGAGCGAGAAAAAAATCAAAGAGATGACACGCAAACAATGGCGCTTGATTTATTCCGCATTTCGTTCACTCAAGCCGGGTGGCATTTTAGTCTATTCTACGTGCAGTTTTGCGCCCGAAGAAAACGAACTCATCGTTGACCGCCTTTTAAAGCGCTTTAAAGGGAGCGCTGACATCAAAAAACTGAATTTACCGATCGACAATGTTCAACCCGGCCTTACCACCTGGCGCGATAAAACATTAAATCCCGCTCTCGACAATTGTGTTCGCATCTTACCAAACGATTTGATGACAGGTTTTTTTATGTGTCAGATTTTAAAACAAACACTTAGTTAGCTGTTTCAGTTTCGCCTAAAACCAATGAAGCTACAATTTCAGGTGACAAGCCTGTTAAATGCGACGCTATATCCGGAGCAAGTCCTTCACGCAATAATCTTTTTGCTATTTCTTTGGCCGCTTCGATTCTTCCTTCGATTTTACCTTCCGCTTTGCCTATAGTTCTACCTTCAAGCCTTAAGCGTTCTGCTAGTGTCATTGCTTCATCTCCTATTTCCGGTGATAGTTCATGCGTGAGTCTAATGAGTCGTTCGATATCATTAATGCTTCCTGCATCTATCACATAGTGTACCGTCGACAGTATATAACTTTCTGCGTAACTATGCGCCCCCTGGATGTGGAGCGGCATCACTATCGAATAGCATTTCAATTGCGGCAGAGAACTTGGCGTTACTGTTTTGCGGGCGTAAGTACCATGGAAGTACTTAGCAGCCAAGGATGGCGATTCCCGAAAAACAGTAACGCCAAGTTCAGCTAACCAAGCAATTGAAATCTAAAAACTACGTGCCTTCTGGATGTGAAACACTATACAAACTATCGTACCGACATCCTCGGCTAACGCAATACCGGGGTTTTAGCGAGAAATTAATAGTTCCAACAATCCAAATGCTATTTGCTTTATTTTCTCTCGGCCTAAATTGCCGGCATTGGTTGTTACTGCCAATGCAATATGTTTTTTGGGCAACCAAACCATAATGGCCGTATAACCTGTGGTGGCACCGGGGTGAAACCAAATCAATCCGATGTTGGGTTGATAAACGCGCTTTATTCCCAAACCGTAAGCAAAATCTCGAGAGTTTTTCGGTAACGGTTTGCCCGCCGGAATCGATACCAGTGTTTTCAACTCTCGCAATTGTTGTGTTTGCAAAACCTTACCTGTCATTAATTGTTTGACCCAGCGCACCAAATCTATTGAATTCGACACCAACGCACCCGCCGACCCAGCCCACGACATATTAATATGCGTTTCATTTTTATTTAAAAAATAACCGTCAACCAACCATGCTAATATTGAATGAGGATATTTGCCCGGCAAATAATAGGAATTTGTTAAATCGAGCTGATCTTCTCGCAAGAAACGGTGATCCAATTCATATTGCACCGTTTGATGCGTAATTTTATGAATCAACATGCCCAATAAAATATAATTGGTATTGGAATAGTGAAAACCTTCGCCTGGCTGAAAATAAGGTTTGTGGTCATACACAGATGCCACGATTTCTTGCGGTGTCCATTGTTTATGATCATTATCAGGCGTTGAGACGTGATCAAACTGCGGTAGTATCGTGTAATCGTAAATGCCACTCGTATGATTGAGCAATTGACGAATTGTAATACTGCGCCACTTAACATAATTTGGCAGATACTTTCCAATCGGATCAGTAATTTTTAATTTACCCTCTTGCTCAAGTTGCAAAATGGTTGCAGCGATGAACGATTTTGTAATGCTCCCAACTTGAAATAAATTGTCAGGGCCAACAGGTTTTTCTCCATCGAGTTTCGTCGCGCCACTATAATTGCTATAAACATCGTTACTATCAGCAAGCTCGTAGCTCACCGCAATCGCACCAATTTTATAAACATCGCGATCATTATTAATTTGTTGTTGGATATTCTGCTGCATATTAGAAATATCAGCATGGGCAACACTTGCAGAACAAAGCATTAAACAACTGCAAATGAATAACTCTCGAATCATTGAAAATCTCCCTTTCTAACCTCCAATCCCTAAAAATCTATGGATTTTCTAAACTCAACAGCCCCGAATTATAATCGTAAGCGAAAATTTCAGCATAGCGCCCCCAATCGATAACGGTCGTTAATACTTCTTCTGCGGCTTGTTCGCTGAGATAATGCTCGAGCTCTTCCAAAAAATGCTCTTCAGAAATTTTACGCTCGGGATTTACATCGAGCTCTGTACGGATTTGACTCGCCAAGGGCACATAATTAATTAAATGACGTGCGAAAATTTTCTTGCGATCCAAAATATCTGCCTTAGCCAGTTTTTCTCCCTCGGGTGTTAATTTGATATCACCTTCGGGAACTTGAGCAAAACGTAAAATTTCCAATGCTTCCATAATGGGAAATAAATCATCGATTTCAAAATTCAATTCTTCTGCTAATTCTGGCAAATCTACAACCGTTTCTTTGCGATCTTCCAATGATTCCAAGAGTCCCATCATTTCGGAAATTTGTACTTGCGGCAGACGATAACCCAGATCGATCGTTTTAAATTTAATTTCTTTTCGTAAAGCTTCAATAACCGGCTTGGTCATCAAACCATAAATATCGTCCACAAGTTTGCGAAACTCAGGCGTCTGATCATTGCGCGGGTGGGGCAGATTGACATCAACGACGGAACGCACACAACCGGGATCATTTGCAAACACTAAAATCCGATCTGCCAATAACGCCGCCTCTTCAATATTGTGTGTCACCAAGATGACGCTTTTAATATTGGTTTTATCGGATTGCCAAATGTCGATTAAGTCACCGCGCAAGTTTTCTGCTGTTAATACATCTAATGCTGAAAATGGCTCATCCATCAACAAAACTTCTGGATCAACCACTAAAGCACGCGCCAATCCAACCCGTTGCGACATTCCACCCGATAATTCTTTGGGATAAGCAGATTCAAAACCATCGAGACCAACCACGTCTATCGCTGCAATGGCGCGATTGCGACGCTCTTCGCGTGAAACTCCTTTTGCTTCCAAACCCAACTCAACATTTTGTAATACGGTTAGCCACGGTAATAAAGCGAAATGCTGAAACACCATCGTTAAACCCGGCTCTGGTTTTTCAATCGGTTTATGGTGATAGAGCACCTCACCTGAGGTCGGATGAATTAAACCCGCAATAATTCGCAACAACGTTGATTTTCCCGAGCCCGATTTTCCCAAAATCGCAATGATTTCACCGGCATGAATATCAAAATTTACATGGTCTAGCACTAGTAACTCAGGCGCACCGTGTTTTTTGAACGATTTTTTAATGTCTTTGACTTGAATGATTCTGTCGTTACTTTTTTGCATGCGTTTTACCTTATCTGAAATCGTTCAACCGCTAAATTATATAAAGGGCGCCACATAAGACGATTGAGCGCAAACACATAGAGTGACATCACCGCAATCCCCAGCACCAGCCGCGGAAAATCACCGACTGCGGATACTTTTGCAATATAAGCGCCGATACCTGAAGCATACAAATGCGTGTGTCCCCAACTCACCGCTTCAGCGATAATACTAATGTTCCATGCTCCACCTGCCGCCGTAATGGCACCGGTAATATAATAAGGAAAAATCCCCGGCAAGGCGAATCGCTTCCACCACAACCAACCTTTAACATTTAAGGTGCCAACAGCATGGTGCAAATTTTTGGGTAATGAAATGGTACCTGCGATAACATTAAATAAAATATACCATTGTGTACCCAATATCATTAAAGGCGATGTCCAAACATTAACATCGAGCCCATAGCGCAAAATAACAATCACCACGAGTGGAAATAATAGATTAACCGGAAACGCCGCTAAAAATTGTGCGACGGGTTGAACTATTCGCGAAGCCTTGGGATGCAATCCTACCCCAATACCAATCGGCACCCAAACCAGTGAGCTAATGATTATCACAACCGTCACTCGCAACGCTGTTAAAAATCCTAAATACAGTACATGAGCCCCTTCGCCCAGACTCACCGTCGCAAAAACATAACGATAGATAATCATAGCGGCGACAACAACAGCAATGCCTAAAATGATATTCCATAAAAAAACAGCAGCCCGTCGCAATGCTGTGTTGGGCTGAATTCGTTTGCGCGTTGCACGTAACCGAAATAATTTAAAATTAATGATCGCATCACTCACTAACGCAAATCCCTGTCCGATAAAACGAAAAAAGCGCGTTCGATGAAACAAATTTAGTAACCACGACTCTGGCAAATCATCGCCAACATTGGTTTCTTTTTTAAATTTTTCACCCCAAGCGACGAGAGGACGGAAAAATAATTGATCGTACAATGCAATAACAATAAACATGGTAACAATCACATAGCCAATGGCATCGCTATTAGCAGTTTCAATTGCTTTTGCTAAATACGAACCGATTCCCGGCAACGTGATGTGTTGGTTAGCGACAGAAATAGCCTCTGAGGCCACCAGAAACACCCAGCTTCCTGACATCGACATCATCATATTCCACAATAATCCTGGTGTGGCAAATGGCACATCGATTCGCCAAAATCGCTGCCACGCCGATAATTGCAATATCGCCGCGGCTTCTTGCAAATCTTGCGGCACGCTGCGCACACTCTGATAAAAGCTCAGCGTCATATTCCACACTTGAGCCGTAAAAATCGCAAAAATAGCCGCACATTCTGGGCCCAGCATACTACCCGGAAATAAAGCGATAAATCCCATGATGGTAATCGTCAAAAACCCAAGGACCGGCACAGATTGTAAAATATCAATCATGGGAATAATGATTCGCTCTGCCTGGCGACTCTTTGCTGCCCATGTACCAAAAATAAAGGTGAATACCAACGAACAACCTAACGCGATAAATAAACGAAATACCGTGCGCAATGCATAGTAGGGCAGCATGTCTGGGTTAAGTGAAATGGGAATGACTTGCCCAAGCTGAAATTTCCCCACTACCGCTTTTGCGCTCCAGCCTAATAAAATAATAATTGCGAGCACTATGACAAGCGCAATCGCATCCCAATAGTTGGGAATTGGCCAAGTTGTTACTTCATTTTTTGCGTATGTATTTTTGGATAAGAACATGTCCCCACTCCAAGTGTGATGGAGCCTTGCAGCACAATAATGCCACGCCTAAAAAATTTAAGCCAAGGGACTGGGAGGTTTTATGCATGTGTAACGCATTAACATGATTTATTCCTCCAAATAGGATAGGGGATTTGTACAAAATAAATGCGTACTGTACACGTGATTTTTTGCGATGGCAAGGTTTAGGCGCAATACCAAGCGTCTAATACCGCTTTCACATCATCAAGGCCGGTACGATCCATGGAAGAAAACAATTGCATCGAAATACGCTTGCCATAACGCTTCAACGCCTCTTGAACTTCTTTCAGCGTTTTTTTAGCGGCTGAAGCGCTGAGTTTATCCGTTTTTGTCAAAAGAATATGGATAGGAATTTTACACTTCATCGCCCAGTCGATAACAGCCCGATCCATTTCTTTAAGAGGATGGCGAATATCCATAATGACAACCAAGCCTTTTAAGCTCTTACGCTTACGTAAATATTCATCGATAAGGAGCTCCCAACGCTCCTTCACCATCAAGGGCACTTTGGCATAGCCATAACCCGGCAAATCAACCAAACGACACTTGCAATCGTTATCTAACGAAAAGAAGTTAATCATTTGCGTACGACCCGGCGTTTTACTGGTTCGCGCCAAGCCCTTGATGCCCGTAATGACATTCAAGGCGCTGGATTTGCCCGCATTCGAGCGACCGATGAATGCTACCTCACAGCCCTTGTCGGGCGGTAGCTGGCTTAGCTCCGCTGCGCTGATAAGATACGTTGCCTCTTGATAGACCGGTGGTTCTGCCATAATTTACAATTAACTTTGTGTATAGGAAGCGGAGTATAGCACCGATCAGTATCAACCACCAACTGCTTCCACAAACCCCTAGGGGGTATTTACACAAGGTTGGCGGGGTTTAAGTTACTGTCATTGGAGGGGTGGTTAGCCTCCCATTCATCTCGATAAAAATGACCGAGATTACGGATTTTTTCTTCGCTAATATTCCCGCATTCCTGTTCTTCTTTTAAAAAGGTATATAACCATTCTTTCATACCCTCACGATTGAAAAAGTCATCGCATACCGACATCGGCATTTTTCGCAACACATCGGCGAAGTGACCTAACTCCTTAACTAGTGCAAAATGCTGCCGAACATTATCATTGCTGCTCCCTTTCATAAAACCGAGTTCAATAGCGTGCCGAACGAAATAAAGACACTGCGGCAAATTGAATGTCAAAGCAGTCCCAATATTGGCACAAACACCAGAAATCAACGCCCCCGTTTCCCCTCCGATATATTTTGCATAAGCCTCATTATTCATACCATCCGCAGTAAACCCTGAAAAAAGAGCAAATAACGTGGTAATCGCCGTTAATGAAAAATACCAATATGGAGCCTCGTTGCGCACTAACGGTTTCATGCCAGCCAGGAATAGCCCTCCCATGCTCCATAGAGTCATAAGGCCTTTAATCGAAAATCCAAAGCCTGGAATCGCATGCAACACAGCCGCTAATATGCCCCACCAACCTTTATCATAAATTTTTTCCGCGCCTTTGCAGGAATCAGCGATGTATCCCAAATTTTGCCACATGCCACATGCAGCCAACATCATAAAAAGTCCTATTAACGGATACGTACAGCACATACTGCCTTGTTGCTCGGGGGTGGGTATTTTATTTTCTAGTAAATATTTTAATATCTCAACCTTATTATTTTCAGAAGAATCCTCCGGGAATATTTCGCGTAGTTTTTGCTCTCTGTTTTCTCTGTCTAAATTTGAAAATGCATCGGCTTGTCGTTGTAAGTAGGAGGCCAACAAATTTCTAGCCTCGCGCAGCGCGGCATACTTACGGCGGACTTCTGCTGTATGGAAAAGTGATTCGCCAATACGATCTTTAATATCAAACCCACGCATCCAACGAAATAAATTCACCGCACCATCTGCATTAACAGGCACGTTTAAAGCTGCGCTAATCCAATCGATCAGCACTGCTGCTCCCTTGGTGTTTTTAAGGCTCGAATAGACAACGGGCAATACCGCAAAAAGACTGATGCCAGTCCCTACTACCCATTGAAGTTTTTCACTTTCTACTTGAGTTAATGTGATTTCATTTTGGCTACGCTTTCTAGCGGATTCATTTTCCAACGCGAAATACGATCCCCAGTTAAAAAGCGCATTTGTCACAGTACCGCCTAAGGGTGGACCATAACCAATTAAAATAAGAAGTGCGGGATTTCCTTTGAAGAATCTGATATAAGGTTCAGCGCCGGGACCACTCGAATACCAAAACATGACGCCACTAGCCCCCGCCAACATCGACAGAAATAGCCACCAAAACTTATCACTCCAGGTAACCGTTGCCAGCGGCAATTGAGTGGCAGCAGCGCGCATTGATGTCACGAATTGCTGAACGGCATCGGGAACCGATAAAGTTTGTTCTTGTAGTTCTTGATATTCAGGAGGCATTATTAACTTCCATGAAAAATAATAGATGAGCTGTAAGCTCAACACTATGCCATAAAATACAATCAGTAAACACAGGTATTCCTACTAAAAAATGAACTAATTACGCGCCTCTTGGAGGTCGTTTTTCCCCCATCCCTGGTAACAGTTTGGATCCCGGATAATTTTGCACATCCTGATGCAAAATTTCCGGGATGACGAGGTTAGGTTGAGTCCTCCACTATCGAACAGCATTTCAATTGCGCCAAAGAAATTGGTGTTACTGTTTTGCGGGCGTAAGTACCATGGAAGTACTTAGCAGCCAAGGACGGCGATTCCCGAAAAACAGTAACACCAATCGCGTAAGCCAAGCAATTGAAATTCAAAACTACGTGCCCTCGGGATACGGAGCGCCATTTGCGGGTGATTTCCCGCGAAAAACGAGCCTCGCCATGCTCATGTATTATCCATACATTGCGCTCGCTCGTTCGTTTTTCAGGATAAATCCCATCACAACTGACGCTCCAAGATGCAGTGGGGTCTGTTATTTTTCTTTGTAATTATGTGCCCTCGAGATGCGGAGCGCCATTTGCGGGGAATTTTACTCGGAAAAATGAGCCTCGCCACTCATGTATGTATTATCTGATTTTCAGGCGTTGTTAGAAACCGTTTGCACGTTTTGAATGCGCGGATCCAACTGGCCGTCTTTATATTGGACTTTGGATAAATAAAATCCCTTGCCAGTTAGGACAATAATCAAAAAATGTGAGTTTCTAAATCTTAAGCTGTTTTTTGCAGCAATTCGTAGAATTTCTCAGGTGTAAAATTTATTTTATCCAACCATGATTTTACTATCCCAATCAAATCCTCTATTTTTTCAGGGTCTGAGTTTTGCGTCTTTTCTTCAGTCCTCTGAATCGTTTTAATTTTTGAGTTGCTATTTTTGAAAATAGCAGGATGTCGCGTGCGTTTCCCCTGCGTATCACCTTTGGTTCTGCCTTGCGGATTACCGCGTGGTTTGCAGAGATTAGCAGGCGTGCCAACGGTATCAAGCACCGTAGAAAAACCCCGTTGCGTTTGTGAAGGGGTCGCAGTTATTGATGGTTTTTCGTTATCCACTTGGAAGCTCGGCAAATACCGCTCCCATTTTTTCGGTAAAATCGGGGCAAGATTCCTCGCTAGATAAAGTTGCGTATACGCTAATGCTGTCATCCGCCACCAATCTTCTTCGTGCTTAACATCCGGTGTTTGGTATCGGTCAAATAACAGTTTGTCTTTACCAAAACGAAAGTAGTGTTCAATGTCATAGCGTCTATCGTAATAGTGATACGCTTCTAATGCTGTGATTTCATTACGTCGTTCACCAGCGAGTCCTAACCAGAGTGGATTTTTATATAAAGATTTACCGTTAGCATCAACCGCAACCAATTGCACAACAGTAACAGTTGGACTTTGGATAAATTTATAAAAATAATTAAAAATTGCTTGACATAGAAACCGAAAAAAAATTTTACGTTGTAAACAACGTTTGTTCGAAAAAATAAAATAAGGAACAAACGATGTTAGCGACAGAAAAACTAAAACAATTCCGTACATTCCTCTACAACATCTTCCCCGCGCGACGCGATGCCAATATGAATTTACTCGATGCCCTTTCAAGCCATGGCCATCGCTGCAAAACACCCATAGAATTATGTGAATCGCCATACTTTGAACGTGAATACAGTAGTATTACCGATGCGATTAGCGATGGTTTGTCGGTAGCAAATTGTTGGGATAGCATGATGAAAATACAATATGAACATGTGAGTCATAGCGATGACCGTGTGATCATTATTGCGGATACGACACCACAGTCGCGTCAAAGTGCACACTGTGTTGAAGATCGCCATGTGGTTTACAGCCCTAATCCAGCACCGGGTAACAAACCGATTACCATTGGACATGAATATTCAACGGTATCACTATTGCCCAATGATGGTGCAGCTCAAGAAAAGCATTGGTTAGTTCCACTGGATACGAGGCGCGTTAAAAGCGATGAAAAAGGCAATGTAGTTGGGATGCAGCAAATTAACCGTTGTATTGCAGACTTAGCGCTTACTCATAAATTGGTGGTTAGCGTGGCTGATTCAAAATATGGTACAGAAGCTTGCCGTAAACTGGTTAGCGAAAATCCCAATTGGGTACATCTTTTCCGTTTTAACAGTACCCGTAATGTTTTCGCGCCCGCATCAATAGAAGATAATACCTCAGGAAGTATAAAACGCTATGGTGATGCGATGAAACTAAACGACAGCACGACTCACCGTGAATCCGATGAGATTGTGCAGCAACCCATTACAACCCGCAGTGGCAAAACTTACCAATTGGAGATTAAAATATGGCGTGACCAATTACTGCGTGGTTCAAAGCAATTTAAAGGATATGAGCATCCTGTTACTGTTGTGCAATTGGTTGCGGTTGATGCTAACGGTAAATCTTTATATAAAAATCCACTCTGGTTAGGACTCGCTGGTGAACGACGTAATGAAATCACAGCATTAGAAGCCTATCACTATTACGATAGACGCTATGACATTGAACACTACTTTCGTTTTGGTAAAGACAAACTGTTATTTGACCGATACCAAACACCGGATGTTAAGCACGAAGAAGATTGGTGGCGGATGACAGCATTAGCGTATACGCAACTTTATCTAGCGAGGAATCTTGCCCCGATTTTACCGAAAAAATGGGAGCGGTATTTGCCGAGCTTCCAAGTGGATAACGAAAAACCATCAATAACTGCGACCCCTTCACAAACGCAACGGGGTTTTTCTACGGTGCTTGATACCGTTGGCACGCCTGCTAATCTCTGCAAACCACGCGGTAATCCGCAAGGCAGAACCAAAGGTGATACGCAGGGGAAACGCACGCGACATCCTGCTATTTTCAAAAATAGCAACTCAAAAATTAAAACGATTCAGAGGACTGAAGAAAAGACGCAAAACTCAGACCCTGAAAAAATAGAGGATTTGATTGGGATAGTAAAATCATGGTTGGATAAAATAAATTTTACACCTGAGAAATTCTACGAATTGCTGCAAAAAACAGCTTAAGATTTAGAAACTCACATTTTTTGATTATTGTCCTAACTGGCAAGGGATTTTATTTATCCAAAGTCCAATATAAAGTGCTCGGTGAAACAGCAAACGGTGTTTACGTCCTCCACACTTATAATAATAATGGTGGTAAGGGCGTGTTTGACATGTTGTTATTGATGCGAGTTACGAAAGAAAAAGAAAGAGTTTATGATAATGGTTCTAGTGCAACGGTGCAGTCTGCCACCTTCCTGACCTTGCAGTCTTATGTGGTGGGGGGTGATCGCTGTACGGGTGGCATCAAATCGGCTAAAGTACAAGGCAATGAAGTGATCGTTTGGCAGTATCCAAAGAAAAACTCTGTGGATCAGTGTCAAGGGGCAAAAAAGTTTGTGATCGACTTAAGCACGCTGTGACAACATACGTGGTTAGAGGGGTATCAATATGGCGTTAATTTCTTTGCGACAATTATTAGACCATGCAGCAGAGCACGGGTATGGTGTTCCGGCTTTCAATGTAAACAATGTCGAGCAGGTGCGTGCCATCATGGAGGCTGCCGATGAAACGAATAGCCCTGTGATTATGCAGGCTTCTGCGGGTGCTAGAAAATATGCGGGTCCTCAATTCATTCGATCTCTGATTTTGGCGGCAGAGGCAGAGTGGCCTCACCTGCCCATTTGTATGCATCAAGATCATGGTGCTTCGCCTGATGTGTGTCAGCGTTCGATTCAGCTTGGATTTACTTCGGTTATGATGGATGGTTCTTTGCGTGAAGATCAAAAAACACCGTCTGACTATGACTATAACGTTCGTATGACAGCACTCGCCACTCAGATGGCGCATGCGTGTGGTGTTTCTGTCGAGGGAGAGCTTGGTTGTTTGGGTTCGCTCGAAACGCAGCGTGCTGCCGATGAAGATGGCTCGGGTGCAGAAGGGACATTATCGCGCGAGCAAATGCTGACAGACCCCGAGCAAGCAGCGGCGTTTGTCGATGCCACTAAAGTCGATGCACTCGCGATTGCGATTGGCACGAGCCATGGCGCGTATAAATTTTCGCAGCCACCAACAGGCGAAGTCTTGGTCATCGATCGCATTAAAGAAATTCACCACCGTCTGCCGGATACGCATTTGGTAATGCACGGTTCTTCATCGGTGCCGCAAGAATGGTTGAAAGTGATTAACGAATTTGGTGGCGATATTCCAGAAACATATGGCGTACCCGTTTCTGAAATTCAAGAAGGTATTCGTCATGGTGTGCGCAAGGTAAATATCGATACCGATTTGCGACTTGCTTCCACCGGCGCTATTCGGAAAAGTTTGGCGAAAGATCCATCGAACTTTGATCCGCGAAAATATTTAAGTGCGGCAAAAGAAGCGATGCGTGAAATTTGTAGGGCGCGTTATGAAGCATTCGGCACAGCCGGTCAAGCCGCTAAAATTAAAATTGTTTCGCTCGAAAACATGGCGGGTCGCTATAAATTGGACTTTGGATAAATAAAATCCCTTGCCAGTTAGGACAATAATCAAAAAATGTGAGTTTCTAAATCTTAAGCTGTTTTTTGCAGCAATTCGTAGAATTGCTCAGGTGTAAAATTTATTTTATCCAACCATGATTTTACTATCCCAATCAAATCCTCTATTTTTTCAGGGTCTGAGTTTTGCGTCTTTTCTTCAGTCCTCTGAATCGTTTTAATTTTTGAGTTGCTATTTTTGAAAATAGCAGGATGTCGCGTGCGTTTCCCCTGCGTATCACCTTTGGTTCTGCCTTGCGGATTACCGCGTGGTTTGCAGAGATTAGCAGGCGTGCCAACGGTATCAAGCACCGTAGAAAAACCCCGTTGCGTTTGTGAAGGGGTCGCAGTTATTGATGGTTTTTCGTTATCCACTTGGAAGCTCGGCAAATACCGCTCCCATTTTTTCGGTAAAATCGGGGCAAGATTCCTCGCTAGATAAAGTTGCGTATACGCTAATGCTGTCATCCGCCACCAATCTTCTTCGTGCTTAACATCCGGTGTTTGGTATCGGTCAAATAACAGTTTGTCTTTACCAAAACGAAAGTAGTGTTCAATGTCATAGCGTCTATCGTAATAGTGATAGGCTTCTAATGCTGTGATTTCATTACGTCGTTCACCAGCGAGTCCTAACCAGAGTGGATTTTTATATAAAGATTTACCGTTAGCATCAACCGCAACCAATTGCACAACAGTAACAGGATGCTCATATCCTTTAAATTGCTTTGAACCACGCAGTAATTGGTCACGCCATATTTTAATCTCCAATTGGTAAGTTTTGCCACTGCGGGTTGTAATGGGTTGCTGCACAATCTCATCGGATTCACGGTGAGTCGTGCTGTCGTTTAGTTTCATCGCATCACCATAGCGTTTTATACTTCCTGAGGTATTATCTTCTATTGATGCGGGCGCGAAAACATTACGGGTACTGTTAAAACGGAAAAGATGTACCCAATTGGGATTTTCGCTAACCAGTTTACGGCAAGCTTCTGTACCATATTTTGAATCAGCCACGCTAACCACCAATTTATGAGTAAGCGCTAAGTCTGCAATACAACGGTTAATTTGCTGCATCCCAACTACATTGCCTTTTTCATCGCTTTTAACGCGCCTCGTATCCAGTGGAACTAACCAATGCTTTTCTTGAGCTGCACCATCATTGGGCAATAGTGATACCGTTGAATATTCATGTCCAATGGTAATCGGTTTGTTACCCGGTGCTGGATTAGGGCTGTAAACCACATGGCGATCTTCAACACAGTGTGCACTTTGACGCGACTGTGGTGTCGTATCCGCAATAATGATCACACGGTCATCGCTATGACTCACATGTTCATATTGTATTTTCATCATGCTATCCCAACAATTTGCTACCGACAAACCATCGCTAATCGCATCGGTAATACTACTGTATTCACGTTCAAAGTATGGCGATTCACATAATTCTATGGGTGTTTTGCAGCGATGGCCATGGCTTGAAAGGGCATCGAGTAAATTCATATTGGCATCGCGTCGCGCGGGGAAGATGTTGTAGAGGAATGTACGGAATTGTTTTAGTTTTTCTGTCGCTAACATCGTTTGTTCCTTATTTTATTTTTTCGAACAAACGTTGTTTACAACGTAAAATTTTTTTTCGGTTTCTATGTCAAGCAATTTTTAATTATTTTTATAAATTTATCCAAAGTCCAATTTATAAAAATAAGCCCCGGCACCCATGTCACGATTATTTTTGTAGAAAAAATAAAGGCTGTCATTATTGTGGTGTGTCGTTTGCGGGAATGATGGACCGCTCTGACAGCTACGCAAATTAATCGCTTTTACGTAAGGGTAATTTTCCACTGTTGAATTAAACAGGGCGACACAAGCCGGCCTTATGGGTTGCCCCAGAAAAGTAAATTTTGTTTGTGCATAGGCAAATGATGATATTAAAAGTGTTATTACCAGAACTATAATTTTTTTCATTTTAAAATCCCTATTTTTTAATCTCTAATCCCTAAGAGCCTGTTCAAAATTTTCTAGCTTGAGTTCTAATCTAAACCACTTGTCCGACAACCAACACCTTCATCGCATTGGAGCCACCGCCGACGCCCATATGATCACCTTTGGTTAAAATCACTAAATCGCCATCTTCTAACACGCCTTGTTTTTCCATGAGGCCCACCGCTTGAGGATTAACATCGTCGCGTGAATATTGAGTGGGATCAAACTCAATCGGGTAGACGCCACGATATAACGTCATTCGCCCCAGTGATTTTTTATAGCGACTCAACCCATAAATCGGAATACCGGTTCTGATGCGCGACATCCACAATGGTGTTGCACCGGATTCTGTGAGCGTAATAATAGCAGCGATATTTAAATGATTCGCCGTATACATCGTTGCCATCGCAATGCCTTCATCGATACGTTGAAACCTACATTCGACACGATGACGTGACACGTGCGATCGCGGCTGACTTTCTGCAACCACACAAGTTCGCGCCATGGCTGCAACCACGAGATCAGGATAATCGCCCACGGCAGTTTCTGCCGATAACATGACCGCATCCGTATTATCTAACACCGCATTGGCAACATCGGAAACTTCCGCACGCGTCGGCACGGAGTTGTGAATCATGGATTCCATCATTTGCGTCGCGATAATAACGGGTTTATCCAAACTACGCGCGCGATGAATAATATCTTTTTGCACGAGTGGGACTTCTGCATCGCCAATTTCAACGGCCAAATCACCACGCGCAACCATGACACCGTGACTTTCTTCGATAATGGCATCGATGTTTTCAACCGCCTCGGTACGCTCTATTTTTGCGATGACACCGGCTGTGCCGTTAGCTTCTTTTATTAAATTTTTGGCGTGCTTAATGTCGTCTGCATTGCGCGGAAATGAAATCGCAATGTAATCAACTTCAAGGCCAACGACAAACTTTAAATCACGAATATCTTTTTCTGTTAAAGACGCTGCCGAAAGACCGCCGCCTTGGCGATTAATCCCTTTATGATTCGATAATTCACCACCCACTTCAACTCGACAAATAATTTTTGGGCCTTTAACTTCTTTGACAATCAATTTTAATCGACCATCATCCAGTAACAAAATATCATTGGGACCAACATCGTTTGGTAATTCTTTATAGTCGATACCGACGGCTTGTTCATCGCCTGCATTTTCTGCCAAAGCAGCATCTAGCGTAAAAGTATCGCCTTCTTTAAGTTTAATTTTTTTATTTTTAAAACTAGAAACACGAATTTTGGGGCCTTGCAAATCTGCTAAAATACCGATGACACGATCTTGTTTTTTAGCTGCTTTACGCACCGCATGAATACGCTCTTCATGTTTTTCATGTGTATCGTGGGAAAAATTAAGTCGAACGAGATCCACACCTTGATGAATAATTCGTTCTAACATTGCAGGATCATCGGTGGCAGGCCCTAACGTCGCAATAATTTTGGTGCGACGTTTCATGTGTTCTTTGTTTTTACTCATTATCGTTTACTCGTTTTTCTAACATGGCGACAGCGGGTAGGGTTTGCCCCTCTAAAAATTCTAAAAATGCACCACCCCCAGTACTAATATAAGATATTTGTTGCTCAATGCCGAACTCATCGAGTGCTGCCAAGGTGTCTCCGCCTCCAGCAATCGAATAAGCGGCGCTTGCCGCAATGGCATTGCCCAAGGCGCGTGTGCCTTGACTAAAGGCGGGCATTTCAAACACGCCCACGGGACCGTTCCAAACGATGGTTCCGGCGTTATGCATCCAGTGCGGATAATGTCCCGCCGTTTTAGGACCCACGTCAAAAATACAATCATCGGCAGCAATATCGTCGATGGATTTTACCGTCGCCTTTGCATCGGCTTTTAATTCTTTTGCCACCACAACATCTTCGGGCAAAGGAATAGCTACATTTTTTTTCTTCGCTTTTGTTAAGAGCTCACCGGCTTTTGCAACCCACTCCGGCTCGTAAAGCGATTTTCCAATCTCATAGCCTTGTGCTTTTAAAAATGTATTTGCAATCCCGCCGCCCAGAATTAATTGATCGACTTTGTTTAGCAATGCCTCTAACACCTGAAATTTCGTTGAGACCTTTGAACCACCCACAATAGCAACGAGCGGATGTTTTGGATTTTGCAGTGAGCGTGATAACGCTTGAAGTTCAGACGTTAATAAAGGGCCCGCGCAAGCAATCGGCGCAAATTCACCGACACCGACGGTGGATGCCTGTGCACGATGCGCTGTGGCAAATGCATCCATGACAAATACATCGCATAATTTTGCCATACGTTTTGATAGGGCAGGATCGTTTTCGTTCTCGCCAACGTTAAAGCGCACATTTTCACAGAGCACTGCTTGACCTGGTAAGACTTCCACACCATCCAACCATTCTTTGACTAACGGCACTTCTTGCCCCAATTTTTCACTCAGTATTTTTGCAACGGGCGCTAGTGAAAACGCTGAATCGTATTTGCCTTCTTCGGGTCGGCCCAAATGAGACAAAATCATCACGCGTGCATTTTCTTTTAGCGCCATTTGGATAGTGGGCAGCGCACGAACGATTCGCTCATCGCTGGTGACACGCCCATTTTCCATCGGCACGTTAAGGTCTTCACGAATTAACACGCGTTTATTCGCGAGATCGAGATCGGACATTTTAATGAATTTCATTATGCTTCCAAAATCGCTGTTGATGTATCTAACATGCGATTTGAAAAACCCCATTCGTTGTCATACCACGACACAACTTTTACTAAGTTACCAATGAGTCGCGTTTCTCCTGCATCATAAACCGAAGAAAATGCATTATGATTAAAATCAATCGATACCAAAGGCTCATCGTTATAACCCAAAACGCCTTTCAACGCACCCTTTGAAGCTTCTTTCATCGCACGATTGATAGCATCCACCGACGCTTGTTTTTCCACTTCAAACGTCAAATCCACCACAGAAACATTCACGGTCGGCACGCGAATTGCATAACCATCAAGCTTGCCATCGAGTTCAGGCATCACTAAACCCACTGCGGCCGCAGCGCCGGTTTTGGTTGGGATCATGGATTGTGCAGCAGCACGCGCGCGTCGTAAATCTTTGTGATAACTGTCCGTGAGTTTTTGATCGTTTGTATAAGAATGCACGGTGACCATCAAGCCTGCTTTAATACCAAAGGCATCATTTAATACTTTTGCAAGCGGTGCTAAACAGTTAGTCGTACAAGAAGCGTTTGAAAGAATCGTGTCACTCGCTTCGATAATATTATCGTTTACACCAAACACAATGGTTTTAACATCGTTACCGGCGGGCGCAGAAATTAATACCTTTTTCGCACCGGCTTTTAAATGCACTTGAGCTTTTTCACGGCTAGCAAACAGTCCAGTCGATTCAATCACCAAATCAATACCCAATTCTTTCCACGGTAAATTTTCTGGATTGCGTTCGGCGCATACTTTAATTTTATCGCCATTGATGACTAAGTTGTCGCCATCGATGCTGACTTCTCCCGGAAAACGTCCGTGAACGCTATCATATTTGGTTAAATGTGCATTCGTCGCAATATCGCCAAGATCGTTAAGCGCAACGATTTTCATATCTTTATATTTTCCAGATTCATAGTAGGCGCGTAGAATATTGCGGCCAATTCGGCCATAACCATTAATTGCAACTTTATAAACCATTAGTTTCTCCTCTTAATACGAGCTTGGTTGTTTAACCTGTAAGAATTGATGAGCTGTTTCTACAATGTGTTCGGGCGTAAATCCGTATTCGCGAAGTGCCTCTTGATACGGCGCCGATACACCAAAACGATCGATACCCACGACTGTGCCATCACTGCCCACAAATTGGAACCAGTAATCTGGCGAGGCCGCCTCAATCGCAATACGTTTTACCACGTCAGATGGCAACACGGATTCACGATACGCTTTGTCTTGTTTTTTGAAGACTTCGCAACACGGCATCGATACAACACGCACCTGAATATTTTGTTTGGATAATTGTTTTGCCGCTTCCACGGTAATTGTAACTTCAGAACCGGTTGCCATGAGAATCACATCTGGCTTTTCTCCAGACTCCCACAAGATATAACCACCTTTTGCGATGTTACTTAATTGTTTTCCATCACGCTTCTGATGCACTATTTTTTGGCGCGTTAACAAAATACAACTCGCGCCATTATGTTCAACAGCGTGCTTCCAACTCACCGCTGTTTCTGCACCATCGCAAGGACGCCAAACGTGATTACCCGGAATCATTCGCAGTGATGGCAGTTGCTCAATCGGTTGATGTGTTGGGCCATCTTCACCCAATCCAATGGAGTCATGCGTATAAACAAAAACGGTATGCGTTTTCATCATGACCGCTAAGCGGATTGCATTTCGTGCATAATCGGAAAATACTAAAAACGTTCCCGCAAATGGCATAAACCCACGGTGCAGCGCCAATCCATTTAAAATACCTGTCATACCAAATTCACGCACACCGTACTCGATATAATTCGCAGCACGATTTTCCTGACTTAACATGCTAGCGCCTGACCATTCTGTGCAGTTAGATTCCGATAAATCAGCCGAGCCCCCCATTAATTCGGGCAAAATAGCCGCCATCGTATTAATACATTTTAATGATAATTTTCGCGTGGCGTTATCTTCACTTTCTTCTTGCAACGTTGAAATTAATTCCTGCATCGTCGATTGCCAGTTATCCGGCAATAATCCTTTGATGCGACGCGAAAATTCTTTGGCTAATGCGGGATGTTGTTTTTCATAGTGTGAAAAAAGCGCCTGCCACTTTGCTTCCGCTTGTGAGCCTTTTTGACGTGCATCCCACGCTTGATAAATTTCATCGGGAATTTCAAACGGTGGATAGGGCCAATTTAAAATATTGCGCGCGCCCGCCACTTCTTTTTCACCTAACGGCGCACCATGCGCAACAGCATTGCCTGCTACCACTGGCGCACCAAAACCAATAATAGTTTTACAACAAATAATACTGGGTTTATGCGTTTCTTTTTTAGCGGCTGCAATGGCTTTTTCAACGGCCTCAGCATTGTGACCATCCACATTTGGCACGACATGCCAATCATAGGCTTCAAAACGCTTTGGCACATCTTCGGTGTACCAACCACGCACATTACCGTCGATAGAAATACCATTGTCATCATAAATGACGATTAATTTTCCCAACCCTAAAGTTCCCGCCAGAGAACACGCCTCATGCGATACACCTTCCATCAAGTCACCATCCCCCACAAACACATAGGTGTGATGATCGACGATAGGAAAGCCTTCTCGATTAAACGTTGCGGCCAATACCTGCTCCGCGATGGCCATACCAATTCCACTGGCTAAGCCTTGCCCGAGTGGACCGGCTGTTGTCTCAACGCCCGGCGTCAAGCCGTATTCGGGATGTCCCGGCGTTTTAGAATGCAGTTGGCGAAATTGTTTGATGTCGTCCATGCTCACATCAAATCCCGTCAGGTGAAGTAGGGCGTATTGCAGCATCACTCCATGGCCATTCGATAACACAAATCGATCGCGATCGGACCAGTTTGGATTGGCTGGGTTAAATTTCAAGAAGTTACGCCATAACACTTCGGCGATATCCGCCATCCCCATCGGCATGCCAGGATGGCCTGAATTGGCTTTTTGAACAGCATCCATAGCCAATGCTCTAATAGCATTAGCGCAATCTCGACGTGATGCCATGCGGTGGTTCCTTTTTGATTGGGTCATTAAGTCAGGCAAAGATGATAACGCGTAAGGTAGTTCGATTCAATTTACTTGCAGTCGGTGAATCGAGGCAGATAGCGCCAAGGCTGATAGTATCAAAGTGATTGAATTTGATACTATCATTTGATACTATCATTATGTGAAAAATCCTCCATTTACCATTTCGACCAACATCTTAAACACCTCTATGCGGATAATGCAGCTTCTAGGTGAGCTCGATGGCTTGAAAATAAGTCGTCCCGAGGTTTCTCTTAGGAAATCCAACAAAATTCAAACCATACAAGCCTCTTTAGCAATAGAGGGCAACACACTGTCCATAGACCAAGTAACCGATTTGGTTGATGGTGTAGCGGTTTTGGGGCCTGAGAAAGATATACTGGAAGTAAAAAACGCTATTGAGGTCTACAACCACACTCTTGATTTTAACTATGCATCTAAAACAGACTTTAAAAAAGCACATAAGATTTTAATGAAACGCTTACAAAAAGATGCTGGATCATACAGAAAGACGAACGTTGGAGTTTTTGCGGGTTCTCGTGTCGCTCATGTTGCGCCACAACCAAAGAGAGTGGAAGCGCTAATGGATGCTCTTTTTGACTTTCTAAAGCAAAAAGACGACATTTCCTTGTTAATTAAATCGTGTGTTTTTCATTATGAACTAGAATTTATCCATCCTTTCAGCGATGGGAATGGCCGCATGGGGCGATTGTGGCAACATCTTATTTTATCGGCATTTCATGAAGTATTTCGTTATGTTGCCATTGAGAGCCTAATCAAAGAAAGACAAAAAAATTACTACTTCGCATTGGCTCAGTGTGACTCAAAAGGTGACTCTACCGATTTTATCGAATTTTGTTTACAACTGATCGAAGCAGCACTGTCCTCTTATGCGAAAAACATCACTTATCAGCCCAAAACACCCCATGCCAGACTAGAGCTAGCAAGAGAAAAGTTTACGGGCATGTTTTCCAGACAAGAATACGCCGCGCTGTTTAAAACTATCTCGACAGCAACAGCCAGTCGCGACTTAAAACTGGGAGTTGAGGAGGGTTTTTTAGTGAAAGTCGGCGATAAACGAATGACAAAGTATCAGTTTAATCAAAATAATTTCTGACCGGCTTCGGGGTCTTCAGTTCTGAGCTTTGCATAAATCAGCTCAACAAGTTTCTTATTTTTGGGCATTAACATCCAATAGACTACTGCTGCAATCAAGCAGATAACGCCTGTGGCAATAACGGTGATGGTAATTCCGATAAAATAACCCACCACTCCCATGATTAAAATGCCAAATGGCATCAAGCCAACACAGAACATCGAATAAATACTCATCACGCGACCACGCTTGGCATCGACGATTAAATATTGAATCGCGGCCGCACAACTCGCAAAAATAAAAATCACGCAACCATCGGTCATAAACATAAAAATCACCGATAAATAAATGATCCGTGACAACGCAAAACCAATTAATGCCAAACCCAAAATCAACATGGCCAGTGTCATTAATTTTAATAGCCCTTTACTGCGAACGCGCAGCGCTAAAATAACGCCACCGCCCATGCCGCCCACACCCGCGGCGATGTAGAGATAATTTAAATAATGAATATCGCCTACTAAGATCGTTCCCGCAAAAACAGGGAGTTGAAATAGTAGTGCAATCGTAATAATTAAAGCGATCGCACCCATGATCATAGTCGTCCACACCGGAAATAGTGAAAACACATAACGAAAGCCTTCGACTAATTGGTGCATCGGTTTTTCTTTGGATTCTTCGGTAAGATATTGGCGTGGCTTCACCTCGAAAAAACAAATAAACGCAAATGTCGTTAAAATAATTGATACGACAAAAGCCGCCGTTGAAGTCGTCACCCAAATAACCCGAATAATACCATTCAACGCAGAGGCTACGAATTGCATCACTTTATTTGCTGCGCTATCAACACCAATGATGCGATGCAAATCTTTTTTATGCTCGACGATATCGCGAATCATGGCATCCGACGAAGGCTTCACCAATGCAAACAGACTGCCGTAAATTAACCCCACAAAAAAGATCAGCCCAAGATGCACTTTGCCGAGGCTACTCACAATGATTAACAAGAGTGTCGGAATTGCCCAAATCACTTGCGCCAATAAAATAATTTTACGACGGTTAAATCGGTCGGCCAATATTCCGGAAAAAGGGAGCATTATTAATAACGGCAGATTAACTAAAAACCCCAACACCCCCAAGTGCAACGGCGAACGCGTGATGGTGTAAATCACCCATGACAAATTAAGCTGAATCAGCCAGAAGCTCAGGAAAAATAAAACGTCACCCAGAACATAAAACTTAATGTTGCGCGGCTTAAACGGCGCTATTTCTTCCTTGAATGAGAAAGGCATAAAGGTACCTCTATAAATTGTTTTCAAATCCCATCAAACATTTTATCGATTTATCGATTTCAATTGCTTACGTATCGCGATCGGCGTTACTGTTTTTCGGGAGAGGCGCCCATGAGTCTCTCTCCTAAGATAAACAATCCATTATTAATCGATCTAGCTCGCTTATCAAATAAAACGGCACAGATAGAATATTTTGATTATACATCAGTGCCTGTTGACATATTCTAACACCAATTTTACTGTGCTTCTCCTCCATGAATAACCTTAACGATTTCAACTTTCCCGTCGCACCTGCTTTCACTTCTATTGGCACTATCACTGAGCCTGCAGCGGTAACAAAATCCACTTCGGCACTACTGCCTTGTTTTTCTCTTGACCAAAAATAAACTTGCCCTTCTTCATCCCAGTTTGAATAAGCAAGCAATTCCTGACCAACAAATTGCTCTGCGAGAGCACCTTGATTAATAAGCAGCATCTTTTCTTTCAGTAAAGTTTCTATGTCAATTCTTGTAAGTCTATTAACAAGGCCTATATCTAAAAAAATAATTTTAAATTTTTTATGATTTATTAATGCACCCAACGGCAGTCCTGATGCTGCCGTTGCATAGACTGGATAGAGTAAATTCGCTCTCTCGAGAAGATCAATCGCTAACTTCAAATCTCTTGAACGAATATCTCGATCAATTTTTACATATTTGACAGGTTGCCCAACAAATGCCGGCGCTTTTTCAAAAGCACTTTGAAGATATTGATGGTTTGTTTTCGGTGAATACTTTCCAAAATCACTGCGATGGGTGCTTAATAACGCTGTTTGCAATTGTTGGCATTGTGTCAGTTCATGATATTTAAAATAACTATCTAAAACTGCAGGCATTCCACCTAAAATCATGTATTCACGAACTCGTTTTAATAAGGCTTTGTGTAGAACATCCGGTATATTTTTGACAAGAGAAACTTCGGATAACAAATCATCCAATTCTCTATCGCCTGAAGCTTTAAGGTATTCCCGAAATGAAACCGGCCTCATATAACAATACTGAACCCGCCCAACAGGCATACGAAAATGCTCATCGTTCATCGCAAATTCAAGCAAAGATCCCGCACCAATAACGTGAAGATCTGGCATCCGCTCTTTAAAATAACGTAATGCGACAATCGCATTTGGGCATTCTTGTATTTCATCTAAAAATCATAATGTTTTCCCTGGGATCACACGTTGGCGACTAAGTGCTGAAATCATGGTGGTAATTTCTGCCGGATCCAAAGTAGCAAAGCAAGCTTTAAACTCCGGATGAAGCTCAAAATTAATAGCAATAACGCTTTCAAAATGGTTTTGGCCAAACTGCTCAATCGTGTAAGTTTTGCCTACCTGGCGCGCCCCTCGCACTAGCAAGGGAAGCCGCTCTGGTTGTTGCTTCCAAGCAATCAGTGCGTTGCTTATAGCCCTTTTCATATAACCCCTAAAAAATGCCAAATTATGGTTATTTTTATGGGTTATTTTAACCAAACCATAGCTATTTCTCAAGGTAATATTATGCCTTGTTTGCAGAGAGCCGCTAGACGGGCTATACAATTGATGATAGCTTTAAAATTTTTAATTAAGGTAAGAAAAAGGACAGGATCATGTGTGGAATTGTTGGGGCTGTTGCGCAGCGCGATGTGGCGCAGATATTGTTGGAAGGGCTTAAACGCTTAGAATACCGCGGCTATGACTCCGCGGGCATGGCCATCATCGGCTCGCAATCCTCAGATATCCAACGCCTACGTGTCATGGGAAAGGTCACGAAACTCGCTGAATCTCTACAAAAACAGCCCCTGCTCGGACATATCGGCATCGCTCATACCCGTTGGGCAACACACGGTCAACCGAGCACAGCTAACGCCCACCCCCATTGCTCTGAAAACCAAATCGCAATCGTCCACAACGGCATTATTGAAAACCATGAGATGTTACGCAAAAAGCTCACCGGCTTGGGTTATAAATTTAACTCTGAAACCGATACCGAGGTAATCGCTCATTTACTCCACTATCATTCTCAACACTACCCAGATTTATTGGAAGCGGTTCGCAATACAATTGCAGAATTAAGTGGCGCTTATGCCTTAGGCATCGTTACTGCAAGCAATCCAAACAATTTATACGTCGCTCGCCGTGGCAGCCCGCTCGTTATCGGTGTTGGCATCGGTGAAAATTTTATTGCCTCTGACCCACTCGCGTTGTTGCCGGTCACGCAAAAATTTATTTATCTGGAAGAAGGTGATATCGCACAGATGGCGATCGACCAGTTCACCATCTATGATGCCAATAATAATAAAGTCGAACGCAAAGTCCACACGACCAAAGTTGATCATGGCACGACCACCAAAGGCAAATACCGCCATTACATGCAAAAAGAAATTTTTGAACAAGCGCAAGCGATATTAGATACCATCGATGGTCACTTAATTAATCACCGCATTCATCCACAAAGTTTTGGCCATAAGGCCGAGGCCATATTCAAAAAAATAAATCGCGTCCAAATCGTTGCCTGCGGTACGAGTTATCACGCTGGGTTAGTCGCGCGTTATTGGTTAGAGTCGATCGCTGGCATTCCGTGCCAAGTCGAAATTGCCAGTGAAAATCGCTATCGTAAGGCAGTCATCGAGCCCAATACATTATTTGTCGCGTTATCGCAGTCGGGTGAAACTGCTGATACCTTAGCAGCATTACGGCAAGCAAAAAAAACAGGTTATGCTGGAACGCTAGGTATTTGTAATGCACCTGAAAGTTCCTTAGCACGCGAAGCTGATTTAATTTTCTTAACACGCGCCGGCATCGAAATTGGTGTGGCAGCGACAAAAACATTCACTTCGCAATTAGTCGCCTTATTATTATTAGCGATGCTGCTCGGCCAACAAAATAAAATCCCCAACAACGATTTAGATGAATTGGCACACGAGCTCACACAACTACCAGGATTCATTCAAAAAACACTGAAGCTTGATGAGCAAATTAAACAATTATCACGACGATTTCTCGACAAAGAGCATGCCTTATTTTTAGGTCGCAATGCGATGTACCCTATTGCTCTAGAAGGCGCATTAAAATTAAAAGAAATTTCATACATGCATGCTGAAGCTTATCCAGCAGGCGAATTAAAACATGGTCCACTTGCCTTAGTGGATAAAGGCATGCCAGTCATTGTGGTAGCGCCCAAAGATAATCTCATTGAAAAATTAGAATCTAACATGCAAGAAGTGCAAGCGCGCGGCGGCGAATTATATGTTTTCATCGATGAAAATATTAGTTGGCAACCGCAAGGCGATACAACATTAATTAAAATGCCAACTGGACCAGAAATTACGGCACCGATTGCGTATACCATCCCATTACAGTTGCTCGCTTACCACATTGCTGTGCTAAAAGGCACGGACGTCGATCAGCCGCGCAATTTAGCAAAGTCAGTTACCGTCGAATAATTACTTCGCCACTAAAAAAGGAAATGCTGATTCCCCTGGCACATCCATATTTGCTTTTCTTATCAGTGAGTCTTCTGCAACCGTCAAGACCTCTAAAACACGTACCGCTTCAGCGCCATCAGTAATCGGATTTGAGTGATTTAATACACAATGAATGAAATGCTGACATTCAAGCTTTAATGGTTCATTTACTTCCAGCGGGACAGCTATCATTTCTCCTTTTATTGGTTCAGGATATCCCTTATCCCAGTTAATCTGATAAGCACAAAGCTGTAATTTTTTATCCCAGCTTTCACCGTCATTAAAAATCGCCATATTCCGATCACCAATCACAACTAATTTTTGCTCTTTGAATGGATACAACCAAGAAGCAAAAATATAAGCTTCGATACTGTTTAAAAATGTCAATTGCATTGTCGTGATGTCGTGAATACCAGACCTAATGTGGTGTGAACCGCTCGCATAGATTTCAGATGGCATTTCATTAGTTAATGCCAAAACCATTGAGAGATCATGTGGCACAAAACTCCATAAAATATTCTCTTCAAGGCGAAATTTCCCTAGGTTTAAACGGGTAGAGTAAATATATCGCAATTTACCAATGTCGCCATCATTAATTAATTTTTTTAACTTAACAAAGGCAGGATGATACTGCATGAGATGACCAACCATTAATATACGATCAAATGCTTGGGCCAACATACAAAGCTCTCTAGCTTCCGAAAGATTTAGTGCTAACGGTTTCTCAATGAAAATATGCTTCCCCGCCATTCGATTGTTATTTTGTCATTGTCATTTATGACGATGTCGGCACAGTTATCATGCGACATATCAGCAACATGTACACTTTAAATTTGAAAAACAATGAACACATAAAAATGCTTTTAAATTATGAAAAAATATTATTTGGAAATGGAAAATATATTGTTAGTATCGCTGTTTACGAAACACTGGGTGACTCCAATCAACCACCACGCTATTATGACCTATTGTCACGTAGCTTCGAATTTTTTGTTGTTAACGCAGAGGATGTAGAAAGCTCCTTTCATCACCCAGCAGAATGGGAGGTTTATACTGAATCTGGAACCTTATTAGAACTACCAGGTGACCTATGTTAATTTGCCCAAATTGCCGTGTCATAGAAATAAATACCGATCCGTTTCAATGTTCGCACTGCGCATGGCAATTAGAGCGAAGTGATCATATCCCAATACTTTTAGCAAATGATAATGAAAATTGTTACAGCTTTAGTGCCTATCGAGAAAACTATACAACACTCGCGCAGTATGACCTTGAACATTCAATACTCGATAAGTCCTATGTCAAAATACAAAATAGAAAAATGTTTTCTTACGCACCATCACTTTCTCATAAACATGTATGCGAAGTAGGTATCGGCAAGGGCTATCTTATAAAGGACATCCTTACATTGGACTTTGGATAAATTTATAAAAATAATTAAAAATTGCTTGACATAGAAACCGAAAAAAAATTTTACGTTGTAAACAACGTTTGTTCGAAAAAATAAAATAAGGAACAAACGATGTTAGCGACAGAAAAACTAAAACAATTCCGTACATTCCTCTACAACATCTTCCCCGCGCGACGCGATGCCAATATGAATTTACTCGATGCCCTTTCAAGCCATGGCCATCGCTGCAAAACACCCATAGAATTATGTGAATCGCCATACTTTGAACGTGAATACAGTAGTATTACCGATGCGATTAGCGATGGTTTGTCGGTAGCAAATTGTTGGGATAGCATGATGAAAATACAATATGAACATGTGAGTCATAGCGATGACCGTGTGATCATTATTGCGGATACGACACCACAGTCGCGTCAAAGTGCACACTGTGTTGAAGATCGCCATGTGGTTTACAGCCCTAATCCAGCACCGGGTAACAAACCGATTACCATTGGACATGAATATTCAACGGTATCACTATTGCCCAATGATGGTGCAGCTCAAGAAAAGCATTGGTTAGTTCCACTGGATACGAGGCGCGTTAAAAGCGATGAAAAAGGCAATGTAGTTGGGATGCAGCAAATTAACCGTTGTATTGCAGACTTAGCGCTTACTCATAAATTGGTGGTTAGCGTGGCTGATTCAAAATATGGTACAGAAGCTTGCCGTAAACTGGTTAGCGAAAATCCCAATTGGGTACATCTTTTCCGTTTTAACAGTACCCGTAATGTTTTCGCGCCCGCATCAATAGAAGATAATACCTCAGGAAGTATAAAACGCTATGGTGATGCGATGAAACTAAACGACAGCACGACTCACCGTGAATCCGATGAGATTGTGCAGCAACCCATTACAACCCGCAGTGGCAAAACTTACCAATTGGAGATTAAAATATGGCGTGACCAATTACTGCGTGGTTCAAAGCAATTTAAAGGATATGAGCATCCTGTTACTGTTGTGCAATTGGTTGCGGTTGATGCTAACGGTAAATCTTTATATAAAAATCCACTCTGGTTAGGACTCGCTGGTGAACGACGTAATGAAATCACAGCATTAGAAGCCTATCACTATTACGATAGACGCTATGACATTGAACACTACTTTCGTTTTGGTAAAGACAAACTGTTATTTGACCGATACCAAACACCGGATGTTAAGCACGAAGAAGATTGGTGGCGGATGACAGCATTAGCGTATACGCAACTTTATCTAGCGAGGAATCTTGCCCCGATTTTACCGAAAAAATGGGAGCGGTATTTGCCGAGCTTCCAAGTGGATAACGAAAAACCATCAATAACTGCGACCCCTTCACAAACGCAACGGGGTTTTTCTACGGTGCTTGATACCGTTGGCACGCCTGCTAATCTCTGCAAACCACGCGGTAATCCGCAAGGCAGAACCAAAGGTGATACGCAGGGGAAACGCACGCGACATCCTGCTATTTTCAAAAATAGCAACTCAAAAATTAAAACGATTCAGAGGACTGAAGAAAAGACGCAAAACTCAGACCCTGAAAAAATAGAGGATTTGATTGGGATAGTAAAATCATGGTTGGATAAAATAAATTTTACACCTGAGCAATTCTACGAATTGCTGCAAAAAACAGCTTAAGATTTAGAAACTCACATTTTTTGATTATTGTCCTAACTGGCAAGGGATTTTATTTATCCAAAGTCCAATATGAAGATTACACTTCCTTCTTCAGTTTGTTGATTAACGCTTTCTTCCTCTTGAGCCTCATCGGAAGGCGTAGGGGGATGGAGTCGATGGACGACCGGCTCATTGTTGCCGCCATTTTCTACCGCAGCCCGCTCATTTTCTTGGTTTTCAATTTCTTCATACTCACTATCACGGGGGCCAGGTCGTTGGTATATATTTGCCATTGCATCTTTCTTTATTATTTTATTTTTAAACGATCAGGGATTCTAAACTACAAATACTTATCATTCAATTTATAATTACACACCTGATTGCACTTCGTAACATCAGTTGTGAGGGAATTTGCTACCCTGCAAACGCAGGCTCCGGCAACCCGCGAACGCCCGCATGAATTGCAAACAATCCGCCAGCAGGTGGAGACAAAGGTTCATCCTCACCCATATTTTGCGAAGACGAAGTCACATAAAGAATATCCAGGTTGGGGCCACCAAAAATACAACTGGTAGGGCGCTGAACAGGCATATCGATCTCGAGTGCGAGCTTACCATCTGGCGCATAACGAAATATTTTCCAACTATTCCACTGCGCCTCCCAAACATAGCCTTCGCTATCGACCGTCAAACCATCAGGCTCGACAGGACTTTTTGGCAATTGCACAAACGGTTTTCGATTCGAAATAGCGCCACTTTCCAAATCATAATCGTATTGGTAAATGCGATATTTCAAACCGTCTGTGTAATAAAATGTTTTATTATCAGGACTCCAACCCAACCCATTTGAAATTGTAATTTTGTCTTCCATTTGGGTTAACCTGCCATCAGAATCGAAGCGATAAAGGCGGCCTTTGGGATTTTCCACATCCAGGTTCGCGACCCCAAACCAATATCGACCCTGGCGATCGCATTTACCATCGTTCATACGGATGTCATCACGCCAATTAGGTACCTCAATGAGCGTAGAAATAGCGCCGGATGGCATATCAATTGCAACAACGCGATTACCCATCGTAGCGACTAAACCACCTTTAGCACGCGGCACAACAGAACCAATAGATTCCGGCATAGGCCACTCACGATATTCACCGGTGGCAGGGTCTAAACGTTGTAATGAAGGTTTAACGATATCTAACCAATATAAAGCTTGTTCGCCCACATGCCATATGGGACCCTCACCGAGTGCATCAGGACTTTCCCAAATCATATCGATCTGCATTATAATACTTCTCCGGGTTGAGTTTATTTAGAGAAATTTTTACTTTCTTGAAGGTCTAAGACATTTATTTTTTCACGATTTAGGAAATAAAGTTGAATATCTTCGAGCGATTTTGCTTTTGTTTCCGGCAACATAAGAACAGTGATCAAGAGATAAATGACTGCAAAACCCGCACATAACCAGTACGCTCCTGCCATGCCAAACCAATCTCTTAAATCTAAAAATACGCTTGAAATCAGTGCGCCGGATAACGAACTGAAAAACAGACAAATGGCAATCCCTTTGCCGCGCACACGCGTCGGTAATAATTCTGAAATAGCAAGCCACACGACAACACCCGGACCAATTGCAAAGAAAATAATAAATATAAACAACCCGATTAAAGATAAAATACCTTGAGTATAAGAGCCTGTATGCACATAATTAACGATGCCTAAAAAGACTTCTGCAACTAAAACACCACTCACACCAATAATTAATAACGGCTTACGACCGACACGATCAATCAATAGTAATGCAAGAATAGTGCAAATAAAATTGATCATGCCGATGCCAACGGAACCCAGCATCGATGCAAAGTTCGATCCGAGCCCTGCTGTTTTTAAAATATCCGATGCATATTGCAAAAATACATTAATGCCAGTCCATTGGTTAAGAATAGCAATCGCAATACCGATGAACAATGGCACCATTAATTTCACCGACAATAATTCAGACCATGTTCCTTTGGTTTCTTTTAAACTTTCATGAATGGAAATTAATGCAGACTCTGCGCGATCTTTTGAACGGGTGCGCCTTAAAACCTGTCGTGCAAGATCAATTTTTCCTTTGGCAACCAACCATCGTGGTGACTCTGGCAATCGGAAGACACCCAACAATAAAATAATAGCCGGAATCAGCACCATCGCAAACATTGCGCGCCAACTACCCGATGGAGTAAAGGCGAGGTCAACAAAATAAGCGACAACGATGCCAAAAGTTAAAAACAATTGAAAAAAACTGACATACTTACCGCGATCTTCTTTCGGCACTAATTCGGTGACATATAACGGGACAGCTACCGCCACAATACCAACACCAATGCCTAACAATAAGCGAGCGATGAGCAGTGTGATAAACGAGTGCGCGAGCAAAATACATAAGACACCGATAATGAAAACAATACTTGAAGTTGCAATGCCGAGTCGTCGCCCAAAGCTATCGGCCAGTGGACCCGCAATTAAAGTGCCGGCTAAACCACCCGCTAATACTGCACCAACAATAATACCGGTTTGTGTATCGGTCAGCGGAATCGCCTCATGAATAAAAAGCAAAGCACCTGAGATAACACCGATATCATATCCGTAAAGAATGCCTCCTACCCCAACCAAAATTGCAACACCGAACACCCAGAGTGGTTTTTTTTGGTTGAACAGTGTAGTCAATACATTCCCCCTTTTTAACATGATAATCAGCAAGGTATCACGAAGCATACCACGAAGACATGGGGTGGGCAAAAACGAAGGGCACA
Organism: Candidiatus Paracoxiella cheracis; assembly: GCF_049348705.1. Lineage (GTDB taxonomy): Bacteria > Pseudomonadota > Gammaproteobacteria > Coxiellales > Coxiellaceae > Paracoxiella > Paracoxiella cheracis. The sequence goes on along the minus strand of NZ_CP186485.1, from coordinate 166,654 downwards.
CGAATAACTTAAACAGAATTATTGTTAAACTTTTTTTTTGGAATCAATAACATAATAATTCCTGCGGAGGCAATTCCCACTACCACCAAATACATAGGGATTGAAGTTCCAAAATTAGCAAGATACTCCGTCAAGAAGGAAATGGATCGCTTGGCATTATGATTAATGTGCTTCATCCCAATTCTGTCCAACACCCATATCAACGACCAACGGGACAACCAATTGGGCAGCTTTTTCCATTGACTCGCAAATTTGTTTATTCACTCGCTCAAGATCTTTGGTGGCCACTTCAAAAACCAATTCGTCGTGCACCTGCATAATCATCCGCGCATCGACTTTATTGTTCTGAAGCCAGTCATCTACCTTAATCATTGCGATCTTAATAATATCTGCCGCCGTTCCTTGCATCGGCGCGTTAATCGCTGCACGCTCTGCTGCACGGCGTCGCTGCATATTCGCAGAATTAATTTCAGGCACATACAAGCGGCGACCAAATAATGTTTCCACATAACCTTGTTCTGAGGCAAGCTTTCGAATCACTTCCATGTATTCATGCACTTTTGGATAACGGTTGAAATAAATGTCGATATATTTTTTCGCCAAACCACGCTCAATTCCTAATTGTCGCGCTAAGCCAAAACTCGACATGCCATAGAGCAATCCAAAATTAATTGCTTTGGCACTGCGACGCTGATCATTCGTCACCTCATCGAGTTTCACACCGAAAACTTCCGCTGCCGTCGCGCGATGAACATCCAGCTCTTCCTCAAATGCTTTTATTAATGCAGGATCTTTTGAAATATGCGCCATGATACGCAATTCCACCTGTGAATAATCGGCTGCAACAATCCGATAGCCACGTGGTGCAATAAACGCTTGGCGAATTCTGCGCCCTTGCTCTGTTCGAATCGGAATATTTTGCAAGTTCGGATTATTTGATGACAATCGACCCGTGGATGTGACCGCTTGATTATAAGAAGTGTGCACGCGCCCCGTATCCGAATGTATTTGTTCCGGTAGACGATCAGTATACGTGGATTTTAATTTGCTCAAACTACGATATTCTAAAATAACTTTAGGCAATGGATAATCAAGCGCCAAATCTTGCAACACAAATTCAGCCGTTGAGGGCTGTCCACCCGGTGTTTTCTTTAGAACCGGTAGTTTTTGTTCATCATATAAAATGGTTTGTAGTTGCTTTGGTGAGCCCAAATTAAATTCATGACCCGCTAATGTAAACGCCTCTTTTTCCAGTTCTTTAATGCGTTTTTCGAGCTCCTTGCTGTGCTTTTTGAGCATATCAGCGTCGATCAAAACGCCGTGCATCTCCATGCGAGCCAATACCGGCATCAACGGCATTTCAATTTGATTTAAAACTTTTACAAAGTTCTTTTCATTTTCAATCATCGGCATCAATTTCTGATGCAACTGCCATGTAATATCGGCGTCTTCGGCTGCGTAAGGCGCAGCTTCATCGATTGAAATCTCATTAAATGACATTTGTTTAGCGCCTTTTCCGGCGATATCTTCAAACTGTATGGTGCTTTTGCCCAAATATTTTAACGAGAGGCTATTTAAATTATGCCGTGTACTCGAACTATTTAATACGTAAGATTCCAACAACGTATCCCAAATTTTAGCTTTAATCGCAATATTTTCTTTTGCTAACACTTGTATATCGTATTTTAAATTTTGACCCACAACGGTTTTTGCCGGGTTTTCTAATAATAACTTTAGTTGTTGTAACACCCATTTTTTATCAAGCTGCTTTGGCGCACCCAAATAATCATGAGCTAATGGCACGTAGGCCGCCTCACCGGGTTTTACGGCAAACGATACACCAACCAATGTGGCGCGCATCGCATCGATATCCGTAGTTTCAGTATCAAAAGCAAATAAATTAGCATGAGATAATTTCTTTAGCCATTTCTCAAACGATTTTTTATCGAGAATCGTGTCGTAGCGACACTCTTCTTTGCTAGCTGCTTTTTCAGTCGACAACACTTCAGCCAGCCAGGTTTTAAATTCCAACTCAGAAAATAACGCGATTAGTTTTTCACGATCTTGTTCGCGTGGTGATAGTTCCATGAGTTTTTCATCGAGCTTCACATCAGAAAGTACGGTGACTAATTCCCGTGTTAAGGGAATTTCACTGATATGCGCTCGCAAATTTTCACCGACTTTACCCTTAATTTCATCGGCATTTTTTATAATATTATCAAGTGAACCATATTGATTTAACCACTTCGCCGCCGTTTTGGGGCCGACTTTCGGCACACCCGGAATATTGTCCGATGTATCACCCACCAACGTTAAGTAATCGATGATGCTTTCTGGCGGTACACCAAATTTTTCAACAACCCCTTCAGGATCGAGCATCCGATTTGTCATGGTGTTAATTAACGTGACCTTGTGATTTACAATTTGTGCCAAGTCCTTATCACCCGTCGACACCAATACGTTCATACCTTCTTGTTTTGCTTTTTTCGCAAGTGTTGCAATGACATCATCTGCCTCAACACCCTCTTTAATAATCAACGGCAAGCCTAGCGCTTTGATTATTTCAAATAATGGCTTTATTTGATCGCGCAATTCATCTGGCATTTCCGTACGATTTGCCTTGTACTCGGCATAAAGCTCATTGCGAAACGTCTTACCTTTTGGGTCAAACACCACCGCAATATGCTCTGGTTCGTAGTCCATCATCAATTTTCGAAGCATGTTGATAACGCCATAGATCGCACCCGTTGGTTGACCTTTTGAGTTAGTCAACGGCGGTAGGGCGTAGTAGGCTCTAAACAAATATGAAGAGCCATCAACGAGAATGAATGGTTTTTGGGTTTCTGACATCAGGCTAGATTAACACCAAACGTTCCCGACACAAACCCAACCTGAAGTAAAAACCCTGATTTAAATATAGGTGAGGGTTTGGTACAGTCCCGATAAGGGGTATCTTTGGAAATCGTTTTTAACCGTATTGATTTCAATTGCGGCAGAGGGGTTGGGGTTACTGTTTTCGGGCGTAAGCACCATGGGGGTACTTAACAGCCAGAGATGGCGATTCCCGGAAAACACTAGCCCTGAGCGCGCAAGCCAAACAATTGAAATCAATAAGATGTTTTGTGGTTTTAAACGAGATTTCTATAAGATATCGATTGTTTCAAAATTACCCAACCCCTATAATGACCAACTGGAGGGTTACTGTATATGATGCGACGTACTATTTCGTCTTGGGCGCTACTATTCACTTCGGTGAGCGCCATTCTTGGATCCGGCTGGCTATTTGCTGCTTACTACACAGCGAAGCTAGCAGGTCCCGCTGCCATATTAGCTTGGCTGATTGGTGGTGCCGTGGTTGCAATTGTCGCCTTTGTCTTCGCTGAGCTGTGCGCCATGGTGCCGATCAGTGGGTCGAGTACCCGAATCCCCCAGTACACACACGGTACGGTAGTGAGTTTTGTCTTCTCCTGGATCATATGGCTCTCGTATGCATCGCTGGTTCCCACCGAAGTGCAAGCAATCATACAATATCTGAGCTACTATTTTCCTCAACTTATCCGTGTAGATGCCGGCTTAACCAACATCGGATACATATCAGCGACGATCCTAATGTTAGGTATCAGCGCAATTAACATATTTTCATTACGTTGGTTATTGCGTTGCAACTCTGCTTTGACTGTGATGAAGATACTGATTCCTGTCATTATTTCTATCGTCATCTTAAGCTTGACGTTCTCCGCTCATCACATCACGCATCCAGTGCATACTCAATTCATGCCATTCGGCATCCATGGCATTTTAGTTGCGATTACGACTGGGGGTATAATTTTTGCTTTCAACGGTTTCAAACAAGCGTGCGAGATGGCCGGCGAAGCAAAAAAACCACACATCGCTTTACCCTTTGCAATTATTGGTTCTATCGTTGTATGTCTCATCGTCTATTTATTATTGCAGGTCGCGTTTTTATCTTCGCTTGATATTCATAACCTTGGAAAAGGCTGGTCACATCTGCATATTTTCGGTGGCAATGATCCAATGGCATCGATCATCCGCCAAGACCACCTTCATTCACTATTGCCACTTTTATATGTCGGTGCCATTGTAGGTCCTCTCGCAGCGGCTCTCATGTATGTATCGAGTTCAAGCCGTTCATTGTTCGGAATGAGCAAGAGTGGCCAACTTCCTAACATATTTCAAAAATTAACTACCGAAGGCAATCCTATTTTTGCCATTATTGTTAATTTTATTTTAGGTATGTGTTTATTTGCGCCGCTACCAGGCTGGGACAGAATGATTACATTTTTAACGTCCCTCATGGCAATTACCTATGCAATTGGCCCTATTTGTTTGTTAGCATTTCGTCATCAAATACCTGATTACAAACGTCCTTTCAAATTACCGTTTGCAACGCTTTGGGCTACACTGGCTTTTTATATTTGTACCCTATTAACTTATTGGAGTGGCTGGCAGGTTATCTCAAAATTAATCATCGCCATTTTTATTGGATTTTGCGTTTTACTGATTCATCACTACGTAATCAACCGCCGAAAAAAATCCACACTTCATTGGAAACCATCGTTATGGATGTGGCTCTATTTTATTGGGATCGGGGTTATTTCTTATTTGGGTAGCTTTGGAGGAGGGCGAAACGTTATCCCATTTGGTTGGGACTTCGGGTTTATTGCCATATTTTGTACTATTATTATGATGGTCGCGGTAAAATTTAGAATGCCCTCTAAAGACACTGTAGCCTATCTCCGGAGCTTAACACATGAAGGATTACAAAGCTGATCAACGCTCGCTGAGCATGTCAGAAGTGATGACACCTGAAAAAGTAAATTTTGCAGGCAATATTCACGGCGGTTATATTCTCAAACTCATCGATCAAGTTGCTTACGCTTGCGCTGCACGGTATTCGGGACGTTATGTCGTCACATTATCCGTTGATCAGGTTTTCTTTAAAAAACCCATCTACCTCGGTGAGTTAGTCACCTGTCATGCCTCTATTAATTACGTTGGCAAAACCTCTATGGAAGTTGGCATTAAAGTCGTTGCCGAAAATTTAACGACTGGTGAAATCCGTCATACTAATTCATGTTATTTCACCATGGTTGCTGTGGATGAAAATATGAAACCTGTCGCTGTAAAATCACTTACCTTGGAAACAGACGCACAACGACGACGGCATGAAGAAGCAAAAATTCGTCGAGACATGAGAATTAAATACGGAAGAGAACATTCAGCCAGAAAGAAAACAGGTGAGAGGTGATCACAAAACCTAAAACCACTAACTTAGCTCCGCCAATACGATGGCATCAAGATGACTAAAATCGTAAATATTTCCAAACGTCCTGCTAACCTCGCAAAAACTAATATCCATTTTGCCGCCACGTTCACATCCCGGTAATTACTGGCCACTTTTCCAATGCTTGCACCTGTATTTGAAAGACAAGAGGTGACGGCACCAAATGCGGTTGTAAAATCTAAGCCCGTTGCCAATAATGCTAATAACAAAATAATATATAATGCAATGAAAAACGCGACAAATCCCCAAATTGCTCGCATCAAATGCTCAGGCACTAGATTATCACCCAATTTAATTGCCCAAATAGCTTTCGGATGAATTAATCGATTTAATTCACGTTTGCCTTGATTTTTTAATAGCAGGCATCGAATGATTTTCAAGCCACCCGATGTTGAACCTGCACACCCTCCCATGAGCGCCAAAAATATAATTAAAAACGGCAAGAAAGATGGCCAAATACTAAAATTCGTTGTGGTGAGACCCGTAGTAGTACTCATGGAAACGACGGTAAATATACTATTTAAAAACGTCTGGCCCAAATGGTAATAATGATAAATTATTAGGGTAATAAATACGATCAGCAAAACAGCCCCCAAGATCTTTACATAAGCAAGTAATTCTGAATCTTTATAATAAATAGAAATGCGACGGTGCTTCAAAAATAAAAAATGCAACGAAAAATTAATAGCGCCAAGCAACATGAAAATAATAGCTATTACGTCTATGGTTGTGCTGTGATAATAGGCAAAACTCGAATCGTGAATTGAAAATCCACCGGTAGAAATCGCACTAAAACTTTCGCTAACAGCGTCAAATAGTGGCATGCCAGCTAACCAAAAACAAAACGTGCAAATAATGGCAAGCCCAAAATAAATGTACCAAAGTGCCTTTGCCGTTTGTGTAATCCTTGGTGTTAATTTTGTGGTTTTCATCGGCCCTGCAATTTCTGCACGATAGAGTTGCATACCACCGACCCCCAACATAGGCAAAACAGCAACCGCGAGTACGATAATTCCGATACCCCCCAACAAATGCAACTGTTGACGATAATATAAAACAGCGTGTGGCAACGTTTGCAAATGCGTCAACACCGTTGCCCCCGTTGTAGTCAACCCTGAGACTGATTCAAAAATGGCATCGGTCACCGACATTTTCGGATATAAACTCACATCGAAAGGGATGAAACCAAATAGTGATAGCACAAACCACAGTAAAACAACGACCAGAAATCCATCGCGCGTCCGCAGCACATGCTTATCCCGACGAAACAACAACCACAAAAATAAACCGGTGAGAAAAGTAACACAAAATCCGATTATAAATGCCGGAATGCCCCCATCTTTATACCAGAGACCCACAGCAATAGGAGGAAACATGAAGAGGCTAAAAATCATCAACAAAATACCGAGAACTTTTAGTGTCGCAATAAATCGCATAAAGCTCCTTGCTTGTTAAAAGAATCCCGCACTTACTTGAAATAATTTTTCAATATCTCGAATGCGTTTTTTATCGGCAACAAATAAAATCACATGATCTTCAGATTCGATGACTGTTTCTCCGTTAGGGATAATGGCAGCATGACTGCGAATAATGGCGCCAATTGTTGTCCCATGCGGCAATTTTAATTCGTCCAATGATCTACCGATGACTTTTGACGTTTTGTGGTCACCATGAGCCACCGCTTCAATCGCTTCCGCTGCACCCCGACGTAAAGAATGAACAACGACAACATCACTTTCACGCATGTGTGTTAAAATCGAGCCGACGGTCGCTTGTTGAGGCGAAATAGCGATGTTGATCGACCCCCCTTCGATTAAATCAACATAGGCCGTTCGGGTAATCAATGCCATCACCTGCTTAACACCCAAGCGTTTTGCTTGTATGCAAGCGATAATATTCGCCTCGTCATCATTCGTGACAGATACAAACACATCGGTCTGCTCAATATTTTCATTCAGCAACAATTCTTCGTCACTCGCTTCACCGCACAGCACTGTCACATTATCTAATTGTTTTACTAAACGTTCACAATGTTGGCGATTATGATCGATCACTTTAACGCGGTAATCATCTTGTAGTGCTTGCGCAAGGCAACCTCCGATATTCCCACCACCCGCAATCATTATTCGTTTATAAGGAGTTTCAGGACGCCGCATAGCAGACATCACCTGATCAATGTTTTCACTCGCAGCAACAAAAAATACTTCGTCGCCGATTTCTATTTCGGTTTTTTCATCGAGCGGAATCGACTGATCATTCCGAAAAATTGCAACAACACGCACATCGATATCAGGTAAATATTCACGTAATTTATGAACACCTTTTCCTACCAATGCGCCGCCATAATAAGGTTTTACAGCCACTAATTTAATGAGTCCATCACCAAAATCTAACACTTGCAGCGCGCCTGGATGCATAATTAGGTAGTGCCTCATTTTTGTTGATGTGATATATTTTGCTATTTCAGAAAATCATTAGGATAAGGATTGCATGAATGGCAAGAATCAATGTTGCTTGCCCCTGCTGCTGTTTACATGAGGTTGTAAAATTTGGCGTCAGCAGTACAGGAAAGCAAAGGTTTCAATGTAAAAATAATGCTTGTGAGAAAAATACATTTCTTCTAGATTACACACATAATGCTCGTGCCCCTGGTGTTAAAGATAAAATAGTTGATATGGCAATGAATGGTAGTGGCGTCAGAGATACTGCACGCGTTTTACGTATTAGCATTAACACTGTTATTGGTGAATTAAAAAAAGGGTGAAGGTTTGGAGAGCGTCAATACACGACTTTTAAAGGAAAAAGAATCACTTGGTGCGTCTGTTACTGTTAATGTTGTACAAGTTGAAGAAGCGGAGCTGGATGAAATGTGGAGTTTTGTTCGAAATAAACAGAATCAACGTTGGCTTTGGCATGCGATTGATCACCATACACATGAGGTGTTAGCTTATCATTTTGGTCCAAGAAAAGATTCAGCATTTAAAGCACTGAAAGAAAAACTGAGCTCATTTGATATCAACTTTTACTATACAGATGATTGGGGTGCTTATGAAAGACACCTGCCTCAATCAAAACATTTGGTGGGAAAGCAAAATACCCAAGCGATTGAACGAAAGCATCTCACGTTGCGCACACGAATAAAGCGATTAGCGAGAAAGACGATTTGCTTTTCTAAACTGGATAAATTGCACGACATTGTCATCGGGGACTGTTTATTAGTTTGTGTAAATCGCGTCAGTCAGAATTATGAATCAGCCGAAGTGTGTCGCGATGCTCGTGATAGATTATTGGCATCCCTGTCAATAATCGACTCGCAATACGCGACAACCTAAATAGCCGCGGACGTCCCCGTCGACAGCGCTCCGCGACCTCGCGGCCGACTGCGCACTGTCTCCAGATGACTCGACGCCGCCTACAGATTTTTGCCACTCGCTACGCTGCCTACGGAACTCCGTTCCTTCGGCACTCCGCTCTGTCAAAAATCGGCGGCTGCCGCGGAATACTCGCCATCGGCTTCGCCTCTCCATGGCTCGCATCGGATTGTGTTAACTGATTTTTTAATTTTATCAAAAACTACATTGCGTTCAAATTAATTTCCTCTCTTATGAATTTTAAGTTTTATACAAAATCCGCCAGGCGATCTTCAAACATAAGGGCAAAACGATTCATGGCGGCACCCCAGTCTCGAATCGGCATGGTCCATTTTTTGGCTATATTTTTTAACCCTAAATAGAGTTGTTTTAAAGCGGCATCGTCCGACGGAAAAACTCGTTTATTTTTAATAACTTTTCGGATACTCATGTTCAGTGATTCAATAGCGTTAGTGGTATAAATCACCCTCCGAATTTCTGCCGGATAAGCAAAAAATGGCACAATGCGCTCCCAATGAGTCAACCAACTTTTGGCAATCGAGGGAAATTCAGCATCCCATTTCTCAGAGAAACTCGTCAGCGCCAATTCTGCTTCTTCAACCGTACTGGCCGAATAAATAGCTTTTAAGTCAGCGGCCACTTCTTTTTTCTTTTTCCAACCCACATAGCGCAATGAATTCCGCACCATGTGTACAATGCAAAGCTGTACTTGAGTGTTAGGATACACAGCGCCAATCGCATCAGGAAAGCCCGTTAGCCCGTCAACGCAACAAATCAGGATATCTTCTAGGCCTCGATTTTTTAACTCCGTTAATACATTCAACCAGAATTTAGCGCCCTCATTTTGGCTAATCCAAATACCTAGCAATTCTTTTTGCCCATCGATATTAATTCCTAAAGCCAAATACAATGCCTTATTGATAACCTTTTTATCTTGCTGCACTTTAATCACTAAAGCGTCCAAATACACAATCGGATACACCTTGTCCAACGGACGACTTTGCCAAGCCTTCACTTCTTCAATCACTTCGTTGGTTACTGTAGAAATGAGACTCGAACAAATAGTTGTGCCATACAAATCTTTCAACTGATCTTGAATATCACGGGTAGTCATACCCCGTGCATAAAGACTCATAATTTTGTCATCCAAATCATCAAAGCGGGTTTGATGTTTTGGAATCAATTGCGGTACAAACTCATTGTTACGATCACGAGGAACCTCAATGGTCATCTCGCCATCTGTTGTTTTGATCGTTTTTTGGCTGTGCCCATTGCGGGAATTACCACTATTGTTGCCAGACACTTCGTGTTTTGCATAACCCAGCGCGTCCGTCAGCTCCCCTTCCAGAATACGCTCCGTCAGTGCCTTTTTTAACTCCTTTAACAAACCAGTATCACCGAAAATATCAGATGCGGTCTTGGTATGTTTGAGAAAATATTCCACAACCTGTGGATCTAATTTATTGGTTTTCATTGCCATAGTCAAAGACTCCGTATAATTTTAACGACCTTTCCCTGACTATCGCATTTACACAATCTTATTTACAGACCCTCACTCCCAAATAAATCTTTGCGAATAAAATAATGCTCGGACCGAATGCGCGCGATTTTTGTGGGTATGTGAAAGAGCGAATAAGCCACCTGACAAGCTACCATGTTGGCCTCATCACTATCGGTGACCGCAATCACCATATCAGCATCGTCTGCACCGGCGTTACGCAAAACCTCGGGATATGAGCAGCGACCCGCAACCGTGCGTAAATCTAATCTGTCCGAAAACTCCCTTAACCGATCCTCATTAATATCAACTAGTGTGATATCATGATCCTCATCGATCAACGTCTCTGCTAAGGAGCCACCCACCTGACCAGCCCCTAAAATGATAATTTTCATACAAAATCAATCCTCTTTCTGTGACAGTATAAGGCGGGTTGCTTTTAATTCCAACAGCAGAGTAGAATATCAATTTGAAAAAAGTAGAACGTGATGTTCAAAATACGTCGTATCCTGCTCGGAAAACCGCGTGATCCAATGAAAAAAGACACGCGCAAACATATCGCGCTAATCGCTTTTCTTGCATGGATTGGATTGGGCGCCGATGGTTTGTCCTCATCTTCCTACGGTCCAGAGCAAGCCTTTTATGCGTTAGGCCCACATACACATTTAGCTATCTATCTCGCTATTCTAACGGCTATTACGGTATTTTTGATTTCTTTAGCCTACAACCAGGTTATCAAATTGTTCCCCAATGGCGGCGGTGGCTATAAAGTTGCATCAAAATTAATCGGGCCACACGCAGGGCTCGTGTCAGGGGCTGCGCTGATCATTGACTATATTTTAACGATTGCGATTTCCATCGCTGCCGGTGCAGACGCGATTTTCAGTTTATTACCCCCAGCTTACCAACCGTACAAGCTCATCGCCGAATCACTCATTTTAGTATTGTTATTGATGACTAATTTAAGAGGCGCGAAAGAGTCCATCAAGATATTAATGATTATTTTTCTCGGATTTTTTGTCACACATATCATCATCATTGCTACCGGCATTATACTGCATGAAGGACAACTCACGACTGTTGTTCACACGTCTATTTACGATACCGCTAACCATATTAAAGTGTACGGATGGTTTTTTGTGTTAGCACTGTTCATGCGCGCCTATTCATTAGGTGCAGGTACTTACACTGGTTTGGAGGCTGTTTCAAATAACGTGAATATTCTTGCTGAACCTCGTGTCAAAACCGGCAGTTTAACCATGCTCTACATGGCCATTTCATTAAGCGTTGTGGCCGGCGGCATCATCTTACTTTACTTATTGTGGAATGTGCATCCCGTGCCCGGACAAACACTCAACGCAGTTGTATTCCGCTCGATATTAGAAGGCGTGCCACTTCATCATCTCATGCTACTCATTTTACTCATTTTGGAAGCGGGTTTATTGTTCGTCGCAGCCAATACAGGTTTTTTAGGTGGCCCGGCCGTGCTAGCCAATATGTCCCTTGATTCCTGGGTGCCACGACGTTTTGGGATGTTATCGAGTCGTCTTGTGACACAAAATGGCTTGATATTTTTTGGCTTAGCTGCTTTGCTTATTTTATTAGCGACCGATGGCAAAGTCGATTTTCTCGTTGTCTTATACAGCATGAACGTGTTTTTAACCTTTTCGATGTCATTATGGGGCCTCACGCTTTATTGGTTGCGACATCGTGCAAAAGAAAGGCGATGGTATATACAAATATTTTTCTCCGTACTCGCATTAGCTATCTGCGTATTGATCTTGCTAGTCACCTTGATTTCAAAGTTCGAGCTGGGCGGCTGGATCACGATCCTCATTACCTCATTAACGATTGGCTGCGGCATTAGCATAAAACGGCATTACAACCAATTTAATGCCTTAAAACGAAAGCTCAACAAAGAATTACATGTGCCCGTTGTCACGACAGAAGCTCAGGCACCTAAAATAGACCCCAAGAAAAATACCGCGGTTTTTCTCGTTAAAGAAATTGGTGCGGCCATGCATTCTTTGCTATGGGTAATACGCATATTTCCAAAACACTTTCAAAATTTCGTCTTTGTCAGTTTCGGTAAAGTTGATATCGGCAGCTTTGGTAGCGATGCCGCCTTAAAGAAATTGAAAGAGCAAACGGATGGCATACTTGATTATTTAGTGAAATATTCTCAATCACACGGCATTGCTGCTGATTCTTTTTCGGCATTTGGCACAGACCTTATAGAAGAAATTGTAAAGCTCTCCGAGCAAGTTAACAAAAAATATCCTCACGCTATCTATTTCGCCTCTCGTTACGTTTATCCCAATGAAAATTGGTTAACGCGCCTACTGCACAGTGACATTTCTGGAATTATCCAACGCCGCTTACATTTTTTAGGTGTGAAAATGTTGATCCTGCCTTTGAAATTAGAAGTGTAAAGCATCAAACAACGCAACAGCACTACATTTTTAAAGTATTTTTACTCATAGGAAAAAATACGCACGATTGCGCATAAAATTAAGAAAAAATTATTTTTATCAATTAACGCAAAACATGTTGATAAGGGTTTTTAATTATTTCAAACTTTAATACACACTTATATTTTATTTAATAAAAAATATTAAATCTAATCTTAATAAATAAGCGTCAGATTAATTTTAAACAACTTAAAGAATTAAAAATCTGATGACTCAATACATCTAAAATTTACAAAAATTAAAATAAAAAATAACAACTGACTACATTTAATAAAATTTATTTTCAAATAATTTTCTATTTTAAAAGGAGCGTATATCATGCCCAACAACCTGGGATTTAAACTTGATTTATTAGCTTTCACCTTAATTCTTAGAACGATGAGCTACAAAAACATACTCGGCGCTGAAACGACTGAAATTCTTCTACTGTTACAAGCGTTGCATCATATTGGAGTCAGGCTTAGAAAAAATTTTAACGATTTTGATAGACAACCAGACCAGAGCCATCTTACTACGGCCAGGATTATACCCAAGCTTTCAACATTATTAGCCAATGAAATTTCAAGTATTTTAGACCAAAATGCAATTGACTCTCTAAAAACAAAAACTAAAATGCTTTACGGGCGCATGGCCAGCAATGAGCTGGCCATTCCCTTCAAGGACCTTCGAACTGTTTTGTACAAACTAGATGAAGCTAGCACTAGGCAACAGCAGATATATCTTCAAAGCATTTTTGAACCTCTTAAGGATGCACGTCAACATCTTGAGAATGCATCTCGATCCTTTGAGGATGCACGCCTGAATCATCTACTCGAAGGATTAAAAACGCTTACCATGACTCTAGAAGAAATTACTGCTCATCTTCTACAAAAAGATGACTTCTACGCTCAGATCAATCCCTTAAAAATACCTTACCTCTGCAAGGAAATTAGTGAACTCACGTGTCAATTAACTGCTAAGCATGAAATATCTTGGAGGAAAAAATATAACCTGGCTTGTTCGTTTGGAAGAAAATGGGTGGGCAATCATTATGAACCTAAAATTGACAACAAATATTACTTAAGCTTACAAAAGAAAATAAAAACAACAGTTTCTATCATAAGAAACTATTTTTTTAACTTTTTTTCAAACAAAACTATTTCGACCTTACCAACCAAAATAAATGAGTGCTCGCGATTAAATGAGGGAGTGTCTCTATTTACCACAACATGGTGCGACGCTCTAATGTTGCCTGTTCATAGAAAACAAAGCATACAAACGCTTAAAATATAAATAAAATTTTAACATCATTAGCACATGGAGAAAAATATGCTAGAAGAAACCGGCTACGACCTAGACGAAAAATCAAATATCATGGATGCGCTACCAAAATCTCCACAAGCCCATCCGTTCGCATTCTATTTATATTTAATTAAAAGTCAAAAAGATCTATCAGATCGACTTACACTACTTAAAATCACATTCAATGCAGTTAAAAACTCGATACTCACTCTATGTGAAAAAAATATATTTCTAGAGGAAAATATTATTTTTTTAAAAGAAATTTTTAAAATTCTCATCGAGCTAAATCACTTTTTTTTCTCTGAAAAAAATCTAGACAGTTTTTTTAAAAAAAGCCTAGAGGATGTTCTTCCTAAAAATACAGAACAGAGAGATTCAATGCTTCTTAGTATGGATTTTTTATGTTTCATAACAAATGAGCTTTATACAAAAAATGCTTTTTCTATACCACAAATATTAGATCTAATTCTTAAGGATGAGAAAAATAACATTAATAACATTCCCATAATATTAATTCAATATGTGATGACTGTCATAAACTTCTATTCTGATAAAAATCCGGATCAGGTTCATAATCATTTTTGGCCTATTACACAAATATTTACAGAACTTAAAATGCATCAGGCCAATTTTCCAATAATAAAACTCTATATAGATTTTTTAAATCAATTCGACACGGACAGTATAAGAAACCACTGCAAAACAGATCGCCAATATCCAGTGAATTACTTGCTTCATACGGTAAAGACTGTTTCTAAGGAGTTGAAACAGAGTGCTACTACACTAGCGTTTCCAGACTTTATCATGTCTTATTTACAATACCTCTCTATGATTCACTCTAAGAAAAATCAATTTGTTACGCTAATCCAGCACTATTTGTTGCCTGCCGTTATAGAAACACAACCACTAAATGTTATTTATGAATACTTAAAATTTTTTAATTCACTAAAATGCCAAACAAATTATTACTTAAATCAAGATGACTTCCTTTCAACCACTAAAATCTTAGCCCGACGTGATGTATTAGAGCCCACTACCATACGCGCAGCCTCCTCATTTTATATGCTTTCTAAAGATCTTTTAACTGAGAAAGACTATAATCTTATATTAGAAGACACTGATTTTACACAGGAACTAAATACTTTTATCGAAAAAAATGTAGTCATGGCTTGTTCTGAAAAAAATTTGGTCAAGGCGTTTTTCATTCATTGGATTCTTCTTACTTGTCTTACAGAAAATACAGAGTCAAATTTTTATAAATTTTATGTCATGAAAACCCCTGGACAGCTCGAAAAACTCAATAAAGCGAAAAAAAATTCACTCGATTTACTACTATCTACGTATTTTCCAAAGACACAATCTAGTAGTATATACACGCAGAATTACGATGAAATTAACAATAAAGTTCAAGAGTTATTTCTTAATACCCCTCAAGAGGAAACGAATCACAATTTTGAGAACGCTTCCACTAATCCTAATAATTTATGGAAATCCCTGATCTACGATTCTCTTTACAGTGTCATATTGAGACTATCGACTAGTAAAATCGAACTAAATGGTAAGTTGTTTTCTCTCCTTATGGAAACATTGCGATTGATATCACCCCAGAATCCCAAAGGCAAAAACAATTACTCCCAAAGCCAATCATCATCTGACTCAGACTCAACAGAAGATTTTCCACCACCTTCGCCTTCATCACACCTAAATTGCAATTTTTTTGTTAGCTCACAAGTTAATCGACCTGTTTCTCAGCAGAACAGCATACCAAGTGGTGAAGAGCTTCAGCAAAACATAGCGGAAACACCTTTCGATGCGCGCGATGGAGAGCGAAGCGAAGGGGCGTATTCTGGGGTAGGCTGGGATTTTTTCCGAGCGTAAGCGACTGCAAAAAATCTTTACGAGGCGTCGAGTCAGTTGAGAGCCCGTGCGTAGTCGAGCCGTGAGGTCGCGGAGCGCGGGTGAGGAGGACGTCCGCGGTTATTTAAGTTGTCGCGTATTGCGAGTCGATTATTGACAGGGATGGCAATAATCTATCACGAGCATCGCGACACGCTTCCTATGCAGCATTAAGGATATATATTTTTAAAAACAACAATATCTTTATTAATTTTAAATTTCACAATAAGAGAGTGATTATGTCTAATATACTGATCAAATTAAAAGAAATAGCCGAATCTAATCCTAACAACATACGTATTCTATACAATAACTGTAAAGAAAAAGATCCTTTTTATTCTGTGTTTTCGGGGATTCCTGGACATACTGATCTACTTGAACATGTTCAGAATTATAAACATAAGTTTGAAGAAGAAGCACCGCCTTCTTATACTACTAGTAGTGAGCCTCTTTATCCAACGGCACCAAAAATGTGCTAGATAGACAAGGGCTTCGATATACACGGAGCCCTTGTGATTTACATCAATCTCAATCCGATCGCAATGTCTCGATCGGATCGAGTTTAGAAGCGCGGTGAGCCGGATAAAATCCGGAAATGATTCCAACTAATACAGAAACAACAAAACCTAAAATGGGCGGCAAGGGTAGCACGAAAAATTCCCAACCTGTTACAAGCGCTAAAATTAATGAGATCACTAAGCCAACGATGATACCAATAAGGCCGCCCAATACAGTTAAAATAACCGACTCCATTAAAAACATCCGACGAATGTCTGATCGTCGCGCACCTATGGCCATGCGGATACCAATTTCACGTCGGCGCTCCACCACGGAGACCAACATAATATTCATCACACCAATGCCACCAACTAATAGAGAAATACCGCCGATAGAACCCAACAACCACGTAAACGTAGATTGCTGTTTTTGCATAATGCCGATAATTTGTTGAGGATTTCTAAAAGTGACAGTTTCATTCGGCAGCAATGTCGCCATCGTCGCAGTAAGTTCTGCTTGAACTTTATTTAAATCTGGCTGAGGCACTAACCGAAATAAAACATTATTAATATTTGCATACTTGCTTAACAAATACGATGTACTCAGTGGAATAATAATACCCTTATCGATATTAGCATACAAAAACCAATTGGGCTGCCAATGTGCAGCTACTCCGATGACAGTAAACACTCGGTCTCCAATTTGAACCTGATGGCCAATCGGATTTTTGATCCCTTTTTGTGCGAATATATCGGCTAAACGAGTACCGATGACACAATAAAAACTGCTCTGATCCAAGCTAGATACAAAGCGACCCCGTGCCATATTAATCTCAACAATGCTTGCCAAACCGGCTGTAGCACCGATCACTTGACCATTTAATTGTTGGCCCTCGATCACGATCGTTTGGTATAGACTAATATAGGGAGCAACTCGAACTATTTGATTAGACGCAGCTTGTATTTTGGATACATCCGCAAGCGTTAATTGTTGTTGCTGTGATTCCGAGCTAGAAGAATTATTATCATCACTCTGTTGAACATCCATCGCTAATAAATTTGTTCCTAATGATTTGAACTGTGCGAGTGCATGTGCTGTTGCTAATTGACTCGAGGTGATTAAAGCAACGACGGAAGCGGTACCCACTAATATACCCAATATCGCCAGAAATGAGCGCAATTTGGAGGTAACCAAATTGGCTAATGCTTCTTTTATGTGAGCGAGAATATTCATCAATCATCTACTCAATAATTAAACCATCACTCAGTTTAATAACTCGTTGTGCTTGTTCAGCGACCTTTGCATCATGTGTAATAATCACAACCGTTGTGCCTTCGGTGCGATTTAATTCAATCAATAAATCCAGAACATCTTGTCCCGTTTTAGAGTCCAAAGAGCCCGTTGGCTCATCGGCTAAAATAATATGAGGACTTCCAACCAGCGCACGCGCAATTGCGACGCGCTGTTGCTGCCCTCCCGATAGTTCACTCGGTCTATGATGCGAATAACCACCCATACCCACTTTCTCTAACATCATTAAAGATTTTTCGTTAATGATTCTGCTATCCTCACCCCGATAAGAGAGCGGCAACCCAACATTCTGCAATGCGGTTAGCCGAGGTAATAGAAAAAAGGATTGAAAAATAAACCCAATGCTGCGATTACGCAAATAGGCTTGCTGATTTGGCATTAAACTTGAGGTCTCTTGCTTATTTAAATAGTATTCGCCAGTCGTTGGTTTATCTAATAAACCAACGATGTTCATCGTCGTCGTCTTGCCTGAGCCAGAAGCACCAATAATCGCAACGAGCTCTTCAGATTTAATATGGATACTAACCCCCTTGAGTGCCTCAAAGGTATTAGACCCCATTTTATAAACTTTGGTTACATTGCGCAGCTCTATCACGACTCACCTTCATGAATAACAATTTTATCGCCTGGTTTTACGCCTTGAATGATTTCGACATCACTTATTGTCGTATTCCCTGTCACAACTCTCACCTCTTTTTGTCGGCCTGTTTTAGGATCAATGATGGTGACATAGGACTTACCTTCTGTATTAAGAACAGCATTAATTGGCAGCAATATGTGCGGCGGATTTACAATATCAATTTCAAAATTGGCCGTCATTCCAACATGAATCACCTTGCGCTGTGCTACGGTAACATTTGGTATTTGAACCACAATATTAAACATGCTGAGAGCACCGCCGCTATCCTGAGGATTCCCTTGTTTAGCAACCGACGTGACTGTCCCGTGTAAGGTTATCCCTGGAAAAGCATATCCCGTAATAACCGCCTTGAGACCCTCTTTCATCTTATTAATATTAATCTCACTTACCTGCAACGTTGCAGAAAAGCCGGATAAATCACCAATCGATAAAATTAATTGCCCTTCTTTAACCTCAGCGCCTAAAGCGAGTTTTCCACCACTTTTACCATCATCACGACCACCATCACCGCTTGATTCGTCTTTAGTAGGAAATAGAGCAACCCCCGATCCACTTGCCGTTACCACGATATGTGAAAATCTTTTCTGTAATATTTTCGCGACTGCTTTTGTATCAGTAATCGACAGCTTTTCAATTTGTTCCGATGAAATGCCCGCTTTTTTCAGTACTTTTTCTAGGTCAAACCTGGCCTGGTAGAAGTTCAGCGTATTCGTTTCGTACTGACTTTTACCTGATAGATATTCATCTGTTGAAATCACACCGGCTTTATGCAATGCCTCAGTACCTTGAAATGAGCGACCCGTCGTTTCAAACGAATCTTTTGCCTGCAAATATTTACTTACGGCTTGGCGATAGTCACTGGCTAACTTTGATGAATTAATAATAACTAATCTTTGACCGTCTCGAATGACATCACCATATTTAAAATGCAGCTCCGTCACCGTTCCATCAACAGGACTCAATACAGGAATGTTCTTCAATGCTTGAAGCGTCCCTTTATAATATAGTTTTGTGACGGTCGATTTCTTTACCGCCGTTACGGTGACCAACTTTTTTTTCTTTGATGTCTTTTTTTTGTCTTGACATCCACCCATGATCAGCGCAACCGACAACAATATAACCGCTCCAAATTTGTAAAGGTATTGCATATTCATCATTTAGTACCTCAGGGTAATTCCCCATTTTTCCAATGTGATCCCTAATGTTTGATTCAATGTTGTAATCGAATTCAAAAATTGAATTTTATCACTGATCAAACTCGTTTGTTGTTGCAGCAATTGATCCTGCAGTTGATTAACCTCAAAAACTGTCGATTTTCCATATCTTAATTTAATTTGCGCATCCCTTAAGCTCTGAGCCTGTAATTCAACCGCTTGAATAGCTACTTTAATTTGTTCATATTGATTTTTGAGCTGATTGACTTGGTTGGTGACATTACTCACGAGTTGTTCTTTTGTTTGTTGTAATTGTACTTTTGCCTGCTCTAATTGAACTCGCGCATTCAGTACCTGTTGTTGTGCATTGACGTCATCGATCGGGATATCCAAAGTAAAACCGAGTGATGGGCCTGTACCCGATGCCGTCACTTGTCCCGGTTGCCCTTGCGTTGAGCCCGACGGTGGCAAATTGGTACCGCCAGCACTTTGCCCAACATTCGTACTCGCCGTAACATCGAGGGTCCATCGCGATTGATTTTTCGCTGAGATTAAATTGAGCTTATCTGCTCTTATTTGTATAAGCGCAGTTTGGTAATTAATATTATTTTCTAAGGCGAGCTGAATGCATTTTTTTAAACTCGGCAATTTAAATTCGGTAAATTCAAGGGTTTTATCAATAATGACTTTCGCTGTTGATACAAGCCCCAACGCCTGAAGAAATTGCTGATAATCGTTTTGTAAACTCGCTTTCTCTTGCATCATCGACAAACGCGTCGTTGCTAAATTTGCCTTTTGCTGCAATAAATCACTCGGCGCTATTTTTCCCGCTTTGACTTGCAATTCAGATTGATGCACCGTTTGTTGGGCGCGCAACACAGTTCGTTTTTGAATGGCAAAACTATTATAATCTTGAACCAATGCGCGATATGCATTAATAACATTCACGACTGCTGTAATGACACTATTTTTAAAACTTAGCTGAGCCACCTTTTCGCTAACTACCGCTTCACCTAAGGTCGCCGTGTTATAGGCCCAACCTGCACCTTTCAGTAAATGCTGCTTGATCTGTACTGTGGCTGTTCCCGTCGATCCATTAAACGCATTTCCATAACTCGCCGTCACCGTTGTACCCAGGGGTGTGTTTAATGTTACATTCGGACCAATGCTGTAATCAGGCCTAGAACCCCGCTGATATGCGACAGTACCGCTAAGATCAAATTGAGGCTCAAAGGCGTGATGGGCAACCACTAAGGCAAATTTATCAACGACACGCTGCAATTCAGCGCTCTCGACATCCGGATTGTTGCGTAAGGCCAACAATATGGCCTCTCTCAAACTTAGATGCTTCGGTATTCTCGGGGTAGTGATCGGTTTCGGCAAAAACGTTTGCATCGAGGCGTGTTCCTGCTCCTCAAAATATTGCCTGTGATCAGCGACAACATAAGGACTATCGCCGATAGAAACTGCGCCGGGTTGTGGCAACTCGCGGCCTATCGCTGTGGACAAGAAGCACATCCCTACAGCAACACAGTAGACTTGAACAGCTCGTCTCATCATTCAACCAATACCCTCAAAACATCCCATTGTATCGTATCTTGCACAATCACTCGACGGAAAAGATACAAACCAATGTCATAATTCACTGAAATTTCTACTAGAATTTCGCTGTCCTTACTCTAGCGTCTTGCATTTTCGCAGCTCATAACTCAGTTGTCCAAATATTTCCTGCTGATTCGATTCACTCCGAATTGTATCGTGGTAAGATTGCCTAAAATTAACTCGTTTTGGGGTTCAACCATTGAAAATCGTAGCCGATGAAAAAATCCCGCTGGTGAAAAAATTATTTGGCAGTTTTGGCGACATCATCCAAAAGCCAGGCTCTTCAATCCATCACGATGACCTTATCGATGCCGATGTCTTGCTGACTCGCACAGTAACCCGTGCCGATGCCGAGCTGTTGCATAACACTGCCGTCAAGTTTGTTGGAAGCGCCACCGCGGGGTACGATCACCTTGATATAGAGTGGCTAAGACGCTCAGGGATATTTTATTGCTATGCACCCGGTGTCAATGCAATCGCTGTTGCAGAATATGTTATCGGCTGCGTTGCCTATTTAAATAGCCAACAAATATTACCTGAAAACTGTCGAGCCGGCATCGTGGGTGTGGGGCATATTGGCGCTGAAGTACAACAAAAATTAACACGACTGGGTCTCGACGTATTATGTAATGACCCGCCTCGTGCACAGCACGAACCAACCTTTCATTCTGCGCCATTATCGCATTTCTATGATGTAGATTTAATTTGTATTCACACCCCCCTAACCATGAAAGGAGAGTTTCCCACCTATCATTTAATCGATGAATCGTTTTTAGAAAAATTAAAGCCCGGGTGCGTTTTATTAAATGCTGGTCGCGGCGCCGTTGTTAACAATCAAGCCTTAGCTGCCGCCGAGCATATTGTGGCCTGTTTAGATGTTTGGGAAAATGAACCCGATATTCATCTCGATATGCTGAAAAAAGCAGAGATCGCCACTCCCCATATTGCTGGCTATAGCCTTCAAGCTAAATATAAAGCCACCTATGCGGTATACCAAAAATTTATTGAACATTTTAACTTGAACGATCCCCATCAAGATAAATCGCCTGAAAATTTTATTCATGATATAAACCTACCGCTTCAACAATATGATAGTTGGCAACAAGTCGTATTAGCTGCTTTCAATCCACATCACGAAACAGTGAAAATGAAAACAGAATTATTAAATCATTCAAATGATGTGGGACAACGCTATGAAAAGTTAAGGCGTGATTATCCGTTAAGAAATGAATTCTCAACCCACACGCTTACACAAGAATTGTCACCATCAACTCAATCCATTCTGAAAAAGTTGGGAATCAAATAATTTCCTGTGGATCAACGTCCAACGACCATCGCACACGTCGTGACGAAGGTAAATTCGATAACTCAGACATTAAAGGTTTAATGGCGCTGTGTAAGATCGAGCGTTGCGATGATTGCAGTAATAATTGCACACGATATTTTCCGGCTTTGCGCTCCATAGTTGCCGGCACAGGACCATAGATTTCAACTGGATTATTTTTTTGTTTTGTCAAAATCTTTTTCACATCTTGCAGAAATTGCATGGGTAGTGATGATTGAATTGCTTCTGCTCGCAATAATGCCATATGTGCAAATGGCGGCATGCCGGCGTGTTCACGCTCATTTAATAGTACATTTGCAAATTCCGTATAACCTTTTTGTAATAATATTTGCAAAAAAGGATTGCTGGGATGATGCGTTTGAATGAAAACTTCACCGCTTTTTTCACGCCCCGCACGACCCGAAACTTGAACCAATAGTTGAGCCATACGTTCTAGTGATCGAAAATCTGCGCTAAAAAATCCGCTATCAGCATCCACGATCGCCACCAATGTCAAATTCGAAAAATGATGTCCCTTTGCTAACATCTGTGTGCCAATTAAAATATCAGCCTGTGAATCGTGAATTTTTTTTAGTTTATCCTTCATGCTGCCTTTTTTTCGTGTACTATCTCGATCAATGCGAACAATATCATGCTGAGGAAAACGTTTTTTTAATATCTCCTCCAATCGTTCCGTCCCCGATCCCAAACTAATCAGTTCGCTTTGATGACATTCAGGACAAATTCGTGGCGGGGCCTTACTCGTGCCACAGTGATGGCAATAAAGTCTCTCTGGGTTATAGTGCAACGTTAATCGCGCGTCACAACGATGACACAACATGATCCAGCCACAGCTATGACACAGGATTGTTGGGGCATACCCCCGACGATTTAAAAATAACATCACTTGTCCGTGCTGACTTAAATGCATATCCATCGCTTTTAATAACGTTTCACTTAATCCTGACTCTAATGTACGATTGCGCAGATCTATAATTTTAATATCGGGAGAGAGTGCATCGCCTGCACGATTGGGCAAGCGCAGCAAGTGATAGCGATTGCGTTGTGCGTTGTAAAGGCTTTCTAGTGATGGAGTCGCAGACCCTAAAATAACCGGGATTTTTTCAATTTGTCCACGCATGACCGCTAAATCTCGTGCAGAGTAACGAAACCCCGATTGTTGCTTAAACGATTGATCATGTTCCTCATCCAAAATTATCATGCCTGGGTTTAATAACGGTGTGAAAATAGCAGAGCGCGTTCCGATGATGATAGCCGCCGTTCCATAACGCGCCTTTAACCACGTTTGCATTCGGGCCTTATCTGTTAAGTTGGAATGAATTAATTCAACAGACACATTAAAACGTTTCTGAAATCGTTCGACCGTTTGTGGTGTAAGTGCAATTTCAGGCACTAACACGAGTGCTTGTTTATTTTCACTCAACACTTTATCAATGCAATGTAAATAAACTTCCGTTTTCCCGCTACCTGTAACGCCCGCTAATAAAAATGTTTGAAACCCTTTTTGCTTTGTAATCGCATCAACAGCATCGCGTTGATACTCATTTAATTGAATGTGTGATTTTTGGGATTGATGCCGCTCATCGATGCTTTCAGTTCGTATTGCTGATTTTCCTTGTCGCAAGGATTTTGGGAGCGCACCCACCACCACTTCACCAATAGGGTAGTGATAGTAGTCGCTCGCCCATCGATAGAGTTTTAATAAGTCTGTCGGTATGAGTGGTTCGTCATCCAATATGGCTATGATGGGTTTGAGTCTGTCCGATGGCAGTTCCGACTGATCCGCTATTTCTAACAATACACCAACCGTTTCACGGCGACCAAATGGGATTTTGATACGAATTCCCGGTTGTAGTTGGTTTTTCGTTACGCCATCAATCGGCAAATAATCAAAGAGTTGCCATAACGGTGTTGCAACTGCAATTCGTAAGATCATATTTTTTTTGTCCATCGACTTATCATAGCCTGAAAACAGCGCTATTCAAATTGCTGGGTGTTAAATGAATTCCAACGATATGAGATGAAAGCGCTGTTCGTTTCTAAGGACTTTCAATTGCTGGCTGAGACGGAACGGGTGTTTGTTTGTCGGACCTCAAGTACCATGGATGGTACTTAGCAGCTAAGGATAGCGCCTCCCGAAAACACAAATCCCTTCTCGTATTGACAAACAATTGAAATTCATCATAAGGGATACACTTTTAACGCCCAGCAATTTGAATGCAGGTGCGAGTTTGCTATGATAGCTTCGCTAAATGAAAAGGGGAGACTATGGCAACTTACAACACCAGTGAATTTCGAGGCGGACTTAAAGTCATGCTCGATGGCGATCCTTGTAACATCATTGAAAATGAATTCGTTAAACCCGGGAAAGGCCAAGCCTTTAACCGAGTCAAACTTCGCAACCTCAAAACCGGCCGCGTGCTAGAACGCACATTCAAATCAGGTGAAAGCCTCCCTGCTGCCGATGTCATCGAAGTTGAAATGCAATATTTATACAACGATGGTCAATTTTGGCACTTCATGTCACCCGACACCTATGAACAATATGCAGCCGGTGAAGCAGCCGTCAGTGATGCTAAAAAATGGCTCAAAGAACAAGACACGTGCACCGTTACGATGTACAACGGCGCACCCTTAGCCGTTGCACCA
Source organism: Candidiatus Paracoxiella cheracis (assembly GCF_049348705.1). Classification (GTDB taxonomy): domain Bacteria; phylum Pseudomonadota; class Gammaproteobacteria; order Coxiellales; family Coxiellaceae; genus Paracoxiella; species Paracoxiella cheracis. Next base: position 141,633 of record NZ_CP186485.1, on the reverse strand, counting down.
CCCACTTTTGTGACATTAAGAATCGTTGAAACCGATCCTGGCATCCGAGGCGACACCGCCACCGGTGGAACAAAATCGGCCGAATTAGAAACTGGCGCCAAAGTACGTGTACCTTTATTCCTTAATGAAGGCGAATTAATTAAAGTTGACACGCGCACCAGTGAATACGTCTCTCGTGTTAAAGAATGACTTGGAAACCAACCGCGCCGCTGTCTAACTTACGACTACGTGCAGATTTACTCTCACGGATTCGTCAATTCTTTGTCGAACGCGATGTTTTAGAAGTCGACACGCCGTTGTTGTGCCAACACACAGTCACCGATCTTCATATTGACAGCTTTAAAGCTGAATCCTATTACTTACAAACGTCGCCCGAATATGCGATGAAGCGTTTATTGGCCGCCGGCAGTGGATCGATTTTTCAAATTTGCAAAGCCTTTCGCAACAATGAAAGCGGGCACCAACATAATCCTGAGTTTACGATGTTAGAGTGGTATCGCCTCAGGTTTGATCATCACAATTTAATGGATGAAATGGATGAATTATTACAAACCGTGTTAAACGCACCACACGCAGAACGAATTTCCTATCAACAATTATTTTTAGATGAGTTTGGCATCGATCCACATACCTGTGATTTACACTCACTACAACAATGTGCCGCCGATCACAACTTAGCACTGTCAAACCCTATCAATGATAAAGACACATTACTGCAATTATTGCTAAATCATTTCATTGAACCGAAGCTCGGGGTTAACAGACCCACATTTATTTATGACTTTCCTGCATCACAAGCAGCGCTTGCAAAAATAAATGCTGGCAAAGCAGAGCGCTTCGAAGTTTATATACAAGGCACAGAAATAGCGAATGGATTTCATGAGTTAACGAATGCTAAAGAACAATTACAACGCTTTCAGCACGAACAAGACCGCCGAAAAAAAATCAACCGCACTGTTCCTGCGATAGACCAACGATTTATAAAGGCACTAGAACACGGCCTGCCAGATTGCGCAGGGGTTGCGCTAGGCTTAGATCGATTATTAATGATCTTGGCCAACACAAAAAATATTGCCGATGTGATCACCTTTCCTTGGGACCGCGCGTAATTTAGTTTGTGGCTTCGCTAATTCACGATAACTATTTAATGATACCGCACGCTAATCGACCATCACCGCCACCTAATTTTTCAGGTGTGTCGGAATAATTGTCACCGCCAACATGGAAAATTACAGAATGACCGATGACCTGTGAAACTTTCAAGCGGGGTGCTAACACAGGCAAAGTCACACTACCGTCCTGATCAACCGTCAATGCAGGTAAATCGCCTAAATGACCATTTGAATTATAAGGCCCTAAATGTTCACCCGTGTTTTGTGGATCAAAATGACCACCGGCAGCTTCGCCATTATCAGCACAAGATGGATTCACATGAACGTGAAAACCGTGAATTCCTGGTGGCAAAGTATGGAGAAGAGGAGTGATTAACATACCGTATCGTGTGTCGGTCAATTCAACCGAGCCAATCGATGCACCATGACCTGTTGGTGCAACACGATAAAGTTTTACCGTCACGGATTTTGCAAAACCATTTGAAGTAACTAATAAAAAACATGACAGTATTAACGTTATTAACGCAAGCATCCACTTTGACATCATCGACACCCTCTATTTGTTTTTGGGAGTCGCAATCATCTCCCCCAATTTGATAATGCTATCAGCTTTTAAACGCTCATGCCATGTAATTGAATTTTTTGGAAATAATAAAATTACCGTCGAACCGATTTTAAAATGACCAATCTCATCACCACGACCTAACTCAATATTTTCTTTATGATCATTAAAACGATGCACGGTTTTTCGTGTGGGCGGTGTAACCTGGCCATGCCAAACTGTGACGATGCTACCCACCAACATCGCACCCACAATCACCATTGCCATGGGTCCAAGGGCTGTTTCAAACAAACAGACCACCCGTTCATTGCGCGCAAATAAATTATCAATATGTGCAACAGAAATAGGATTTACTGAAAATAATCGTCCTGGCACATGAATCATTTCAAGCAAACGACCCGCAATGGGCATATGGATACGATGGTAATCTTTCGGTGCTAAATACGCTGTTAAAAATTCACCTTCTTGAAAGCATTCCACATGTTCTGCGCACCCGCCTAACAAAGCGGTTAAATCATAGAATTTTCCTTTAGCCTGCAAAATACGATCACCCGTCAAACGTCCCAGTTCGCTAACGGCACCATCAACCGGTGAAATGATTGCATTTGGGTTTGCATCAACTGGACGCACACCCGATCTCAAATGACGCGTAAAAAATTCATTAAATGTCGAGTAGGCATGATAATCGGAATACAAAGCTTCAGTCATATCGACGTTGTATCGTTTAATAAACCAGGCAATAAATCGATTTTTAAGCCACTTCCAACGTCGATCCGCCAACCAACCAACCAGCAAGGACAACGCGTGATGTGGTAAGAATTTATGCATGCCAACCGATGATTGTTTCGTCATAATAATGCCCGTATTATTGTTATGTCCTGCAGCGAAGCTGCGGTAATTTGTTTTGACCGAGGATAACACATTTGCAGATCTATTTAGTAGGCGGTGCTGTTCGTGACACTCTATTGGGCTTACCCGTCAAAGAAAAAGATTGGGTTGTCGTTGGCGCCTCGCCAGAAGACATGATTGCGCAAGGTTTTAAACCGGTGGGTAAAGATTTCCCTGTATTTTTACACCCTAAAACACATGAAGAGTACGCACTTGCCCGCACGGAACGCAAAGTAGGCAAAGGTTATAAAGGATTTACTTTTCACGCATCGAGCGATGTCACACTTGAGGATGATCTTAAACGTCGTGATTTAACCATCAACGCCATGGCACAATCTCCCGACGGCAAGTTGATCGATCCTTATGGCGGGCAAGCGGATTTAAAAAATAAAATCATGCGACATGTTTCACCGGCTTTTCAAGAAGATCCCGTACGAATCTTACGCCTTGCGCGCTTTAGTGCAAAGTTTCCCGATTTTAAAATTCATCCCGATACGCTCGAACTCATGCACAAGATGGTCATCGCTGGCGAAGTCGATGCACTTGTTGCTGAACGTGTATGGCAGGAATTAGAGCGCGCTTTAGTCAATGAGCAACCCGCCCGCTTTTTTGAAACGTTGGCAGCCTGCGATGCATTATCCATTTTATTTCCGCAGATTAATATAAAAGGTGAGGGCATGGTTGCGTTAAAGTCTGCAACAAGTATAACTGATTCAGCCACCATACGATTCGCGGCTTTATTGCATCGTGTACCCGAAGACGATATTCAAACCCTGTGTCGCCGCTATCGCATTCCTAATGATTATTCGGATTTAGCATTGTTAGCGTCACGACAAGGTGATTATTTTAAAGATATTCATCATGCTGATGCAAAAAAGTTATTAATCTTTATTTTAGCTGTCGATGCACTTCGTCGCCCTGAGCGTTTTCAGGATTTTCTCGTTGCCATAAAGGCAAGTAATCCCACTTTTAATGAGTCTTCTGAAGCAATCGTTCAAAAAGCGATTGATGCCATCAAGTCCGTCGATATTAAGCCATTGCAAGATAAAAATTTAAAAGGTGAAGATTTTGCAAAAGCACTTAAAAAATTACGCCTCGACGCCATCCAAACCGCTATTCAGTAATATTTAAATTGTTTTTTAAAGTGTATCCCTTGTCTAGAATTTCAATTGCTTGCCAATACGAGAAGGGATTTGTGTTTTCGGGAGGTGCCATCCTTAGGCTGCTTAGTGCCATCCTGGCACTAACGCCCGAAAACACAAATCCCTTCTCTTTGCCGCAATTGAAATGCTATTTAAACAAGCTATATCCCTTGCTTTTTAAAACTATTTGAATATTAATCAGCATCCCAAGTCATGCTAGCACTTTGCTCTGGGCCATTAAACACTTTGATTGTAACGGATGAAATAACGTGATCTGCAATGAACTTCTCATCACTCACGATTTCATTTAAAAACCACCGCGACAAATCTTCAAGCGTTGTATTTTCGACAGGCAACATTATGACATCATTTTTTAAAAAAGGGATTTTTTCATGATTGAATGTCACGTGATAATAATCAGCATCTTCGTCTATGGATAAATAAGGAGAATTTTTGGGTAACAAAAAATGGCAGTGCAGCGCATTACACAAAGACTTTAGGCGATCTTTAAAAATAGTATAATTAAAAGTTATCCCGGGTTCTTGTATGGCGGCGGTGACGGTAGCTGCAAGTGAATAATTGTGGCCGTGCAAACGTTCACGCGTCGTTTTAGAAAAAATGGTAAAATGCCCAGCAGAAAAGGTATAAGGACCTTCATAAAATTCTAACACGACTAATCTTGCCATTATAGTTTCTCCAGCTGACTCATCATTGAAAAACCCATCAAATCTTTGTCATAATTTCGCGTTAAGGCAATCGCTTTAAACAACTCACCCATCTCACTCGGCAATGTTAACAATTTTACTTGTTGTGCAAAATTGTAATGGGACTCCACGTCATCAACACTCGGCAACATCGAATCAATACCACAAGCTAACAAAAATCCCGCCTGATGTGTATAACCAGCAACAGTCAGTTTATTCATAGCGGCAGCTTTTGCAACAGCAGTAAAATCAACATGCGCAGTAATATCTTGAATGCCGGGATACAAAAAAGGATCCGTATGCGCATGATGACGATAATGACACATCAACGTGCCAGTATTTCGATCCGGATGATAATATTCACGAGTCGGAAACCCATAATCGATTAACAAAATCAGCCCTTGCTCCAGTATATCCGACAAACTTGTAATCCACGGCCTTAACAAAAGATTAATTTCAGACTCATAATCTTCGGGGAGCCCAATATCTAAATCTTCAATAGCCTGTTTAAGCGACGGCACGCTAGGTTCAGCGAGAAGCCGGGTAAATTTACCTTCTTTAAGAGTTACATAATATTCCTGTATGCCATTTTTCTTCTTAAATTTATGCACTGGCATCGCATCCATAACTTCATTACCGACGATAACGCCCTTGATTTTTTTTTCTGGCAGATGATCCAACCAAATTACTTTAGGCAATAAATGCGGCGCATGCGTTTGGAATAAGCGTTGCTGACGATCACGCAAATCTGCACTGAGATCTAAAATATAATAATGACGGGGTAATTGCTTGCGTCGTTCCCATTCCTGAAGCATCGCTAATGCCATGGCACCAGATCCAGCGCCTAACTCTAAAATGTCAGCATCTGTAAGATCTCGCAATACCTGCTCACACTGTCTCGCCACACACTGTGAAAATAGGGGCGATATCTCCGGCGCCGTCACAAAGTCCCCAGCCGCACCAAACTTTTGTGAGCCTGCACTGTAATAACCCAAAGCCCGCGCATAAAGTGCAAGCTGCATATACCGTGCAAAGGGCATGGGGCCATTCGCAGTAATTTCTTCAATGATTTGCGAGCGCAGTGCGTCACTATGAGCCTTTGCAATTGGATCTGGAGCTGGTAAGTTATCTTCATTCATTGTTGGGCTACTGTATAGGAAATCTGTATGAAGTCAAATCGACCCGTTGCACTCATCACCGGTGCTGCAAAACGCCTTGGGGCATCGTTCGCACGTTTGTTACACGCTAATGAATATAATGTTGTTATCCACTATCGTCATTCAAAAACAGATGCAGAGGCACTTTGTCAGTCTCTAAATGACACACGCGCTAATTCAGCCGTCACCATCCAGGCTGATTTTGAAAACACGCCTTCACTGCTAAAATTAATTAAAGAAGCTCACCAACAATGGCAACGTCTCGATGTTCTTATTAACAACGCTTCAGACTATTTCCCAACAAAGATGGGAAAGACTACCGAAGCACAGTGGCAAACACTGATGGCGAGTAATTTAAAAGCACCTTATTTTTTATCGCAAACAGCGACACCTTATTTACGCCAAACACAAGGATGTATTGTGAATATCAGCGATGTGAACGCGCTACTCCCGCTAAAAAATTATGCTGTTTATTGCACTGCGAAAGCCGGTCTAAATATGTTAACAAAAGCATTGGCGTTGGAATTAGGACCAGAAATTCGCGTCAATGCTGTGGCGCCTGGACCGACATTATGGCCTGAGGGTAAAAACGCTCCCGATGAAGCAACAAAATTAAAAAGTATTGATCGAACGATTTTAAAACGCAAAGGTGAGCCAAACGATATTGCCAGTGCAGTTATTTTTCTTATTCAGCACTCTCATATTACCGGACACATTTTAAATGTTGATGGTGGTAAATCAGCATTTCTTTAGAGCAATATTTCACTTTATTATATTGATTTTTTTTGATACAGTTGCAAATGTAATTATAACCACGATGTTCACGAAATTTTATTTCGCTAACTGATTAGTAAAATAAAAAACGACAAGGTTGTGAACATCGTGGAGATCACTCCAGGAGAACGAGTGGAAAATCACGACACTACAAAACAACCCAAAGGATTGTGGTTTATTGCCATTTCGTTTGCTTTGTTTAGTTTTGGTTTAGGCGTTCTAATCACATTACTTGTTTTATATCTCACAGAAGTTCTAAAATTCCCTACTGCACAGGCATACACTTTATTTGCTACCTTCTTTAGCTTCTTATATATCTTGCCTGTTTATAGCGGTCGCTTGTCCGATTGGTTCGGCTACAAAAGGTCTTATGTTTACGGCATCATTTTTGCTGTCATCGGGTTATTTTTACTCAGCATCCCCAATCGCACTATGCTCTATTTTTCTCTCTCACTTTTTATCTGCGGTGCAAGCTTGGAGTTACCTGCATTTCTAGTCTTGCTTGGTAAAATGTATGAAAAAAATGATGTGCGGCGAGAAAGTGGATTTACCTGGTTTTATTTGATAATGAATGTTAGCTATCTCATCGCATCGATCGCGGGAGGTTACATCGAAAAATTAGTCAGCTTTCACGTTGCTTTTCTAGTTTCTGCAATCGTCTCTGTGACCTCATTGCTCGCATTTTATATTGGTCACAACACCATTATTCCTCATCCCACACGCGATTTAACGGCGCGACTCAAGTGGAGTCAGTTGAATATGACGCTGGCGTTAATCGTCACTGCTCTCATTCCGTTACCTATCGGTTATTATTTATTAAAAATTGCAGCAATCAGTAACGAACTCATACTCGCCTTTGGCGCAGTCATTATCATTGGTATTTTCGTGTTTGCACTCTATCAAAAAACACGAGCAGCTCGCTATAAGTTGTTTGCCTTTATATTGCTCTCAATTCTTTCCATTGGCTTTTGGTCTTTATACACATTAGAACCCTCATTGATAACTATATTCATAAAGAACAATGTGAATCGCGCGATCTTTGATACAATCATTCCGCCTTCCGTTTTTTATGGATTTAATCCTCTTTTCATTATTGTTGTCGGCGTCATTTTTTCTTATTTATGGGTTTATTTGCGCAGGAGAAATAAAGACCTGGAGCTACCCACAAAATTTACATTGTCCATATTTATTATGGGTATCGGATTTTTACTACTCGCCCTAACTACTGCTGCAGAAGGCATGCACGGTAAAATAAATATGGGTTGGCCGATTCTAGGCTATTTATTTTTTGCTACTGCGGAGTTATTAATCAGCCCGATCGGGCTGGCCATGGTCGGCCGGCTATGTCCCGAGGGTACCGAAGGATTTTTAATGGGCGTTTGGCAAGTCTTTATTGGTCTATCTGCTGCTATTTCATCTTATTTTGCTAAAATGGCTGTGGTTCCAAAACACGGCACTGCGATAGCAACCAACCCTATTTATAGTCACGCTTTTGTAAAAATCGGCTTGATTGGTATCGCGTTAGCGATAATTTCGTTAATATTAATACCGTTTATTAAAAAAGCTATTGCTATGAGATAATCGTCAATAAGGAGATCAACGATGAAGCAAAAACTTTTATGGATTCTTCCGCTCAGTGCAGTGGCCCTCAGCATCATGCTCGCGGGATGTACCTCATTGAACGTACCATCTTCAGGCCTGGTAACTTATCATACAGAATCTTGGCAACAGCGACGCAAAGCACTCGCTCGAGTGCGGCACTGGAATATCGATGGTGCATTTAGCATCAAACAGCCACACCAATCCGCGATTGCATCGTATGACTGGCAACAACGTGGTGGTTCTTACAATATTCGCATTCACTCTGCACTTGATGCGTATACAGCAGATATTTCTGGAAGACCGGGCTATGTTACGCTGCAACGCTCTAACAAACGACGCGCTTCTGCACGCAGTCCAGAACAATTGATGCAAAGACAATTGGGATGGCACTTACCTATTTCCAATTTATTTTATTGGATGCGCGGATTGCCTGCACCAGGTAAATACCAAGCAAAGTTTGATGCGTTTGGTCATTTGGTTTATTTGCGACAAGCCGGTTGGGATGTACAGTTTTCAAATTATTTACCCGTGGGTAAGGTAGATCTGCCGCGCACCTTACAATTAAATAACAGACAAATTGCTGTGAAAATTGTCGTCAAACACTGGAAGCGATAACGAGTGCAGGGTCGAATTTCGACCACAAGACCTGTTTGACTCTATCGGAAAAGCTGTTAACATGGCTTTCCGCAATCGCCCTCAATGATTGCGCTGGGGTGTAGCCAAGCGGTAAGGCACCGGGTTTTGATCCCGGCATTCCCAGGTTCGAATCCTGGCACCCCAGCCATTTTTTTAACTATATTTTATGGTAAACTTTCTACCTACAATTCAAGTATCGTTAAGGAAACTCAGTGGCAAATCACGATGACGTTCGAATATTCCATGGTAATGCTAATCCCGAGCTAGCGACAAAGGTCGCCGCCGAATTAAAAACCACCTTAGGTAAGGCTTATGTAGGTCGATTCAGTGACGGCGAAATCCGCATCGAAATCGAGGAAAACGTTCGTGGCCGTGACATCTATGTAATTCAATCAACCTGTGATCCCGTTAACGATAACCTGATGGAATTGCTGATGATGGGCGATGCCTTTCGCCGCGCTTCCGCTAACAGCATTACCGCCGTCGTGCCTTACTTCGGTTACGCTCGTCAAGACCGCCGCGTTCGTTCCTCTCGTGTGCCAATCAGCGCTAAAGTCGTAGCTGACATGATGCAAAAGGTGGGCTTTACCCGCTTGATTACCGTTGATCTTCATGCCGATCAAATTCAAGGCTTCTTTTATATGCCGGTGGATAACATCTATGCCAGCATTACCGTCCTCGAGGGCTATAACCTATTAGATAAAATGCCAAATCCATTGATCGTATCACCCGACGTTGGCGGCGTGGTGCGAGCACGAGCCATTGCAAGACGCTTGAACGATTCTGATTTAGCCATCATCGATAAAAGACGGCCAGGCCCGAACCAAGCCGAAGTGATGAATGTCATTGGAAATGTCGAAGGCAGGCATTGCATGATCGTCGATGACATTGTGGATACCGCCGGCACGCTTTGCAGTGCTGCCACAGCCTTAAAGCAAAAAGGGGCAGAAACCGTTTCGGCTTACTGCACTCACCCAGTTTTTTCAGGTCATGCGATTGAAAATATTACAAAATCTGACATTGACGAAATCTTGGTAAGCGACACGATTCCATTAACACCAGCCGCACAAGAATCTGGCAAGATCAAACAAATCACGCTCAGCACCCTGATCGCCGAAACGATTTCTCGGGTCAACCTAAAAGAATCTGTCAGTTCCATGTTTGTCGATTAGCTGCCCTCTGATTTTTCATCGTGTGGCACTATTAGCGTTTACACTGTTGTAATAATTTTGGCTCTCCCGGATCTGCCGTGGAGGGTTAACACACTGAGTTACCTAATAACTCCCAAGTAAACCCGCTATATCTAAAATATGGTCCTTGGAAGAGGTGTTTCAGGTTTAAAATACCGTACGTCGCTTCAACACTTTCACTTTGTTATAAAATCTTTCAACGTGCGCACTGATAAAGTTATAGCGGACTAACAGCAACACAAAATCTGAGAGATCCAAAATAAATCACGAGCTATCCGCTTGTGCATCGATATGCAACGTTATGGCTTAGTCCATAAAAATCTGAATTATATAGGCTATAGGTAATACTTCCTTGTTTCTCGGAGTTAATGTTTATGAAAGATAGGAAGGGACTCTGACCTAAATCAGGGGACTTGACATTATAGTGTACGTCAGGAGTTGCTCTTACATTTGTTATTTTTATTTTATTAAGGCCGTCCCCTAGAATTACTGAACATGTGTAAAGCGTAAGCGGCAAAAGGTTAGGCATATGGATAATTCTGTTAGTACGACCGGAAATTGTATATGAACAAGACTGTCCAACGGAGCATATTTCTTTAAGAGAAGGCGGATTAACAACTGCTAGAGCAGTTACTGGAAAAATGAAGCTAAAGATAGTAATTAGTTTTGTAGTGTTCATTTTTTGAACCTCCCTGTTTGTCAATTACTCTTGGACTGTCGTACATATTCGCACTAATGAGGTTATTTTGCAACTTTGCTGTTTGGGAACCAGGGCAACTGACCTATTTTTTTGAACAATCTGTTTGCGCACATTGTGATTATCGGACTGATAACATCATCACTTATAACTCACAATCTCTTCGTTAAATTTAGCGGCTATTCTAAGCTCAGCACCAGCATTATGGGCAGCAAAGAAGCTATCCCGCAATAATTGATAAGGTGATATTTTTGAAACTGAAGTACTGTAATATTGCCGGATTGGATGAAAAACAATCTCTTAGCTGCTTAACTAAGACTTTCATCCTGCTTACGTTTACCTACTATACTATTAAGCACTGTATCTCTGTATCTGATAATGGCATAGTTTATTTTCACCTAGCTTAAAGGTTAGCCTAATACTTTGGCTCTCCAGACCTGCCGCGGAAGGCTTACACATGTAACTAACTATATTTATTATATTTTTTATATGCGTTGTTACGTGTCCAAATCCGCCATGCCTCACGGATAGCGCATGTCCTGACGAATTAAAAGTAGTACATATCGATGCTTTGACTCCAGCCACCGATCCCAGTAAAATGCCTGGTTCTTAACGCTTGGAGATAGGTAAATGGTAGAGACAATAGAGCTTTCCGCTTCAATCCGCGACGCCCATGGCAAGGCATCCGCAAGACGCTTGCGCCGTGTGGAAGACATGGTGCCCGGCACAGTTTATGGCGCAGGGAAAAAACCTGTTTCCATCATGATAGTACATAAAGATATCTTCAAGGCACTGACCCATGAAGCGACTTACTCTTCTATCTTGACCCTAAAAGTCGGCGACAAAAAAGAAAAAGTCGTGCTAAAGGCATTACAGCGCCATCCAAGCAAGCCACAAATTATGCATGTTGATTTTCAGCGCATTAAAGCCACAGAAAAGCTCTACATGACCGTACCGATTCATTTTATTGGTGAAGAAGAAGCGCCTGGCCACGACAATGGCGGCATTTTCTCTAAATCAATTACAGAAATTGAAATTAGATGTTTACCAGCCGATTTGCCAGAGGCGCTTGAATTAGATGTTTCAAAAATGGAACTGGATCAATCACTTCACCTTTCAGACCTAAAACTACCTCACGGTGTTGAATTAACGGTGCCTGAATTAGATGAAGAGCACAATGTAACAATTATCAGCCTGCACATGCCAAGAGTCAGCAAAGAAGACCTTGAAGCAGAAGCTGCTGAAGCATCACTTGCTGCTGAGGCTTCAGCGGAGTCAGCGGCCGAAGCTGAAGATGAGGCTGCACCTGCTGAAGAAAAAGCTGAAGCCGAAGAAGAAGAAGCTAAACCTGAAGCTGAAGAATAAAGCCATACAGGTTTTGTCTATCTAGGGGATAAAGAACTTGGGGATCAAGCTTATTGTCGGACTGGGTAATCCTGGCTCAGACTATGCGAACACACGTCACAATGTTGGCGCTTGGTTCATAGAAAAGCTTGCTGAAGAATCCCAGCAAACCTTACGCAATGAATCAAAGTTTTTTGGATTAGTCGCGCAAATTAATCTTGCGGGTGAATCGTCCTATTTATTATTACCCACCACATACATGAATGAAAGCGGTCAATCCATTCAAGCTATTGCAAAATTTTATAAAATTTCACCGGAAGAAATATTAGTGGCGCATGACGAATTAGACTTGCCTGTAGGCACTATACGTTTAAAAGAAAACGGTGGGCATGGCGGACACAACGGTTTGCGTGATACTATTTCGCACTTGCATACGGATAAATTTTATCGTTTGCGCATCGGTATTGGTCATCCTGGACATAAAGATCATGTGACTCCCTATGTGTTGAGCAATCCTTCTAATAGTGATAAAAATTTAATTTTAAATGCTATCGATGAAGGGTTACGTGTACTCCCGGACATTCTTGCAGGCAATTTTCAAAAAGCGATGCAAGTTTTGCATGGAACGAAAATTTGACGAGAAAGCGGAGCATACACAGAGTATGTGAGCATTTTGAGGAAAATTTTCGTTCCAGATTGGCCAAAGATGAGCGTTCAGTTTATAGAATATAACTACCCAAGCTCGGAGCCGGAAGCTTGGAGAACGTTCAGCTTTGAGCCAAGGTGGAACGAAAATTCGACGAGAAAGCACAGCATACACAGAGTATGTGAGCATTTTGAGGAAAATTTTCGTTCCAGATTGGCCAAAGATGAGCGTTCAGTTTGTAAAATGAGGTACCAATGGGTTTTAAATGTGGAATTGTGGGCCTACCTAATGTTGGCAAATCAACTTTATTCAATGCATTAACAAAAGCAGGCATCGAGGCATCGAATTATCCGTTCACTACGATTGAGCCCAATGTTGGTATTGTGCCAGTCCCCGACAAGCGCTTGGATAAAGTCGCGGAAATTGCTAAATCCAAACAAACTGTTCCAACAATCGTTAAATTTGTCGACATCGCGGGTTTGGTTGCTGGCGCTTCCAAAGGCGAAGGTCTGGGTAATAAATTTTTGGCGAACATTCGCGAAACACAAGCCATCGCCCATGTTGTGCGGTGTTTTGAAAATCCCGATATCGCACATGTGTCGGGCGCTATCGATCCATTGTCCGATATTGAGGTCATTAATACTGAATTAGCATTGGCGGATCTGCAAACATTGGAAAGCGCTTTATTGAGCCTCGCCCGCGATGCCAAACGCGGTGACAAAAAAGCACTAGCGACACAGGCATTAGTCGAGCGTTCCGTGAAAGAATTAAACGAAGGCAGGCCTTTGCGCAGTTTAAATCTTGATGATGACGCACAAAACGCCTTACGCCCCTATCAATTATTAACATTGAAACCTACGTTATATATCGCCAATGTGGATGAGAACGGGTTAAACGACAACCCGCATGTTAAAAAAGTAATTGATTTTGCTGAAAAAGAAGGATCGAAAGTCGTGACAGTCTGCGCACAAATCGAATCTGAAATCGCCGACTTATCGCCAGACGAACAACAAGAATTTCTGGATAGCTTGTCGCTTGACGAGCCCGGATTGCATCGTGTGATTCATGCGGGTTATGACTTGCTCGGATTACTCACCTATTTCACGGCAGGGCCTAAAGAGGCACGCGCGTGGACTTGTCCTAAAGGCTCAACGGCACCGCAAGCGGCCGGAGTCATTCACACGGACTTCGAAAAAGGTTTCATTCGCGCAGAAGTCATCGGCTATGATGACTACGTTAAATACAATGGCGAGCAGGGGGCCAAAGAAGCAGGCAAATGGCGTCAAGAGGGCAAGGATTACATCGTGCGAGATGGTGACATCATTCTATTTCGATTCAATGTTTGAGTTCATCTTGACAGGCAGAGCTCAAATCGCCAAAATCTCATCCTCATACTCGTGGCTATGTAGCTCAGTTGGTTAGAGCACGGCATTCATAATGCCGGTGTCGGTGGTTCAAGTCCACCCATAGCCACTCTTTAATAATCCTTAAATTGTCTACTCGTAAACACGTGCTTTTATTGAGCCTTATTATTCGACCAGCATTTAAATTTGTCCTGTAAATACTCGCCAATTTTACGCTTGAGCGTTGCTTCATCTTTTAATCCCGTTACTTTACCGTCCACGTCACTACATTTAGTAGAACTAGTAGGAATTATTCCGTAACTAAAACCATATTTACCTTTCAAGCCGTCATGCTCATAACAAGAAGCAACAACACACAAAAATCCCTGCCCACCACAACCTGGATACGCTTCCCTCCCTGAGTCGCTAACAAAAATCGAGCATGAAGAATAGACATTTTCCTCACCTAAACACTTATTAGCTATGTCATTCGAAACTTTCAACAAGGTTGCCGATGCATCATTAGCACCTTCTGGATTGCAACGATTGCCTGCATACGCTGTGCCGATTAAGCAAGTAGCCAAAAGTAGGATGATAGGAGCTTTCATAATATCTCTCTTTTTTGTGTATACTTCTAATTATAGGCAAAATTAGGCACGAGAGCCACCTTTAAAAACAATTATATTCTATTGTCTTATATGAATTTATTGAGAAATTGAACTGAAAATGGGGGCGCTACCCCAACCTGTCTGTTGCAACATGATAATCAGGGTCTTCCAGGACATTCGCCTCAACCATATCACCTGCTTTACCGAGCAATAATTTGCACTCCGAACTTAAATGGCGTAAGTGTAGGTTTTTATTGAGCGCTGTATAGCGTTCGGTAACCGCTTGTATGGCATCAATGGCGGAATGGTCGGCCACGCGGGAATGCGCAAAATCAATAATCACTTCGTTAGGGTCATTTTCAACATCAAATAACGCTTTAAACTGACTGACAGAACCAAAAAACAACGGCCCGTGTAATTTATATTCTTTGACGCCATCGTCATTGATTTTTTTCTCTGTATAAATATTTTTGGCGGTTTCCCAAGCAAAAACAAATGCGGCAATAATCACACCCGTAATAACAGCCACAGCTAAATCAGTAAAAACAGTCACCGCTGTAACTGCAATAATCACAAACGCATCGTGTTTTGGAATTTTTCGGATAAACTTAAACGTCGCCCATTCAAACGTTTCAATCACTACCATAAACATCACGCCAACCAGCGCTGCTAACGGAATCAGTTTTATCATCGGCCAGAGCACAATAATAAATAAAATTAATCCAACGCCCGCCACAATTCCAGATAATCGACCGCGACCGCCTGAATTAACGTTTATCATACTTTGCCCCAACATGGCACAACCACCCATCCCTTTAAAAAATCCACACACCACGTTCGCAATGCCTTGCGCAATGCATTCTTTATTCGCACGCCCACGCGTCTCGGTCATTTCATCAATCCAAGCGTGTCGCGATGCTCGTGATAGATTATTGCCATCCCTGTCAATAATCGACTCGCAATACGCGACAACTTAAATAGCCGCGGACGTCCTCGTCGCCCGCGCTCCGCGACCTCACGGCTCGACTACGCACGGGCTCTCAAATGACTTGACGGCTCGTAAAGATTTTTTGCAGTCGCTTACGCTCGGCAAAAAATCCGAGCCTACCGCGGAATACGCGCCTTCGCTTCGCTCTCCATGGCGCGCATCGAACGACAACGTCATCAGCGATTCAGACAAACCAATAATGCATAAAATAATGGCGTAAGGGGCAATAATTTTGAGTGTCGTGACATTGAATGGCGCGTGCAACCATGCAAAGGTAGGCAACCCTGCCGCACTCTGATGCCCCATCATCATGTCATCCACCACTCGCGCATTTAAATGGAAAACATGAACGAGGGCGGTTACTGTTAAAATAGCGATGAGAGCAGCAGGTAATTGCTTCGTCAGCCGTGGTAAATAATGTGTGATGAACATAGCAATAATCACTAAACCCATCATTAAATATAAAGCATGCCCCGTTAACCAATGACTCGCTCCAGAGGCTGTGTGTATTTTAAATTGCTGCAATTGCGCCAAAAAAATAACGATCGCTAAGCCATTCACAAATCCGACCATGACTGATTTTGGTAGTATTCGAATTAATTTACCCAGTCGGAATATTCCCACGGCTATTTGTAAAAGTCCGGTAAGCACAATAGTCGGAAATAAATACGTAATGCCATACTGACTGACCAATGAAACAATGACAACCGCCATGGAACCCTTTGCACCCGAAATCATGCCTGGGCGACCACCGATTAAAGCTGTAATAAGGCACATGAAAAAAGCAGAATACAAGCCAATCAACGGGCTCACATGGGCGACCAACGCAAAAGCGATCGCTTCTGGAATGAGCGCCAAAGCCACAGTAAGTCCTGAAAAAAAATCAATATTCCATTTGCCATCCTTAGGCAATAAAAAATGTTTAATTGGATTGATCATGAACGTGCCCATGGATTGAGTGGTTGATACGAGTTATGCCACATCCATGAGAGGCTTAGGAGGGTATAGGAGTTTGCTCCTTGATTCAACCCTCTTTCAATTAGAGAAACGTGTGGAATAGTGTCGGATGCACTTCTGAACTTGATTAACCAAAAGATGACTCACCCAAAATTGCCATTATTTAAAAAATATTTTATAGGCAACAAAACACAAACCCCATTGATCCAGCAGCCGCCTCTCAACGACATATTTTCCCCGCTTTTTCCGCAACTGACATCTGGGACACATCTGAGATTCCTCGCCTTGCTCGAAATGACGTTGTTTTTTTCCATCCCTGGTAACAGTTTGGATCCCGGATAATTTTGCACATCCTGATGCAAAATTTCCGGGATGACGAGGTTACGTTAAGTTATCCACTCTCAAACAGCATTTCAATTGCGGCAAAGAGAAAGAGTCCGTGTTTTAGGGCGACGGATCCTTTCTCGTACCGGCAAGCAATTGAAATTCAAGACTATGTGCCCTCGGGATACGGAGCGCCATTTGCGGGTGATTTCCCGCGAAAAACGAGCCTCGCCATGCTCATGTATTATCTATACACTCTGCTCGCTCGTTCGTTTTTCACGATAAATCCCATCACAACTGACACTTCGAAGTACAATCGAGTATAGAATTACATTAGATGTTTCAAAAAATAATTCGCATCATGCCGTATAGATTTTATTTGACCTGCGCTCATTTTTTCGAGCGTTTTATACATCATTCTCAAGCGAGGATTATCTTTAAGGCTCTTTTTATTTTTTAATAGAAATGCCCAATACAAGTAGTTAAACGGGCACGCTTGTTTTCCATTTTTTAATGTGACTTTATAATGGCAATTTTTACAATAATTCGACATGCGATTAATATAAGCACCTCCTGCCGCATAGGGCTTACTGGCTAGAAACCCACCATCTGCAAACAAAATCATGCCTGTGACATTCGGCAGTTCGACCCACTCAAATGCATCGGCATAAACAATCAAATACCACTCATTCACATCTGCTGGGTCAATGCCCGTTAACAAGGTAAAGTTCCCCAGCACCATAAGTCGCTGTATATGATGCGCATAGGCATATTCCTTTGTTTGATTAATGCATTGTTTTAAACAATTCATTTGGGTATCACCCGTCCAAAAAAAATCTGGCAATGATTTTTTAGCGTTAAAATAGTTGCTTTTTTTGTAAGACGGCATTTTCAGCCAATAAACTCCGCGAATATATTCACGCCACCCTAATATTTGACGAATGAAGGCTTCCACTGCATTGAGTGGAGCCTGTTTTTTTGCGTATGCTTTTTCCGCTGCTTTAATGCACTCTAAAGGATTTAGCAAACCGGTATTTAAGTAAACGCTAATCATGGCGTGATACATGAAAGACTCTCCTTGTATCATCGCATCTTGGTAATCACCAAACAAAGAAAGCCTGTTTTTGATAAAATCATCTAATTGCTTTAAGGCTTGTTTACGCGTCACTCCAAATGAAAAAGGTTTTAATTCTCCAAAATGATCGCCAAATTTTTTTCCCACCAAGGCTAGAACTTCTTTTGTAATAGCATCTGGTTTAAAACTTAATGGTTTGGGTATTTTTAATTTTAAGTTAGCTGGATTTCTGTTTTGAGAGTCGTCATTCCATTTACCACCGACAGGTTTTTTATTTTTTAAAAGAATATTAAATTTCTTTCGCATCATTCTATAAAAATACTCCATTCGGAGAATTTTTTTAGAATTTGCCCAGTCTGAAAATTCTTTGAGCCCACATAGAAAACGATCATCATCTCTTATTTCAACAGGTATTTTTAATTTCTTCTCCCAGGTTTTTATATCGTTTAAAACACGATATTCCCCAGGATGCGTCACTACCAGTTTTTCAGCCTTGACTTTCTTTGCTGTTTTAGAGACTTCACTAAAAAAACTTGTCTCATGATTTTTTTGATTAAGTTTAATATAAACCACGTTAAATTTTTCTTTTAGTAGCATCTTTGAAAAATGTCGCATCGCAGAAAATATAAACGCTATTTTTTTCTGATGGTGCCTTACATACGTTGCCTCTTCCCACACCTCACACATTAAAATGACATCCTGTTTTTTATCGATATCGTGAAGGCTGGAGATATTTTTGGTGAGCTGATCGCCCAATATAAGCCTCAGTATCTTCATGCTAGGTATTCTCCTCCTTGTGTAGCTATGTTTCCCTGAAAGCATAGCATAATTATAAATACGTTCCCTCTGAATGTGGAGCGTCATCACGTGCGTTATTCAAAACTCAGAATGACACTACTTTTTCCACGTATTATTCCTTTTTCTCACATAACACGGCATTATGATAAGCCATTTGTTTTTTAGGGTATGCTCGATTATGTGCAGCAAGCAAAAACTGTTGAACCCCTTTTCGAAGGTAGCCACGGCGACATAAGAAAACCCCATAATTATTATGCACGGCACCAGAATAGGGTGCACGTTGAATCATGCTGAGGTAGATTTGATTGGCCAGTTCATGCTGACCCGTTTTTTCGTAGTAGTAGGCTTCTATTAACTGCAAATCTATTTTTTCCATAGAAACAGAAGCGCGTCGAGCCGCACAAGAAGCGATAAACAAGCAGATAATCATGAGCAAGAAAATTTTCATCATGCTCATTATTGTCTTTAAATAGTGATGAAGATTCCATACCGTAGTCGCACGGCGCCATCAACATGTCTTCCCGAACGGTGTCACTCCGAAAGACCGTCGGGTGTGTAGCTACTTTAAAAGTTGATCCAATTTTTTTAAGCCTTCTACAAAGGGGATTGCAGTTATATTATCTGACAAATGTAGTGTTTGTGAGCCTAAATATAAAATATAACACTTTGCCATCGGATAATCTTGTTTAAAATGTTTTAATCCCGTTAGCATTTTATTTTGTATAGTTCTACTATGTTTTATCTCAAAAGCGGATATATTTTCTTCTCCGTATGCGACAAAATCCACCTCAACACCCGCCGTTGTTCGCCAATAATATAGTTGACTATTCAATTCATGATAAGCAATGAGCGCGAGCGCTGATTGATAAAATAATGTTTCTAAACTAGCTCCCGCAATTTCACTAGGAATGTCTAATATCCCTTTGGGGCGTAGATGATAGTAAACTCCAGCATCGAAATAATAGAATTTTTCTGACGTTATGAGACGCCGCTTCGCACGCTTTGTAAAAGCAGGTAAATAGTGAGCCAATAATAAATCTTTTAAAATTGAGAAATAATTTTGGATGACTTGGCGATCAATCCCGACCTCTGCCGCAATAGCAGACGCATTGATTGTGCTCCCCTGCGAAAAACTAGCAATTTCTAAAAAGCGTGAAAATGCGGATACATTGCGTGTTAGGCCTTCTTGCATCACTTCCTCTCGCAAATAAGTATCCACATAAGTTGCAAGATAACCGGCTGGGTCCGAATAAGTATAGGTAGCGGGAAGCATCCCAAAAGTTAAAGCATGCTCGAGTTGAAAAGCATCTCCTAATTCCTGAATAACGAGAGGGTGCATCGTGTAGCGAATCGCTCTACCAGCCAGGAGGTTAACGCCTTTTTGTTTTAGCTTACGAGCAGAAGACCCTGTTAAGATAAAGCGATAATGATTACTCTCAATGAGCCGGTGCACTTCATCAAGCAGTGCAGGAACTTTTTGAACCTCATCAATGATAACACGCCCCTTGAAACCGGGCTTAATATACTCAATGAGTCGTTCGGGGCGACCCGATAATCTCCGATAGGTCAGGTTATCGAGTAGATCAATGTAAACACAATCATTGAGATCGAGCTTACTCTTGAGCCAAGCAGTCTTTCCAGTACCTCGAGGGCCAAAAATGAAAAAGCTGTCTTTGCTATCGAGAGGAAGATGAAATAACCGCTTAAACATCAAAAATACCGTATAATTGCTGTTTTGACCATCATTATACCATGGTTTTTGCTGGTTTCAGTAGCATTTTTCCTCTCCCAGTTCACAGCCATCGGAGTAGAGCTTAATCAGAACTAGATAGAAGCTTGGCTTCGTAAAACTTAAGTATCAAGTAAATGGAATAGGGTGTCGTTTAGATATCATTTTGGATATCATATAGGTATATAATTTATATATGTTTTTTGTGCTTTCCCCATAGTTTTCCTTTCTTTCACTAAGTCCGTATCAAGTACCCATCAAGTAAAAGCGGAGGTTTTTATCCCCAATAAGGAATGTACTTACGCAATTTGGGGGGCGCCGCTATCGTCCCTGTTCACAAAAAACTGATCGACGATTTCACTGGTTACCAATTCCAGCTTATTTGGCTGCCAGGCAGGTTTTTGATCCTTATCAATAACGACTGCGCGCACGCCTTCGTAAAAATCAGACTCACGCAAAAATTGCAATGCGATATTAAACTCCATTTTCATGATATCGTCGAACTTCATGCCTTGCGCGCGATTGAGTTGCTCGAGCGTGACTTTTAAACTCGTGGGTGATTTTGATTGGAGTGTTTTGGTGGTTAACAAACTCCATTCACTATTCACCTCTTCCAAGCGCGTTAAAATGTCTTCGACTGTTTTTCCATCAAAACATTCTGAAATCTGACTAAAATGATTTATTAATCGTGGCGGTTTTGTTTTAATAACAAAATCTTCAATGATTCGCGATACCATCGCAAAATCACTCCCATTAAATGAATTATCCATGAGTGCTTGGATTAGATTTTCCTGTTCATCGCTAGCGATTACATGTGTAACTAAACCTAATTCTTGTGCATCTGCAGCACCAATGCGATCACCGGTTAGCCCTAAATAATAACCCAACTTATCGGGGCAATGTGTTAGAAAATAACCTGCGCCAATATCGGGGAAAAAACCAATGCCCGTTTCAGGCATCGCAAACATCAACCGTTCTGTTGCCACACGATGCGACCCATGCACGGACACACCAGCGCCGCCGCCCATCGTGATACCATCCAACAAAGAAACATAGGGTTTATTGAAATGAAAAATCGCCGCATTCATTCGGTATTCATCGCGAAAAAATGCTGTGGAATCCGCGATATTTTTTTCCCCATTGTGATAAATGCGACGAATATCACCGCCGGCACAAAACGCACGATCACCATCGCCCCGAATAACTACTGCTTTAATGTTACTATCTTGCTGCCACTGCACTAATTGATCGTGTAATAGTTTACACATACTGGCGGTTAGCGAGTTTAGTGCTTTCGGACGATTTAATAAAATATGGCCAACGCTGCCGCCATTGCCACGCAGCTCATGAAAAATAATATCTTGAGAATGATTTTCAGACATTAAAAATTTCTCATTATAAAATTAATCCCTAATCTTTGGAATTGATGCCAACAATTTCTTTGTAGACTCCTGCTGAGGATCTTGCAATAATACCTCAGTTGCCCCTTGCTCGACAATCTTTCCACGATGCATAACAGCTAAATACTGGGACATATAAGCGACGATGGATAAATTGTGAGTGATCAATAAATAGGCCATCCCAAATTGATCCTGCAATTCTTCCAACAATCGCAACATTTGCATTTGGATGGAAACATCTAGCGCGCTTGTAGGCTCGTCTAAAATTAATAATTTCGGTTTTAAGGCTAACGCACGCGCAATACAAATACGCTGTCGCTCACCACCCGAAAATTCGTGAGGATAATGCCATTTACGGTCCGGTGATAAGCCAACGCGTTCGAGTAATTCATCAACGCACATCAATTGTTTTTCTCGTGTGCGAACAATTTTTTGCGCAGACATTCCTTCACAAATGCTATCGGCAATCATCATGCGTGGATTCAAAGCAGAATACGGATCTTGGAAGATAATTTGAAAATCACCGCGTTTCTTTTTAATCTGACGATTCGACATTTTTCCCAGATTTTTGCCATCAAAAATAATATCGCCATCGGTTTTTTTGATTAACTGCACGATGGCTTTAGCTGTGGTTGTTTTACCAGAACCCGACTCACCCACCAACGCCATCGTTTGACGTTCATGTAATGTAAAACTAATATCATCTACTGCTTTCACATCACCCACTTTACGCTTGAAAATACCTTTACGAATGGGGAAATATACTTTCAATCCATCAACTTTTAATAATATTTTTTCCGTGTCGACCATTTTATGCCGTGGCGTCATTGTGGGAATAGCCGCTAATAGCTTGCGACTGTATTCATCGGTTGGATTTTCAAAAAATGAATGTCGTGTTGCCTGTTCAACATATTGTCCTTGTTTTAATACGGTAATATCATCCGCCAACTGCGAAACCACCGCCAAATCGTGACTAATAAATAATAATGAAATATTACGTTTGGACTTCAGATCTTTTAATAGCTGCAACACTTGTGCCTGAATCGTCACATCCAATGCTGTTGTCGGTTCATCGGCAATAATAAATTCAGGCTCGCCACACAGTGCCATTGCTATCATAGCACGCTGTCGCATGCCACCCGATAACTGATGAGGATAAGCTCGGAAGGTTCTGTGAGGATCATCGATACCGACTTCTTTTAGTACATCGAAGGCTCGTTGTTTTGCCTTTCTAAATCCCAAATGCAATGGGCCATTCAGGATTTCTGTCATCTGATGCCCAATCGTAAAAACAGGATTAAAAGCGGACATTGCATCTTGAAATATCATCCCAATGCGTGAACCGCGAATATGTCGCATTTGTTTTTCAGAATAATTTAATAGATTGTTACCTTGTAATAAAATTTGGCTTTCTTGACTCACCCAAGCCGCATAGGGCAATAGTTGCATGATCGCTAATGCTGTCATGCTTTTTCCGCTACCGGATTCACCAACCAATCCCATGCATTGACCAAGTTCAATTGATAGATTTAAGTCTTTCACGGCATACGAGATTTGCTTGCCTGCACCAAACCCTACGGTTAAGTTTTTTATATCCAGTATCGATTTCGCTGCCATATAAAATTCCTGCTAGGGTTCTTCGATCTTTCGCAATCGTGGATCTAATGAATCCCTGACTGCATCTGCAAATAAATTTGCCGCGAGCACCAAAATAAACATAAAAATAAAGGCCGCCAATAACGGCCACCACACAATGGGTTCGCGCGCAAGCTGAAGGCGTGAGCTGTTAATCATGTTCCCCCAACTCATCGTGGTAGGATCAACACCGACACCCACATAAGATAATACGGCTTCTGCCAACACCAGCATACTGAAATCCAAAACCAAGGTGATTAACACGATATGCATCACATTTGGCATCACATGCCGCAGAATAATTCGGAACCGTCCTACGCCCAATGCTCGCGAAGCTTGCACATATTCTTGCTCACGTATTTTGAATGTTTCACCACGCAATAAGCGACATAAGCTTGCCCAGCTCGTCACGCCGAGAATTAAACAAAGCGCTAATAGTCGAGCATCTGCACGTTCTGTGAGTGTTGGAAATAATTGTGGGTGATTTTCAATATATACCTGTAAAACCAAAATAGCGGCAGAAATTAACAATACGCCCGGAATAGAGCTTAATGTGGTATATAAATATTGAATAGCATCATCCACCCAGCCACGAAAATAACCCGCTAGCATTCCTAAAATCAATGCAAACGGCAACATAAATAATGTGGTTAGCGTACCGATTAACAGCCCTGTACGAATGCTCTTAATTGCCTCATAAAATACATCGCGGCCAACTTGATCAGTTCCCAAAATATGGTAGTTCCCTACTAAAAATACAATGATTGAAATAAATAACCAAATAATTCCAAATGTGATCATCGCTTCACGCCAAGCAGCATTTGTTTTACCTTTAAATACAAGCTTAGCATATTGAGTCAAACCTTTATGATGACGGCGAGACAAAATCCACAACCAAACACAGGCAATGATACTAAAACTGCTCAGACCAACTAAAAAACCTAACATAGCTCGGATGGCAATATCGTTAGCACGATTATTAACGTTTTTTAAATTTAGACCTGCATATTTCAATTGTGGATAAGCACGTATCTCTCTACCATCAGGTAAAGTGACAATAGCTTTGTTGTATAAGTGCGTTGCGAAAGGAGCAGAATAGGTTTTCTCATCATTTTGCGCCAACGGGCCTACAATAATATCAAATAAGGATTCAATTTGTGTCGAGGTATAATCCTTGTCGACTTTCCGCGTTACTTCAAAATGAACAGAGTCCACTAGACCAATGAACGCATAAAAAAATAAAATAACCATTGCCACCATTGCTGTTTTTTGCTGCATGAGGCGACGCCAAGGCTCACGCAAATGAGGACGACGTCGAACATAAAAAGCAGCAACGATAGCAATCACTAATAAGGCATAAATCAGCCAGTCGGTGACTAACATTGCAAGGTGAATTTTCATTATGATCCTTTTGTTAACCGTACACGCGGGTCAACCAACGTATACGAAATGTCCGTCAAAATTAGCCCGATGATATATAATAAAGTACCTAAAAAAACCATCACGCGTACAATATCAAAGTCTTGTTGCGCAATAGCATCCACGGTGTAACTACCCAATCCTGGAATTCCAAAAAATGACTCCATGATTAAACTGCCTAAAAATAAAGTCGGAATAATAATAACAATGCCCGTTAAAATCGGAATCAATGCATTTTTTAATACATGCTTATATAAAACTAATATTTCAGACAATCCTTTGGAACGCGCCGTGCGCACATAATCTTTGTGTAACTCTTCTAAAACAATCGTTCGATACCAACGCGTGCTCGCACCAATACCACTGATAACACCAATAGCAATCGGCAGTGCTAAAAATTTAAAAGCCTCCCAACCACTCTGATAACCGGACAGCGGAACCAACCGCAATAGTTTTCCAAACAAATATTGACCGATAATAATATAAAATAACCCAGAGATAGACATCAGAATTATACAAACAATCATTCCCCAGGTATCAAAATAAGTGCCACGAAATAATCCTAAAAATAATGCAAAGGTAATGTTGATCCCAAGACCTACAAATAAAGTTGGAATTGCTAATGCTAAACTCGGCCACATACGCTGGCTGATGTCCTGACTGATATCACGTCCCTGATCAGATTCTCCAAAATGGAAAGTAAATAACTCAACTGATTTATTAAAAAATAAGGTGTCTGTTACAAATGTAACCCCTTTTTGGTTGTCATTATAAAAAAGCGGTTTATCGTAACCGTGCTGATGCTTCCAATGATCAATCGTTGCTTGTGTCACATGTCGCTCACCCAAATGAACACGGGCCATGTCATCCGGCGAATTAACCATAAAAAATAGCCCAAAAGTAATTAAATTCACACCGATTAAAATCGGAATAGCATACAAAATTCTTCGAATAATATAAGCGATCAATGTTTTCTCCTTTTTAGGTTGGGTCGATGTTCACGTCGCCAATAGGTTATCGTTAACGGTATAAATAATACGACAATAAATGCCAGCAACCCAAGCAACGGCCAGAAGATCGGTTGATTCCATTTTTCTCTTAATTCGGCGCGTTTTTTAACGTCGATACGCTCGTATTTTAATGTATTATTCGCAATTCCGTGTGGTTTAGAGACGCGATTCCATTGATGACTCAATGTAAACTCAATCGGATGAAAACCCCAGACCCAGGGGCTATCTTTTCGTACAATTTGTAAAAATTCATTTATTTTTTTCTGTCGCAGAGGTCCATTCGGCATATTACGAATTTCTTCAAACAATTTATCGGCTTTCGGGTTTGAATAGTTCGTCGCATTCTCACCACCATATTTTACCTTGCCATTGGGCCCGTATAACAAAAATAAGAAATTTTCAGGATCTGGATAATCGGCCAACCATCCCCATGAAAATATTTGTGCATTACCAGTGCGCACTTTATCGCGAAATCTATTATAGAGGGTTGCACGAACATTCAGTTGAATCCCAAGTTTTGCAAATTGTTTTCGAATCCAATTTAATTGTGCCTTGTCATCTGGATTACCTGTCGTTGCAACATCGTAATTTAAAATAAGTGGTTTTCCCGTTTTGGGATCGATCCCACCCGGATAGCCAGCTTCTGCTAATAATTTTTTAGCTTCACTTAATGATCGTCGTTTCAGTTTTCCTTGAAACCACACATAAGTATAAGGATTAATCCCACCTGCACCAGATACGTAACCGAAAATCCCCGGCGGAATTGGGCCTTGAGCAGGAATACCGCGCCCATTATAAAATATCGAAATATATTCTTCATAATCAAACGCTATCGCGATAGCCTGTCGCAATTTACGTTTTTTCTCGGAATAACCACCCACTACAGGATCAAGCATATTAAAACCGATATAAAAAATCCCAGGCGTTACCGTCGTTTTCAACCGGATACCCATTTTTTTCATTCGTGGTGTTAAATAAGGCTTTCCGTTTTTATCGATTTTTATAGCCTGATCGAAACTTTCAGCACCGATACCCGATTTATCGTAATAACCCTGCATGAATTTATTCCAACGCGGAATGCTTTCTTTATCCAAAACAAACACTATTTTGTTGATAAATGGCAAAGGCTTCCCAGCATCTGCTAAATACCCTTTATCTCGATCGCTTGTTTCGCCGTCACTTGGATAAAGTTCGAGGTGAAAATTGGGATTTTTTACCAACACAATTTGGCGGTTGGGATTGTTTTCTTCAATCATGTAAGGTCCGGTACCTACAGGATACCAATCAAACGTTATATTTTTTTCCTTCATACCCGGCTGTGAGTAGAAAGCATCAGCTTCCCAAGGAATAGGTGAGAAAAACGTCATCGCCAACCAATATTCAAATTGCGGATAAACACCCTTAATAATAATTTGATAGTGATAAGGACTTATCACTTTAACGCCTTCAAGCGAATATTTACGCAAATCGAGAAAATTGTTCTCACCTTGTTTTTTCACAATCAATTCGAGTTTTCTGCCATATTCAGAAAAACCTAAAATATATTTACTCATTAATCCATAAATTGACGAACTTGTTTTTGGAGAAGCAAGCCGTTTTATTTCGTAGGCATAATCGTCAGCGGTCAGTTCTCGCGTTCCAGTTTTAGGAAAGTCTTCGAGTGAATTCATTTTATCAATGAGAGAACGCGTTAAATCCAAATATAAATACTGCCCTTGTTTATTTTTAGCAAAAGCAGGGTGGGGTTGATAATAAATATTCGTTTTTATCAAAATATCGTAAACGCTGTATGCAACTTTTGATGGATTGACATCATCTGGCAGTTTTTTCCAATCAGCATCGTAATACGTAACTGTTGGCATTTGCGCTACCGTTAGTGGTACGAGTTGATAAGGCCGACGCAAGTAATGGTATTGTAACGGTGGTTCATAAATTTGTGCGATAATTTGGTATTCATCGGATGAATAAGCGCGCGCGGGGTCTAAGCTCTTGGGTTGACCGATGATTGGCGCGTAACGGACGTTCTGTTCATTGCCACCGCTGTGAGGGTTGTTCCAAGTAGCCCCAAGGCTATCGTAAGCAGCCAAGCCCAGAACTAATCCTAAGATGAGGGATATCCATTTCATTACTCTATTATGGACCCAAGGGCTTTTTTGAATCAACATCCAGACGGTGCCATTCTCAATGAAATTCAAAACACGCCTGATTTGCTATCTTACATCCAAGTGTCAGTGGATGAGAGTCAAAAAAATGGAATGATTAATATTAAAGATTTAAGCCTTTTTGAGAAATTTATAAAACTTTGCGCGGGTAGGATCGGCTCTGTTTTTGAAGCCAGTGGGTTAGCAAACGAAGTGGGGGTATCAAGCCACACAATTACGCATTGGCTATCGATATTAGGAGCGTCGTTTATTGTGTTTCGACTCCAGCCTTATTTTGAAAGTTTTGGTAAACCAATTATAAAATCGCCTAAGTTGTATTTTACTGACGTGGGGTTTGCTAGTTATTTACTGGATATTAAAACTATATCACAGCTAACACGCGATCCGCTTCGAGGTGCTGTATACGAAGGTTTAATGATTCTTGAATTAATGAAATATCGCTTTAATAAAGGCAAAAATCCGAATCTCTATTATTATCGCGATAACCATCAAAATGAAGTCGATGTCATTATTAAATATGGGCATGAATTAATTCCCATTGAAATTAAATCCTCTGAAACATTTCATAGCAGTTTTCTTAAAAATATAAACTAGTATCAAAAACTCGTCGGTGATTGTGCGCCGTTAGGGTATCTTGTTTATGGAGGAGTGCATACGCAAAAGGTTCGAGTAGCATTTGGAAGATATTAAGTTTTTGATATAATAGCTCACAAAATAAACAACCGAGACCCCCATGCAAGACTGGCAAAAGGCCTTATCCAACGCAGTTGAAAATACAGATGAGTTGCTAAGAACGCTTGAGCTAAACTCAGCACACTTAGACCCTGCAACACAGGCGGCGATCGCTCAGTTCCCCCTTCGGGTCCCGCGAGGGTTTGTCGCTCGCATGGAAAAAGGGAACCCGAATGATCCTTTGCTACTGCAAGTACTACCCACAAAGCAAGAAATGGGCCACTACCCCGGCTACACCCATGACCCGCTCGCCGAAAAAAACGCCAACCCAGTACCAGGGTTACTCCATAAATACCATGGTCGCGTTTTGCTGACACTCGCAGGTGGCTGCGCGATTAACTGTCGTTACTGCTTTCGCCGTCACTTTCCTTATGAGGAAAACATACCAAGCACTGATGGTTGGCAAAAAACTTTGGCATACATTGCAAATGATTCATCAATCGAAGAGGTCATATTCAGCGGCGGGGATCCGTTAATCATGAAAGATGCCCAGCTAGTGAAACTCGTTTCACAGCTTGAAAAAATTCAGCACCTAAAGCGCTTACGAATTCATACGCGAGTGCCCATCGTCATTCCAGAACGCATCAATACAGAATTGATTCACTGGATTCATACAACTCGGTTTAAAACCATTGTTGTTCTGCATTGTAATCATCCGAATGAAATTGACGATACGGTCATTGCCGCAATTAAAAAACTCCAAACCGTTCATGTAACGCTGCTAAATCAATCTGTTTTATTAAAAGACGTTAATGACAATGCACAGACATTAATTGCGTTGAGCCAAACGCTTTTCGACAATGGTGTGCTGCCTTATTATTTGCATTTACTGGATCGAGTGCAGGGCAGTGCCCACTTTGACGTAGACGAACAAAAAGCCAAACAAATAATTCAACGCATGATGAATCAATTGCCGGGCTATCTAGTGCCTAAATTAGTACGAGAAATCGCTGGCGCGCAGGCAAAAGTTCCCGTTTAATGCCGATCCTGTTCGTCAATTAACAAATCAGCTTGTTGCTGCACACGCTTTCTGAAGCCCAATGGATCAGGAATATAAAAATAATAATCTTCTGTGCCACCAGTGCCGATTATTACTATCGTACCGTAATTTAAAATACGGCCCATGATCGTTTGATCAACATGAATAGCTTCTAATTTCTGTAAGAAAATTTCTAATGAATTACGTCGTATCCAACCGGTTTTCATCAACACGCGTTTATTAGTAACGCCATATTCAGATGTGTAATATCTCACAAGAGCTTGTGCCAGCCAATAAACACCAGCCGCAAATACGGCAAATGCTATTAACTGATAAAGATCGTAACCGCCTAACAAATTAAACCGAAATGAAAAATAGGCAGGCCCATAACAATAAATTAAAAAAGCAAGAATAAAAGCCGCGACACAAGACCCAAAAACAACCCAGTGTGGCCGAGTCACGTACACTAATTTCTCATCAGAGAGCAGCGTTTCTCTGATAAATGGGTAGGGTAATTCTTGATTCGTTTTGCTTGTTGAGTTCATATTCATATCTAAGTCACCTCGTCTTCATACCATCATCACTGTTTTTACTTCTCCACTACTGCAATACTCTCCACTTTGCGAAAACCGCGCGGTAACTTGTTACCACGTCTGCCGCGCTCCCCCTGAAAATTTGCTAAATCATCTGGTTTCAACGTTAAACTACGCTTTCCAGAATACAATGCTAGACTACTATTTTCGTTTAATACCGCAACGCCTACACAGTACTCTTCTCGATTTGCCACACGCGCCGAAGGAACACTGATAATTTTATTTCCTTTGCCGCGCGGCAATTCTGGCAATTCTGCGATCGGAAAAACAAGCAAACGTCCTTCCGTCGTCACTGCCGCAACATATTGCGATTCTTTGTCTGTCACAAACTGAGGCGTTAACACGATTGAATTTTTTGGCGGCTTAATCACTGCCTTTCCGCTGCGATTTTTTACATAAAGATTTTCAAGCGGCGTTAAAAATCCATATCCTGCATCCGATGCTAATAAGCAAAGTTGATCCGGTGATCCCATTAGCATACCCACAAAAGTACTGCCAGGCGCTGGTTTTAATCGGCTTGTTAATGGCTCACCCAAACCACGCGCTGAAGGCAACGTATGCGCCAAAATCGAGTAGCTTTTGCCATTTGAATCAAGGAAAACAACTTGTTCGTTGCTGCGGCCTTGAACCTGACTGAAAAACTCATCACCCGATTTATAATTTAAGGACTCACCGCTCACCTCATGACCCTTTGCCGATCGTACCCAACCTTTTTTCGACATTACTACGGTCACCGGTTCAGCCGGTATCATGTCTTCTTCACGCATCGCTTGTGCTTCGGGACGCTCTACAATGGGTGAGCGACGCTCATCGCCGAAAGCTTCTTTGTCTGCTTTAATTTCACTGCGTACTAGCGTTTTTAACCGCGTTTTAGAGGCTAGTGTTTTTTCTAAATCATCACGCTCTGCTGCCAATTCGTTTTGCTCTGCGCGGATTTTCTTTTCTTCTAATTTTGCAAGTTGTCGCAGTTTAATTTCTAAAATCGCTTCGGCTTGTTTTTCACTTAATTTAAAGCGCTTCATCAACACGGGCTTGGGTTTATCTTCTTGACGAATGATCGCGATGATTTCATCTAAATTTAAAAACGCGATAATGAGACCTTCTAAAATATGCAATCGTGCGAGCACCTGCTCTAATCGATACTGCAATCGTTTTCGCACGGTTTCCAAACGAAACTCAAGCCACTCGTTGAGCAACCCCACCAAATTTTTAACTTCAGGACGGCCATTGATCCCAATCATGTTTAAGTTAACACGATAGCTTTTTTCTAAATCTGTCGTCGCAAATAAATGAGCCATTAATTCATGAATCTCTACACGACTGGAGCGCGGCGTAATGACCAAGCGCGTTGGATTTTCATGATCCGATTCGTCGCGAATATCACTCACCGTCGGTAATTTTTTGGCAAGCATTTGCGCTGCGATCTGTTCTAAAATTTTATTGCCAGATACCTGATGCGGCAGCGCGTTGATGACAATGTCACCGTTTTCTTTTTGATAAACCGCACGCATGCGAATACTGCCATTACCTGTGCGATACATCTTTCGAATCTCAACCAACGGGGTGATGATTTCCGCTGCCGTCGGATAATCGGGACCCTGAATGAATTTAGCAATATCGCGCAGCGTTGCCTTGGGATTATCGAGCAAATGCATACACGCATCAGCCACTTCTGCGAGATTATGCGGCGGAATATCAGTCGCCATACCAACCGCAATGCCCGAGCCGCCATTTAATAAGACGTTGGGCAGTCGCGCTGGCAACAACGCCGGCTCTTCTAATGAACCATCGAAATTGGGCAGCCAATCGACGGTGCCTTGCTGCAATTCAGACAACAAGACTTGCGCATAGGCAGACAATCGCGCTTCGGTATAACGCATGGCGGCAAAGGATTTAGGATCATCGACCGTACCCCAGTTGCCTTGGCCATCCACAAAAGGGTAGCGAAATGAAAAAGGTTGCGCCATTAACACCATGGCTTCATAGCAGGCCGTATCACCGTGGGGATGGAATTTACCAAGCACGTCACCGACGGTTCTCGCCGATTTCTTGTACTTAGTCGTTGATTTCAAACCTAATTCTGACATCGCGTAAACAATGCGACGCTGAACCGGCTTTAAGCCATCGGCGATGTTGGGCAAAGCCCGATCTAAAATCACATACATGGAGTAATCTAGATAGGCCTTCTCGGTGAACTCACCTAAGGGCTGTCGCTCGATTTCAGCGAGTATGTTTGGTTTTGTTTTCGCCATGTTAGTTTTCGATGTGATCCAGTAAGGTGATAGCAGTATAAGTGATTTCGGGGTCCGCTGTCATGTTTTGGTCAAAAACTGGAGTTAAAATATTTCCTAATCCCGAAGAGCGGCGGGGAGAGCAGAAACTCCATCGTCGCTGACGATACGGTGGGCACGACGACGGGATCTGTAGGGTTTATTCAAAAACAGTATTGTGAACTTGGCCCTACCATTATATGATAGCGAAAATTTTACAGGGACTTAAACCATGCATAAGCGTGTTTTGACATTATTAATTTCAATCGCACTTCTTTTAGGGTTGATCATCGTAGCCGACTTCGCCCTTGCGCTACCGCCAATCCCTAGATTGAAAAATTACGAATTTATTCAAGATTTTGTGGGTGGGGTAAACCTAAAAGATGCACGCATTTGTCGCCGTTATGTGCAAGCATCAAACTGCAGCTCAAAAACTGTGTTCAGCGATTTTAAAGATTGCGTCAAATCCGTTTTAACTAAACATCCAGTCTGCAAACAGTCGCTTGCGTTCTTTCATTTAACAGGCGGAGGCGTACTTAAATCAATTAGACGCTATCATAACATTGATGTCATCTTGGCAGATTATGTCTACATTGCTGATCAAGGCACAGGCTACTACATTATTACAAAATCGGGCGAGTATTTAACGCTGCCCATCAACGTTTCTCGAGAAGCTTTAAAGGCAGCCCCGGGTTATAACATGATCGCTAGAAAATATCCCCGAGTGGAATTATGGCAAATTCTCCATTTTCCGACCGCTAAGCGATTGCCACATCATCGTTATCGCTTGATTTTCACCCAGCAATTAAAAAATGGCTGTAATGCTTGTGCCTTAGCGGGCAGGGCAAAAGTTGCCTATGATTTTACGAACAACGGCTTGAAATTTTCTAACGTTAAAATCCTGCGATTAATTCCAAAGCGCTAAACTGTTACCTCGCTTCGGCGCCTGCCTCGTTGCCGGATTTTATTTTCCGGCACTTTCCACGCGCTCACATCAATTCGTTCTCGCGGTTTTAAAATATGATCGAATTCGCTCATGACACCCAGCGCAAAACAGATCGACAGAAATCGCTCTAATGAAATATGTCCGGTAGCTTCAAAGCGCTTCAAAGAGTAAACGTTGATATCAGCATAATCAGCCAGCTCTTGGCGCGACCATTTTTTACGCAGCCTTAAGGCTTTTAGTCGTCCCGCAAGCTCCTTCATCACTTTTGAGGGGGTTTTAACAGTGGTCATAACATATCCTTATTGTTTAATAGACAATATCATATCTTTTATTTGTCGATGTCGTCAAAAAAACAAGTTACGTCTTACTGAACATCTACATTCCAAAAATCCAAACCCTTCACAGTTGAAGCATTATTTATAACATGTTATGATACACCATGTTTATCTGGAGACGGAATCATGAACCTCAACGTTTACATCGAAGACGACCTCGGAAAAGAGATCAAACACCTCGCTAAAAAACTAGGCAAAAGTCGAAACTCCATCGTACGAGAGGCCCTTAAAGAATGGGTTGTCCTCCACGGTATTGCAGAGTGGCCTGAGTCCGTGCTTAAGTTTTCAGGTGTAAGCGATTTTACAGCGCTTGAAGAAGACCGAAAAATATTAAAGCCACCCGAAGAGGACCCATTTAAATGAAATACTTACTGGACACCTGCGTGATCAGCGACTTTATAAAGGGAAATCGCAACACTTTAATACGCCTCAAACAAACGCCCCCATCACAAATAATGATATCCAGCATCACTCTGATGGAAATAGAATACGGACTCGCATATAACAAAGAGCGCGCAAAAAAAATCGAAAAACCTATACACGACATTATTCACTGCACTACCACATTACCCTTTACCACAGGCGATGCCATTCAAGCTGCAAAAGCACGAGCTTACTTAAGGCAACGCGGCAATCCGATTGGCTATTACGATATCCTCATTGCGGGCGCTGCACTAAACAATAACTTAATATTGGTCTCGGCCAACGAAAAAGAATTTAACCGCTTAACGGGTCTGCAAGTCGAAAACTGGCGCGAATAAGTTTATACTGCTTTTATGAATGACCGCCAATACTCACCACTCGATCACATCATCATGCAAGTCAATAATGGGCTTGCCACTTTATTTTCCGACTTAATACCGGGCCGTCCCAATCCTGCAAATGATTTAAAAGAACCGAAACTCACTGCTGACGAAAAAAAACAAAGCATCGGTTACATGCGCGTGAATCACACGGGCGAAGTGTGCGCCCAAGCTCTCTATAATGGGCAAGCAATTACTGCACACAACAAAAAAACCCAAGCTATGTTAGAAAAAGCCTCTGCTGAAGAAACCGATCATTTAGCCTGGTGCCACGACCGATTAAAAGAATTAGGCGGTCACCGCAGCTATTTAAATATATTTTGGTATGGCAATTCTTTCGCAATGGGCATGATTGCCGGCTTGGCCGGTGACAAATGGAGCCTAGGTTTTGTCGAAGAAACCGAAAAACAAGTAGAAGCACATTTAGAAAGCCACTTAAATAAATTAGCCAAGCACGATAATAAAAGCCGAAAAATTGTCGAACAAATGAAGGCCGACGAAATTCAACACGCGCAGTCTGCCAAAAAAGCTGGCGCTGCAGAACTACCCAGCATCATCAAAAAATTAATGACACTTCACGCCAAGGTGATGACCACAACAGCGTATTTTATTTAACATTTGCGCTAGGCACACACGGACTTTATTTCAGAGCGTCAGTTGTGCGGCGTATTTCTTGTCGTCGACTGCAATTGAATTGCTATTTAAAGAAGCTGTATCCCTTGCTTTTAGTAAAGGATATGCCTTAATAGCAATCGAAATACTTATTAAACAAACTGCAAAAAATTCCTCAGCAACTGATGGCCTGGCTTTGTTAAAATCGACTCAGGATGAAACTGCACACCGGTTAACGCATACTCACGATGCTCAATCGCCATGATCTCATGAAACTTGCCATCTGACTGCTTTGTCCACGCTGTCACTTCAAACTCACTTGAAAGTGTATTTCGATCGACAATTAATGAATGATAGCGTGTGGCCTCAAACGGAATAGACACCTCTCGAAAAATACTTTTTTGCTCATGATAAATCTTTGAAACTTTACCATGCATGACTTTTTCGGCCGCAACAATACTTGCACCAAATGTCTGCGCAATCGCTTGATGACCTAAGCAAACACCCAGAATAGGAACTTTACCCGCAAAATTTTGAATAACCTCTAAGGTAACACCGGCCTGCTCAGGACGCCCTGGACCTGGCGATAAAATAATATGCTGCGGATTCAATTCAGCAATATCAGCCGACGTGATGTGGTCGTTATAATAAACGGATACTTCTGCACCGAGTTCTTGTAGATACTGGACTAAGTTATAAGTAAAGGAATCATAATTGTCGATCATTAATATCATGATGATAATTGCTTGCGCATTTTTGCAATTTCTTCATCATAATTTTTGGCATGAAATAATCCCGAGCCCACCACAAAAAAATCAGCACCCGCTTTTGCTACTTCACCAATGTTGCCTGTTTTAATCCCGCCATCAATGCCCAGCATCGCCTTGCTATTAATTTTTTTAAGAAGCTGTCGTGTCGAAGCAATTTTATCTAAACTACCAGCTATAAAAGATTGCCCGGCAAAACCGGGGTTCACAGACATTAATAAAATCAAATCGAGTTCTTTTAAAATTTCAGGATCGATATCCAATGGATTTTCTGGGTTAAACGCCAATCCTGTTTTCAGGCCAACATCACGAATTTTATGTAATGTTTCTTCAACACTTTTCACTGTTTCAGGGTGAAAGGTTAACAACGTCGCGCCCGCATCGGCAAACGGCTTGATATACGCTTCAGGATGCTCAACCATTAAATGCACGTCAATGGGTGCAGTAATGCCTGCTTTTCGCAGCGATTGACAAATTACGGCACCAAAACTTAAATTGGGAACAAAATGATGATCCATCACATCAAAATGAATATAATCGGCGCCCGCATCTAAGGCATCTTTAGCTTCATCACCTAAATGTGCAAAATCAGCGGCAAGAATAGAGGCAGAAATAATATTTTTGTGCATGGTTGAACTCCGTTTAAATTGCTCTCGCTTTTCGGATCTGCTCATACGCACTTTTAATTTGTTGCGTTTTTTGCGTGGCCATTTTAATCATTTCAGGCGGCAAGCCTTTTGACATCAATTTATCAGGATGATGCTGACTCATCAAGCGTCGATAGGCTTTCTTAATTTCCGCATCAGTTGATGTAGGTGCAACGCCTAACACTTCATAAGCATCGTTGATATATCGTTTGGGATCTTGCCGAGGAGCCTGTCGATACCGTTGGTAATTTTGCTCTGCTCGATACCGTTGTTCATATTGATTGAAATTAAATCCAGCCACGCCCAATTGTTGGCACATGCTCTCTAATACCTGGCGCTTGCGATCACTGATGGTTCGTCCATCTGCGTAGGCCATTTGTATTTGTATTTCTACAAACATACGCAACAAATTCGGTTGAAATAAACAAACTTGTTTCAACTGGGCGATCGTGTCATGCGGATTAAAATGTGGTTGCTTGCCTTCCGTAAACAAACGAATGGCTTCGCGCTTCATGCTATCACTCAAACCCATATTATTCATGACATGCCGCGCCGCTCGGATTTCATTTTCAGACACACGTCCGTCCGATTTTGCCACGTAACCCATCATCATGAATGTCGCATTAAAAAATACGCCTTGCACTCTCGATTGATTCGTCCGAGAATAGATGGCCGAACTCAATAATTTTCGCAGAAACCCTTGATCGACGAGGTGGCCGAGAAACAAACCAATGACCACACCAACGGGACCGCCGAATATAAAACCAATCACCATACCCAGGATTTTGCCAGTCCAGTTCATAGTCTCGTTACACGTTTAATATGATAATATGACAACAAGTTAACTCAGGATCCAATGTATGCCTTTAGAAGAAAAAAAATTTCTAGACAACCAAATCGCTATCGAAGCTTGGTTGCGCCAACAATGGCTCAAGACACCACCGCCTTTTTACAGCTCCGTCGACTTGCGTAATGCAGGTTTCAAAATAGCACCCGTTGACACCAACTTATTCCCGGCTGGCTTCAACAACTTAAATCCTGCGCTTATGCCTTTGTATATACAGGCCGTGCAAGCCACTATAGCGGAGATTTGTCCAGAAGTCACACGATTGCTCATTATACCAGAAAGCCATTCCCGAAATGTGTTTTATTTCGAGAACTTAAGTATGCTCCATGAAATCCTCACCACCGCGGGTTTCCAAGTTCGCATCGGCTCAATGGATGAATCACTCACCCAACCTCTAGAACAAACACTACCTTCCGGTCGCAAAATTACGATCGAACCTCTTCAGCGTAAAAACGATGAGGTAGGGGTTACGGATTTTTTCCCGTGTTG
The DNA here is from genome assembly GCF_049348705.1 of Candidiatus Paracoxiella cheracis. GTDB lineage: Bacteria > Pseudomonadota > Gammaproteobacteria > Coxiellales > Coxiellaceae > Paracoxiella > Paracoxiella cheracis. The sequence goes on along the minus strand of NZ_CP186485.1, from coordinate 103,711 downwards.
TATGATCTTAAATAATGACCTATCCGGTGGCGTGCCCGACAAACTCAAGAATTTAAAACAAACGATCATGCCGTCCCCGCTATTGGGCTGGTCGCGCCGACTGAAGTCAGAACATTTCAGTGCCTACGAAAAAGTCGCAACGGAGTTTGCAACTGACGTGCTCAATATCGACCCCTGGTTAATTAGCCCGCTCTTTGATCATTGTCCTGAAGTTGATTTCATGAAAAAAGAAGGACAGGAGTGCTTGGCAACACGCGCAGAAGGTCTGCTCAATCAAATCAAAAAAAAATACGCTGAATACAACATCGATCAAAAACCATTTTTAGTCGTGAAGGCCGACGCGGGGACTTACGGCATGGCGGTGATGATGATCCAAGACCCCAATGAACTGCGCGAACTTAATCGCAAACAACGCACACGCATGTCAACCTCAAAAGGTGGTGTCGCGGTTACCAAAGCTATCGTGCAAGAGGGCGTTTACACTTTTGAAACTGCGAGCAAAGATAATGCCGTTGCAGAGCCAGTGCTCTATTCATTTGGACGACATGTCATCGGTGGATTTTACCGTATTCATAAAAATCGCGGGCCAAATGAAAACTTAAATGCACCCGGCATGGATTTCATTCCACTCGCCTTTGATGAGCCTTGCAATACGCCTTGTCGCGAGAACTCTCAAGCAAAAAATCGATTTTATGTTTACGGCGTCATTTCTCGTTTAGCCTGTCTTGCGTCTGCACGGGAATTAACTGCATTTGAAGGAGAAACTGTGTGACATTAAAACTCGGCGTGTTAATGGACCCCATCGCTTCCATCAATATTAAAAAAGATACGACCTTTGCTATGCTTTTAGAAGCACAAGCGCGCAACATGGAAATTTATTACCTAGAACCCACCGATATTTGGTTGCAAGATGGATTAACCTGGGGACGAATGCGGCCTCTTCATGTGACAGACGATGCATCACATTGGTTTGAGTTAGATGAAATAATCGAGCAGCCACTCACCGAACTCGATGTTTTATTAATGCGAAAAGACCCGCCGTTCAACATGGAATACATTTATTTAACGTATTTATTAGAACACGCAGAAGCAAATGGATTATTCGTATTAAATAAACCATCGAGCTTACGCGATGCCAATGAAAAAATGTACGCCGCGTGGTTTCCCCAATGTTGCCCTAAAACATTAGTGACATCCCAACCTGAACTAATCAAAGAATTTGCACACAATGAACATGACATTATCATAAAACCTTTAGGCGGCATGGCCGGTCGCTCAATTTTTCATGTGAAAGCTAACGACTCTAACTTGCCGGTAATCATCGAAACGATGACGCAAGACGGCCGGCAGCTCGTGATGGCGCAACGATTCATTCCCGACATTAAAGACGGCGACAAGCGCATTATTGTAATCAATGGTGAGCCTGTGCCTTATGCGTTAGCACGAATCCCGGCGGCGGGCGATTTTCGGGGTAACTTAGCGATGGGCGCAAAAGGCGAGGGACGCGAACTCACCGATCATGACCAATGGATTTGCGAACAAGTAGGCCCAACACTCCGTGATAAGGGACTGTGGTTTGTGGGGCTGGATGTGATCGGGGACTACCTCACCGAAATCAATGTCACGAGCCCAACGGGGGCCCGTGAATTAGATGCCCAATTCGGCCTCAACATCGCCGGTGATTTGATGGATTTCATAGAAGATCAGGTCGGCTAACCTCGCAGCCCGGCCATTTTACCCATTTTTGGGATCGCAATTCCTATTTTTCCCCTATTTTTGGGATTTCAATTCCTATTTTTAGTGGTAAAATGGGAACATGTATCCCAGATTGCTAAAAATATCTCCTGACTCACCAAAAAGCTTCTTCCTCTTTAGCCCAAGGGGAACTGGCAAAACTTCTTGGGTTCGATCGAATTTCAGCAACTCCCTTTACCTGGATTTGCTAGACAGCGAAATCTATACGACTCTGCAAAACAATCCCAAGCATCTTGAAGAACTTATACCACCCCAGTTTAAAGGGTGGGTCATTTTAGATGAGGTGCAGAAATTGCCGAGTTTATTAAATGAGATTCACCGACTCATTGAAGGCTACCGCTTCAAATTTATTTTAACAGGCTCTAGTGCTCGAAGCTTAAGGCGACGCGGTGTAAATTTATTAGCGGGGCGCGCTTTACATTATTCCATGTACCCATTAACAGCCATAGAATTAGGTGAAGATTTCGATCTCAATAGAGCCATTCATTACGGTCAACTCCCCTCCATTCCAAGTGAACCTGACCCAGCACTATATTTAAAAACGTATGTTAAAACTTATTTGCGTGAAGAAGTTTTACAAGAAGGGTTAACTCGTAATTTAGGTATTTTTTCTCGTTTCTTGGAAACAGCCAGTTTTTCACAAGGCTCCTTACTTAACACGTCCGCCATTGCCAGGGAGATTGGCAAAGATCCTAAAACCGTTCGTAATTTTTTCGATTTGCTAGAAGATCTGCTGCTTGGCCACAGATTAACTATTTTTACTAAAAGAGCAAAACGCAAACTAGTAACACATCCAAAATTTTATTTTTTTGATGTTGGGGTATATCGATCATTGCGTCCTGTGGGGCCCCTAGATGTTCCTGAAGAAATCAATGGTATTGCAATGGAAAGTTTTTTCCTTCAAGAATTAAAAGCCATTAATGATTACTTTCAGCTTGATTACAACCTATATTTCTGGAGAACTCAAGAAGGCATAGAGGTGGATTTTATTGCTTATGGTGAAAAAGGTTTAATTGCTTTTGAAGTCAAAAGCAAAGACTACATTGATAAGAAAGATTTAAAAAATTTGAAACTCTTCGAAAAAGAATATCCAAATGCCAAATTATATTTAATTTATTCTGGCAAGCTTAAAAAATATGTTGATAATATCGAAATTATTCCTATCTCAGAAGCAGTGAAATCCCTGCCCAGACTCTTAAATTATGAAGAATAATATTACTGCCATCGCCGCTCAAAACAAACATTGCTCTGCTAAGGCGAAACGATTAGCACTGAAACTAAACTTGCCTTTCGTTGCTATCGACAATCATGATTACCCAACTTTATTGGTTGTCACCGACACACGTTTAGAACTGCGATTAACGGAACCAAAATCACCCGGACCTGTTTACGTGGATTTTTTATCGGGAACGCTAGCACACCGACGTCAGTTTGGCGGCGGACGCGGACAATTAATCGCAAAAGCCATCGGCATACAACCTAAAAAACAACTGTCTGTTTTAGATGTCACTGCGGGTTTAGGGCGCGATGCCTTTGTGTTAGCTAATTTAGGCTGCAAAGTCACCATGATCGAACGCAACCCCATAATTGCTGCATTACTACAAGATGGTTTAAAACGCGCAAAAGAAGAAGAGTGGTTTAAAACATTAACGTTAAAATTAATCGAAGATGATGCAATACATTTTTTAAAAAATTTAAAAAACCTACCCGATGTTATTTATATCGACCCCATGTTTCCCACTCGAAAAAAATCAGCGCTTGTCAAAAAAGAAATGCGTGTGTTACGCCACGTGGTCGGTGAGGATGAGGATGCTGCAGCGTTACTATCGTTAGCGATCACAAAAGCAAAAAAACGTGTTGTTGTAAAACGCTCACGATTAGCACCAACTATTCAAGGCTGCGAACCTGACCTTGTCTTTCAAGGAAAAAGTAGCCGTTTCGATGTCTATTTAAAGAGTTAATTTTGTACATCCTGATGCAAAATTTCCGGGATGACGAGGTTACGTTGAGTCATCCACTATCGAGCGGTATTTCAATTGCGGCAGAGGGGTTGGTGTTACTGTTTTGCGGGCGTAAGTACCATGGAAGTACTTAGCAGCCAAGGACGGCGATTCCCGAAAAACAGTAACCCCAGCCTCGTGAGCCAAGCAATTGAAATTCAAGGCGCTCAACCACAATACAATACTGCACGGTTGAGATTTCTCGCGTTACTCGAAATGACGCCACAGGGTTGGTATGACGCTCCGAAATACAGTCAAACATGTAGTTACTTAATTTTTTACATCCACGAAAAAATATGCTGTAATCACAAAATATGGACAAAGTTAACCACATCAAAGGATTCATCTCGACTGCACACCAACAGGTTATCGCAGCGCTGCCGAGGATTATCACCGGCGTTATCGTTTTCATCGTCGCTTGGATAATTGCGTTAATTGTGAGGTCGATCATAAGTCGCTTATCCAACCACACAATGAGTCGTCGTTACTTATTCGCGCTCTTAGCTAAGGTCGCTTACGTTGTCATCATCATTATCGGGATTATCACCGCACTCGAGACAATGGGCATTAATGTTTTGGCGCTTGTGACTGGACTTGGCTTGGCGAGTTTTGCTGTCGGTTTTGCATTAAAAGATTCTTTATCGAATACGTTAGCAGGATTCATCATTTTATATTATGAACCCTTCAGGATCGGCGACACCATCGGTGTCACTAATGAAAATGGCAGGGTGACTGAAATTAATTTGCGCTACACGGTCCTGCAATCAGAGGGCAAGCACATCATGGTGCCAAACTCAACGGTGCTCACGAATACCGTTATTGTGCAGGATTAATGAATTCCAATTTGCCTGCAACTCACTGAAACTCACTCACTACGCTCAAGGCGATGCTCTCTGGCAACCTTGCTCACAACACTATCGCCCATCAGCTTCTTGTCGGCATACAACACTAAAATAATTCCCACAATCACACCCAACATGGCAGCCACCTTATTGATGCCAATCATTTCATGCAAAATTAGCGCGGATAACACCATGCCGGCAACAGGAACACCGAGCAAAGTTAATGATGTCGTGGTGCTGGGTACATATTTGCTAATCATAATCACAATGACAAAACAAAAACCGGTAGCGATCACACCCCCATATAAAACTAAACCGACTAGCTCCCAACTCCATTGTGTTGCGGTTATGACGGCGTGGTTGTGCCGAAACACCGGAATAGCGAATATAATAACTGGAACTAAAAACTGCCAAAACGTCAAACAAATTGTCGGAAACCCTGTTCGATACTCGCGCATCAAAACAATGCTCGCTGCCCATGTCGCTGATGCTAACAACAATAACGCGCTCGCAATGAGGGCGGGATGGTTGTGCCAACTAAACGTTAAGGGGTTAAATAATAATAAAATCCCGACAAATCCCAACACTATGCCGAGAATTTTTGCGCCATTAAATTTTTCTTTAAAAAACAAAATAGCCGCTGGCGCAACCCATAACGGTGTGCTGTACGACAAAATAACGCCTCGACTCGCTTCGATATATTTTAAGCTGCCCACCATCAACACATTACAAACTGTCATTTGTAACAAACCAACACCAATAATTAATGGGAGCACACGACGCGATGGCCATTCAAATTGTTTCGTCGCAACTAAATAAATGCCGACCGTAATCATACCAAGCAGCATACGCAAAAACACATAAAACCACGCGGAAATGTGTGGAATGGCTAATTTCATGAATGGCCAATTGAGCCCCCAGAAAAAAACCATCAGCACTAATAAAATCATTAATGTCTGACGGCTGTAAGGGCTTTCGTGCTCAATCAAAATAACATTCCCTTTTTAACTAGGCAGAAAATGAAGCGCCGCAGCCACAGGTGGTTTTAGCATTAGGATTGCGAATTACAAATTGAGCGCCGTTGATGTCTTCCCGATAATCGATTTCAGCACCTTGAAGATACTGTAAGCTGAGCGGATCGACCAGCAACTTCACCAGCGCGATGCCGCCGCCTTCACTGCCTTCACCACCCTCATCATCCAACGCTTTTTCGATCACGAGGTCATCGGGGTTGATCGTCTCATCAAACGTGAAGCCGTACTGAAAGCCAGAGCACCCCCCACCCGTGATAAACACGCGTAGGTTCAGTTTGGGGTTCTCTTCCTCATCGATCAGGCCCTTTACCTTGCGGGCTGCGGCGTCGGTGAAGTTGAGAGCAATTTGTAGTTGTGGTTCTGTCATGGGCAGTTATTATCCAACTTTCCGGGGCTTAGGTCAAAGACTTCAATTGCTTGCTAGCTGAGGTCAGGATTGCTGTTTTTCAACTCAAGAAATGCCTTTTACGCTTGTACAAGCTAACAGCTCTCCTTTATCATAGCCGCATGCTATGGATTTTGTCATTTCATATTATCTTTATGGTCGCTTGGTTTGCGGGCTTATTTTATTTGCCCCGCCTTTTTGTGTATCACGCTCAAAGCACCGATGAAATCGGCATCGAGCGATTCAAGGTGATGGAAAAAAAATTATTTTATTACATCATGACACCGGCTGGCATTTTAACGACGGTGTTTGGATTTTGGTTATTATTTTTAAATTTACCCGTTTACATGTCGTTGATATGGATGCACATCAAGCTCATATTTGTGCTGATTTTGTGGATTTATCATCTCTACTGCGGCAAGCTACTCCACGACTTCAAACACAACCGCAATCGCTACTCCAGCACATTTTTTAGATTCTTCAATGAAATCCCAACCGTGTTGTTGATCGTCATTGTGATTTTAGCGATCGTGAAGCCGTAATTCCATTTCAATTGCTGGCTGAGACGGCACGGGTGTTTGTTTGTCGGAAGTCGCTCTCCATAGCCGCTAAGTACAAACAAACACCCGTCCCCTCTGGCGCAATTGAAATTCCTCAGTTTAAAGACAACGAAAGCAGCTCCCATCGGGAACTTTTTGATTAAATCTCAACCATCTCAAAATCAGACTTCATGGCACCACACTCGGGGCAAAGCCAATCCTCGGGGACGTCGTCCCAGCGGGTGCCGGGCTCAATTCCATCATCCGGCCAACCTTTTTCTTCGTCGTAGATAAACCCACAGAGCAGACACATGTATTTTTTATATGGCATAATACGCAACCATGACTCAAATTGATGAAAAAATCCGGACCTCTCGATCCGACGAACTTTTTAATAAAGCCCAGCATTATATCCCCGGGGGCGTTAATTCGCCAGTTCGGGCCTTTGGCGCGGTTGGCGGCACGCCGCCTTTCATTCAGTCGGCAAAAGGCGCCTACCTAATGGATGAAGATGGTCATCGTTATATCGATTACGTCGGCTCTTGGGGGCCGATGGTGCTTGGGCATGCTCATCCCGCCGTTTTAGCTGCCGTGCAAACAGCCATCGAACAGGGCTTAAGCTTTGGCGCGCCATCGGCGGCCGAAGTTAAATTGGCGGCAGAAATTTGCAAACTCATGCCAAGCATCGAAAAAGTTCGCATGGTCAATTCCGGCACCGAAGCCACAATGAGTGCGATTCGTTTAGCGCGCGGTGCCACGGGTCGCGATAAAATTGTTAAGTTTGAGGGTTGTTATCACGGCCACGCCGATAGCATGTTGGTAAAAAGCGGCTCCGGATTATTAACGTTTGGCACACCCAGTTCACCGGGCGTCCCCGAAGGAGCCACCCAAGATACGTTAGTCGCAACTTACAACGATCTAGATTCTGTCAGCGCTTTGTTTGAAAAACACGGTCATACTATCGCCGCCATTATTGTCGAGCCCATCGCCGGGAATATGAATCTGGTTTTACCCGCACCAGGATTTTTGGAAGGGCTTCGCGACATTTGCGATCAGTATCACAGTTTACTCATTTTTGATGAAGTTATTACCGGTTTTCGTGTGGCGCTCGGTGGCGCGCAACAGCTTTATAATATCCGTCCCGATTTAACCGCATTAGGCAAAATTATTGGCGGTGGTATGCCGGTGGGAGCTTATGGCGGACGAAAAGAAATCATGGAACAAGTTTCACCGTGCGGGCCCGTTTATCAGGCTGGCACTTTATCGGGCAATCCCGTGGCGATGACAGCCGGACTTGCGACTCTAAAAGAAATTCAAGCGCCAAATTTTTATAACGAATTACACGCAAAAACCACGCAATTAGTCGATGGCATATTACAACGCGCGCATGCTACAAGCATTCCCTTCGTTGCAAATCATACCTGTGGGTTGTTTGGTTTATTTTTTAGTGACGCAGAAAAAATCACTCGTTACGAACAGGTGATGAATGGCAATGCTGAACGATTTAAGCAGTTCTTCCATGCGATGCTAAATGCAGGAATTTATCTCGCCCCATCGGCATTTGAGGCAGGTTTTGTATCGAGCGCGCATCAAGAAAAAGAAATTACCACGACGTTAAACACCCTCGAGCGGGTATTAAGCGAGCTGCCATAATCACGACTATAACCGGATATTTGGCACTGGGTTGTTTATCCTCCTGCTGGTGCTGGTCCCCGTGGTGTTTGTTGCCCTATATTTTGTAAAATTTCTTTTAAGCCGTTTTGTTTTTTTTCTTTAGGAGCACTACTGTCAGAAGCAAAAACTGGGATTAGGTCTAGATCTTTACATGCTTCCTCAAAGCATTCACGTGAGTCTTCAGTATCTGGCTGAATAAGCTCGATGCAGAAAGTTTTTTGTTCAGGAGATAATTCTGATACATCATTTTTACCGTGCCTTTTAAGAAGCTCCTCCAAAAATTGAGCAGCCATTGCTTTAAAAATTTGCTCAGGTGTTGCTTTTCTGTTTTCGCATTGACGAGCCCTAATTTCTAGCTGATTAGGGCTAGGATGCCGGACCCACATAGTCACATCATCCTTCGTAACTTTACATGGTTTATCTTTATATGGTTTATTAAGACGCGCCCCTGATTCATCCTTATTAGGATTAGGTAGAGCCCCAACTATTTTAAAATCCATTGGTTTGAACACCCCTGAGCCGTTACTAAAACTAGATGCGGGAGAGCCAGAACTAGGATTTTTTCTTGCCGGTTGAGGACTCTGTTTTGACACTGCTAATGGGGTAGGATTTTGAGGAATACTACCTTCACTTAATCTTATAAAGCGGTCTTTAGGTTGCTGTTGCTGCCGTTGTGTTTCAGATTCAGCAACAAATAAGTTCTCATCCAAACAGTCAAGAAATTCTTCGTCATCGTCATCACTACCTGAATCATTATTTTGATCCTGTTTTTTTACTACACCATACGGCGGGGCAGGATCGATAAAAGGCTTGGTATCAGTAAGTGGCACTAACTTTTGTTTAGATTTCTTAACAAGCTGATTAAATGCCTTAAACACTGAGGAAGGCAAGCAAGCACTATAATGCCCCGTTCGCTTACTCTCGCCATCGACTGTCTGAGTGCGCAAAACTGCGAATGTTGGAGCATTGTATCCAGAACGTAGATCATAATGCGACTGTCGACCGTCAGGTGATTGATCACAGCACTTTAGATTTAATCTCCACTCTTCTGCAACATAAGAGAATAATTCGGCCGATAGTTGTGTGCCTGACTGTCGAAGTTTGTGTATGTATGCGTTAAACCCAAAATCATTCCACCAGCCTGCGAACTGTTGTTTATATTCTTCAATTTTGCTTTCCAAGTGAAGCAGTAGTTTTAATTTATAAACGTCTTCTTCAGTAAAATTTGGAGCCTCCGACCCATTGGGATTCATTTTTGCGATTAAGTCCAGTCCTAGTAGATCCTCCTCCCACTTAGTTGATATACGCATTATGGATTGAGCTTCCTTCAATTCTTCAGGCGATAATGCTTTATTTGGTGGTGCCTCATTTTTGTTGATGGCATCTAAATAACCCTCCCAAACTCGTGCCTATTGATAAATAATCCGATGACAATGTCGTGCAATTTATCCAGTTTAGAAAAGCAAATCGTCTTTCTCGCTAATCGCTTTATTCGTGTGCGCAACGTGAGATGCTTTCGTTCAATCGCTTGGGTATTTTGCTTTCCCACCAAATGTTTTGATTGAGGCAGGTGTCTTTCATAAGCACCCCAATCATCTGTATAGTAAAAGTTGATATCAAATGAGCTCAGTTTTTCTTTCAGTGCTTTAAATGCTGAATCTTTTCTTGGACCAAAATGATAAGCTAACACCTCATGTGTATGGTGATCAATCGCATGCCAAAGCCAACGTTGATTCTGTTTATTTCGAACAAAACTCCACATTTCATCCAGCTCCGCTTCTTCAACTTGTACAACATTAACAGTAACAGACGCACCAAGTGATTCTTTTTCCTTTAAAAGTCGTGTATTGACGCTCTCCAAACCTTCACCCTTTTTTTAATTCACCAATAACAGTGTTAATGCTAATACGTAAAACGCGTGCAGTATCTCTGACGCCACTACCATTCATTGCCATATCAACTATTTTATCTTTAACACCAGGGGCACGAGCATTATGTGTGTAATCTAGAAGAAATGTATTTTTCTCACAAGCATTATTTTTACATTGAAACCTTTGCTTTCCTGTACTGCTGACGCCAAATTTTACAACCTCATGTAAACAGCAGCAGGAGCAAGCAACATTGATTCTTGCCATTCATGCAATCCTTATCCTAATGATTTTCTGAAATAGCAAAATATATCACATCAACAAAAATGAGGCACTACCCAAAAACGCATTCCTAATTTTAAACCCAAACTCACGATGGTCACAGGATCGGGACTCGGTGTATTGGCGGACCATATCGAGCATGCAACGGTTATACCTTATGCCGAATTGCCCGGGTTTCACGCGCCTAAAGTCGAAGGTCATGCTGGTGAAATGCATCTCGGATATTTAAAAGGAGTGCCGGTCGCTTGTTTGAAGGGACGCGCTCATTTTTATGAAGGTATCGATAATAACGCTATAAAAACCTTGGTACGCACAATGAAATTGTTGGGCACTGAAATCTGGTTACCGACGAATGCCGCTGGCTCTATGCGCCAAGAAGTGGGTCCGGGTAGTTTAGTGGTGCTGAAGGATCATATCAATTTTCAATTTAACAATCCGTTAGTAGGCCCCAATGACGAAGAATTCGGCGGACGATTTGTGAGTTTAGAAGACGCATACGATCCACAACTGCGTCGTGAACTATTGGAGATCGCTAAATCTTTAAATATTGAACTCACAGAAGGTATTTACGTTGCGGTGTTGGGCCCGTCGTTTGAAACGCCCGCAGAAATACAAGCATTTCGCACATTGGGTGGTGACTTAGTTGGTATGTCGACGGTGCCCGAAGTTATCATTGCACGACATTGCGATATGCGCGTCGCGGTTATTTCCGCGGTTACGAATTTGGCGGCAGGGATGTCCGAATGCCAAGTGACCCACGATGAAACTCTTCGTGGTGCGAAGTTGGCTCAAGAAAATTTAATCCAATTAATTTTAAGTTGTATTGAGAAAATAGCGTAAAGTATGAACTCACCCTATAAACAAGTAATTGCGAAACAGCTCATTCCACTGTTGGATCTCACCAATCTAAATGATGATGACACGCCTAAATCTATCGAGAAACTGTGTCAACAAGCCTCAACTCCTTTTGGTGAAGTGGCTGCTGTTTGTATTTATCCTAAATTTGTGGGACAAGCAAAAAATTTATTGGTGGGAACTTCTATTAAAATTGCGACGGTCGTCAATTTTCCAAATGGTAATGAAACTTTGTCGGATTGCGTTACGCAAATAAAGCGTGTGATTCAGGATGGCGCCGATGAAATTGATGTAGTGATGCCTTATGAAGCCTATATGAGAGGTCAAACTGATGATGTGCTTGAATTTTTACAAGCTTGTCGCGGAATCATGGGCCCGGATATAGTGATGAAAGTTATTTTAGAAACAGGCGCGTTAATCTATCATGAGTTAATCGCAGGCGCGTGCGAAATTGCAATCCGTGCCAAGGCCGATTTTATAAAAACCTCTACCGGAAAAATTAATCCGGGTGCCTCACCACAAGCCGCAGAAATCATTTTAAACGTGATTAAAAAATCTGGTGAGCCCGTTGGCTTCAAGGCGGCCGGTGGAGTTCGCACCGTAGAGCAAGCTACGGAATATTTAAGCTTAGCCGAAAATATTATGGGTAAAGCTTGGATTTCAGCCAAAAAAATGCGATTTGGCGCGAGCAGTTTATTGCAGGATATATTGAGTTAACTTTTCCAATCCCATTTCAATCATCGTTTGAATCGTTTTTGCGGGATCGCGACTCACTGTATCCGTAAATCGATTCGCGACGATAGTGTTCAGCGAACAACACTGGTGGCCCATTAAAGTACTGAGCCCAAAGATAGCTGCCGTTTCCATTTCAAAATTAGTAATCAACATGCCGTTGTGCTGAAATTCACGCGCACAGTCGATGACATTATTGGCGATGAGAGGAAGACGAATGTGCCGATATTGTGGCCCATAAAAGCCGTTGGCGGTTAAAGTAATGCCGTGATGACATGTGGTGTCGTTAAACAATGAATGCAGCGCGTCAGAAGCCTGTGCGACATAAGGAAGCGGTAACATTGAAAAATCTGAAAAATGTTGATGAATGGCTTGAAGTAAACGGTTTTCATTTTCATTATACGAAAGTTGATAATAATTTAGTAAGCCATCAAACGCTACAGCATAATCGGAAACGAGAAAACTATCCACGGGAATATTTTTTTGCAGCGCACCGGAAGTTCCTAATCGTATAAATCGCAGTTGTGTCAAATCGGTTTTCGCCGTGCGTGTAGAAAAATCAATATTAAATAAGGCATCAGCTTCGGTTATCACGATTTCAATGTTGCAGGCTCCGATACCCGTGCCAATGACTGAAATACGCTGTTTACCTATTGTGCCGGTATGCACAATAAATTCACGTTTTTGTTTTTGGATTTCTAAAGCATCAAAATGTTGGGACACTAATTTGGCTCTGGCAGGGTCGCCGACAAGTAAAATTGTTTCAGCGAGTTCACCGGGTAATAAATTTAGGTGATAAATGCTGCCATCTGCATTGAGGAGTAAATCCGTTTTGGATATTTTCATGTTGTCATCTCTTTCAGGCTTGTTTGCATTAGAGGCCCATGCTATTTTAGCACCATGATCATGGAACATGGCCAACTTTATATAATTCTTGCTGGAATCTTTGGTTTTTTTATGGCGTGGGGTGTGGGGGCAAACGATGTTGCCAACGCGATGGGCACCTCGGTCGGCTCAAGAGCATTAACTATTTTTCAGGCAATTATTATCGCCGCTGTTTTCGAGGCGTTGGGATCACTGTTAGCGGGTGGCCAGGTGACTGAAACCATTCGCGGCAAAATCATCGATGCCACCATGTTCTCGCATTCCCCTCAATTACTCGTGTACGGCATGTTGGCTTCTTTATTAGCCGCAGGAACATGGTTGATTGTTGCTACCTCATTTGGTTGGCCGGTCTCAACCACACACAGCATTGTTGGTGCAGTGATTGGTTTTGGAGTTATTGTATTAGGGATGAAGGCCATTTATTGGCATCAAATTATCAACATTGCATTGAGTTGGGTTGTGACTCCGATTATTGCTGCTGTGGTTGCCTTTTTGTTGTTCCGCAGTGTGCAATGGTTGATATTTGACAGTCAAACGCCGATCAAAAATGCAAAACGTTACATTCCAGGTTATATTTTTTTAGTTGCCGTGGTGATTGCGCTTGTCACACTCTTAAATGGTTTAAAACATTTAGGTTTGCATTTCACAACCTGGGAGAGTGTTTTAATCGCTATTGCAGCAAGTTTACTGATTGCATTAATGGGTGTTTTATTATTGAAGCGTGTGCCTGTTGAGAATAATACATCGGGTGGTACTGATTTTGGTAAATTAGAAAAAATATTTGGTGTATTAATGATTTTCACAGCTTGCGCTATGGCATTTGCACACGGCTCTAATGACGTCGCTAATGCGATTGGACCTTTATCCGCGGTTGTCGGTATTGTAAAAGGTGGCGGTGCGGTGTTAGCCACTTCACGGATCCCCTTTTGGATAATGTTATTAGGCGCCGCGGGTATTGTGAGTGGACTGGCGATGTATGGTTATAAAGTCATCGCGACGGTGGGTACGGACATTACGCAATTAACTCCGAGCCGAGGTTTTGCAGCACAGTTGGCAACCGCGAGCACCGTTGTGATTGCATCTGGCATTGGTCTGCCAGTTTCAACAACGCAAACCTTAGTGGGTGCTGTGTTGGGTGTAGGCTTTGCACGCGGAATCGGCGCATTAAATTTATCGGTGATTCGAAATATTTTTATGTCGTGGATTATTACATTGCCTGCCGGTGCTGTATTTTCGATAGTTTATTATCATATTCTTAAAGCAATTCTGTCTTGATTTTTTCTTAGGCAAAAAAAAGGGGTGGCTGTTATAGCCACCCCCAAGGCTGGTGATCCCTACCAAGAGGTTCTATCCCTAGACCTTGCTCATCCTATGAGACAAACCTTCCTTTAACAGATTCCATGTTGGCCTCATTCCGGAAGCAGATCCGAGCTAATCCCTTAACGTTGCGTCTAATCTATCATGATCGCTGACTAGGACAAGGACTTGAAAAATACTACGGTGTTTTGACATTTAGGGGCCACTAAGGAACAAATAAAAAGGCGCTATTTTTCAATTAATTGTATTGATATTTTAGGAATTGGCTGAGTATTTTCCGTAAGTAGATAGCAATTAATGCTTACGTTGAAATGAGATATTTCTCACGAAAGGGGTATTAAATTATGAAGTATTGCGTGACGAGAAAAAAATAAGGAGCAGAGTTTAATAAATTCATGAGATAATCTCAAGGGCAACTGTAGAAAGCTATTTCTAACTAATTAAATAACATTTCAATTGAAGACACGGATCTCAAGTGTGATGCCGTAAAAACTCAATAACGGGTTTCGTATCAGGATAAATATTGCGCCATAAATAAAAAACCGCCGCATTATGTTCGACTAACATGCCTAATCCATCAATACATTGCGCCGCACCTATTTTTTTTGCCCACTGTAAAAAGGGTTCAGCCGCCTTGCCATAAGATAAATCGTAACAGCAAGTTCGATGGCCAATGATACCCTCCGGTAAAGTTACTAAATTACCTTGATGACCCGCAGTTGTGGCATGAATAATTAAATCGTATGGTGTAACTTCAATGTCATCGAATCCGATACCGGTGACATAGCCTCTTAATTTATATCGTTCAGCAAGATCCATCGCCTTTTGTGGAGTACGATTGGCGATAATAATTCTAGACGGTGCCATATCGAGTAACGGCCCGAGAATACCACGCGTAGCGCCACCACTGCCGATAATTAAGATTTTTTTTTGGGATAACGGAAATTCATAATTGTGTGTGAGATCTTCCACCAGCCCCGTGCCGTCATAATTATCCGCAAAGATCGTTCCATTTTTTCTGATGAGCAAACAACTTGCCGCTTCTGCATCGCTTGCAGTATTGCTGCATTGATCGGCAGCATTAAACGCCTGTCCTTTAAATGGAAAAGTAACATTGCAACCATTGCCGCCTGCTTTGATAAATTCTTGAAGAGCGGGTTCAAATCCATCGAGAGGAGGTTTTATACGGATATATTCAAGCTTTTGATGGGCTTGTTCAGCAAAAATTTCATGAATGATAGGTGATAAACTGTGTTCGACAGGATTACCAAAAATTGCATATTTATCCATGGTGCTTGTCTTTGTAATGCGTCAGGAAATCACACATGCGATCTTCGACGTGGAGTAAAGGCCTGTCTTTCCCGACAAAGCCATTCATCATGACGGCGAAGATTAAAACGCCATGGTGGTGTGTATAAATGTATCCAGATAAAGTTGTCACGCCCGTCATGGATCCCGTTTTAGCGTGGACGTGACGGCCGTCAGAAATTGGGTTCATTCGGCCAATAAGGGTGCCATCGATGCCGCCGATCGGAAGTGCAGGAATTAAAGCCGATTTGATGTTGGGGTTGTGATAAGCATAATACAACAATTTTGTCAGTTGTTGTGGGGTGACAAGATTGTAGCGCGATAAGCCAGCGCCGTCGTTAAGTAAACTATGTTTGAAATCAATGCCCGTCGGTTTTAGTATTTTCTTTAATGCGTTCAAACCATTTTGCCAGGTGCCTTGTTCTTTGTAATAGACTTGCCCTATTTTTTTCAATAATGAGTCGGCAGTCAAATTATCCGAATGCTTAAGCATTTCTTTCAGCATCTTACGTAGCGGTGGTGATTGATGTTCGGCTAACACAACGGCTTCGGCGGGCGCTTTGTGAAATGTAACTCGACCCGTGTAACCAATATTATTATCTTGGAGAGCCTGTTCGACGAGAACCTTGCCATAAACATCAGGATCACGAATCGCGAGTGTGCGTCTTTGCTGTCCCCAATCACGATTGAGACAACCGGCTAAACGATAATGATTATGCACATCGCTATAAATAGTTAACGGACATTTCTTAATGAATTTTGATGTTGTTGTAACGTTATTGTCAATGGTAACTATGCCCGACGGCAGAATGGGGTATATTTTAGGCCTCACTTGACGCTTCTTTGCGGGGATGAACTGTAGTAAGAACTTGTTTCGATTAATGATAATAGCACTCAAGGGGGCCGCATAACTATAACTTAAATCGTCCCACATCCAGCCCGGTGCATAAGGAACTGGGCCATAATCGGTGCTATCAATGTAGACGTGCCCGTGAATGCGATTAATACCTAAATCTTTAAGCTTAGCGAATAACTTGTTTAAATCTGCTGTCTTGAATTCAGGGTCACCACTGAATTTAACGGTGAGATCACCTTGCAGCGTATGATCTTTTATTTGGCTCTGCGTTAATAACTTTGTGGAGAAATGGAAATCAGAACCTAGATAGCTTAAAGCCGCTATAGCCGTAAATAGTTTTTGTACACTGGCAGGGGCATATAGATGATAAGGCTGTCGACTATAGAGTATCTTACCTGTTTGTGCATCGCGTATGACGACACCATAATTAACATTGGGTTTTACGTCGTTGGCTTTACTCAGTATATGATGTAGGTTTTCTTCTAGGGTGATGGGAGGTCGATGAGTTTTAGTTGCAGCAAAACTGAATAAAGGCAGAGACATTAAGAATAAAATAATAGTAGTACGAATTAATCTCATGGGTCCCATCATTCCGAGTTATTCTCATCCTCAATCGCTTTGCGTTTATCGCGCGTCACGATCACAAAAATAATTAAAGCAACGATGACAATGACAGGAATCATGACGAGCCATAAATAGGCCGATATTAGAATAGCTCCCGCTGCTATTAATGCTAGTACGAATCCAATCAGCATGAAAGTGGTGTCTGTGTAAATTCCGGCTAAATATAATGTTAACGCTAACACAAGCAATGCAAATAAACCGGCTTCAGTATGTGAAATGACACCGCGATTGATAAACACGGCGATTAAATACATAACGGCAACGAGCCCAATCCAATGCAAAATCATGTGCCAAAGATTGCCCGGGAATGTAGGCCCATCATTTCGATTTCGTCGAACGTACCACACCAGCCAAATAGAAAGCACTGCATCCACACCGGCCATAATACAGGTGAATACCCAATAGGCTTTATGTAAGCCCATAATAATAAGGCTTACAAAAGCTAAGGCGAGCATAATTAAACTAATAACAAGCCGTGCTTTACGACGTTTGCTACTAGGTGATGGCTTGGTTGATTCGTTTGTCGTCTCTGACGCAGGGTGAGTTTTCGTCATGAGATCCTCCCTCTGATCAAACGCTACTAGATCGTTCTAATATTGTCAATCATAGCTTATGGAAATCTCTAGGGCGCGACTCGAAAACACGAGTCCCTTCTCGTATTGGCAAGGAATTGAAATCGATAAAATGTTTTATAACGTTAGAAATAATTTCCAGAGGCGCGCTACGTTACAAAAAACACTTGCCGATGATCTATCATTGTGATAGAAAGATCGGCTTTTTCTGTGAAAAAGTGAGCCTAGATGGTGTGCTGCAATGCTTGGTAGACGACTACAACTCCTGGTCCACCACCCTTCATTTCGTTGGTATGCAATTAGCTGTTTACTATCGACATTTGGTGGGGGGCTTAGCTACGTAGTAATGAGTTGGCTTATTTTACAAGCCGATAACTCAGTGTCTGCTGTCGCCATCTTAATGTTGTCCTTTTGGGTGCCCATGGTGCTATTTGGGCCACTGTTGGGAGTTGTTGCTGATCGCTATTCACGAAAATGGATAATGATATTTTCCAACGGCCTTCGCGCAATCATTTTGATAGCCTTCGGGATTTATCTGCACTATCACCTATCCGCTACCCTCATTTATGCGCTGATGGCTATGCTCGGTGTTTGTTTTACCGTGTATTTACCCGCAGCGATCGCGTTGATTCGTGAAATCATAGAGCCAGAGGATTTATTGTATGGTAACTCTACGATTGATATTGCCTATGAAACAGGGAATGTGTTGGGGATGGGTAGCGCAGGCCTCATCATTGCCATTTCTTCTGCGTCCACAGCGATTTTAATTAATGGCATCATCTTTATTTTTTGTACGTTTGCACTCTTTATGGTGCGTATAAAAGTACAGAAAACAAAAGAGCGATCGAATGAGCCAATTACGGTGCAATTAATAAATGACTTTAAATTGGGGTTAAATTATCTCGGAAATAACTCGAAGCTACTGATTATTTATTGCGTGCAAATATTAATTTTAGTGGGGTTTATGACATCTCCTGTGTTGCTAGTACCATTCGCCAAAAATATATTGCACACAAATGTCAGTGAATTTGGTCAAATCGACGCGGCTTTATCAGTCGGTGTGGTAACCGGTGGTATCTGCATTCCATGGATTGCAAAGCGCTTTGGATTTGTTCGTAGCATAGTTGCAATGTGTTTAGTATTGGCGCTTTGTTTTTCGTTGTTCAGTATAAACAGAGATATTTTAATAGCAGGCATATTATATTTTTGTCTTGGATTTGGGTTGTCTGTTTGGCCGCTGATAGTGACCCAAGCGCAAAATGTCACACACATTGACTTTCAAGCACGCGTACAATCGGTGTTTAACAGCATCAGCGGCTTATTGGTTCTTATTATGTATTTATTGGTTTCGTTGACAAGCCATTTTGTGTCAATAAGTTACTATTACGCATTCAATGTGGTATTTTCATTGCTGGCTGCATTTTTATTGTGGTATTACCGTGCACGATTTAATAGCGATGCTTTGGATAATGCGCTGTCATCGAAGAACAATTAACGAATCGTTGATGTTGATCGCACCCAGGGATGTAATTTTTGTATTGCGGCCGGTAGTTGTTTGCGCGCATTATTGGCTTCAGTCACTGTTTGGAATTCACCGTATGTAATAATATACCAAGCTTGGCCTTGGTAAATCGTCGTCATGATATGTGTCGCTTTTTGTAAATTATGTTTTGCGACAAATTGTTCGAGCGCATTTAAATGGCGGCCTCCCATTAATTGTAAAGTGAAAGCGGGTTGTGAAGCAGCTTTTTTTGGTTCCACTTTATTAGGTGGGGTTATAGGCATAGGAGCAGCAGCAATGGGTTTGGGTTCTCTCTCTGCCGACACATAGCGCACATCATTTGTCAGGCTGACTGGCCCTAGTGCTTGGTGTTGAAATGATTGCGGATGCATGAATGGCAGTCGGTTATGTTCCTTGTGATACCACATCACAAAGCCAACGACTAGCAACAGGCATAGTGAAACTCCTTTTACCCAGTGTTTCTGCCATAAAACTTTATCAATGATCGGTTCTAGTGGTTTTTGTTGAGTTTTCTCTAGGGTGATGGATTGCGTCTGTTGTTTCAGCCATTCCCTTGTCATGTGTTGAACAGCAGCGGGAGCACCTTTCGATTCTTTATGGATTTTGTGAATGATGTTTTCCGGTGGCGGTTCGATTTTTTCCTTTGATAAAGCATTCAGACAACGTTGAATATCGTGAAAAGTCTCTTCGTATGATAATGGTTCTAGTTGGATATGCCGTGGATTCGTTTGCAATGTACTCATTTTTTCAAGCAGCTTGGGCTTTCCAGATAAAATGACATGAAGATGGATACTGTGGCTATCTTGTTTGATGCTTAAATGTGACAGTGCCGCTAATGTAGCAATGGGTAAGTATTCTGCATCATCAACAATCAGGACACACGCTTGATTGTGCGTGGCGAGCTCTTGAATGATTTGATCGAGTTGGCGTTGGTAACCTTCGGCATGTTGATCAATAGTGATTTCGCCATGGTGCGATAATAATTGCGTTAATTGTGCGGGTACTAAATTTACATCGCCTTGTAACCGAATGACACGCTGTTTAATTTGAATGTCCGCAACCAACTGGCTAATCAAATTAGTTTTACCGGTGCCCTCTTCGCCGACTACGAGCATTAACGGTTGGTTATTGTCTAAAAATCGTTTTAATGACTCTAGTTGTTGGACGCGTTGCGTGAATGAATACATCCTTTTATTTCTTCCTCTGTCACTTCATCGGTTACGATGGCATGACCTATATTCTTCAGTAAAACCAAGCGTAATCGATTTGCTAGTACCTTTTTATCCATCATCATCGCTGGCAATAAGGTATCATATTTTACCTGGTTTGGTAACTGAGTGGGCAACGGTATGCTGTGTAGTAATTGAATGAGGCGGTCAACGTCTTCCGCTTTGATCCATCCTTTATGTTGCGATAAGGTTGCGGCTAGCACTAAACCGGCTGATACAGCCTCGCCGTGGAGCCATTCGCCATATCCCAGGGATTTTTCGATGGCATGACCAAACGTATGACCGAGATTTAAAAGTTCGCGTACACCCGCCGTTTCTTTTTCATCGGCCATCACAATGTCACGCTTGATTTCGCAGGCTCGTTGTATGATAGGGATAAGAGCATCGGGATCTTTTCGCAGTAACCTCGGCATGTTTGACTCTAACAACTTAAAAAATTTCGCATCTTTGATGAGAGCTGCTTTTATAATTTCGGCGATGCCGGCGTTGAATTCTCTTTCTGGCAAGGTATTGAGTGTGGTGACATCGATAAAAACAGCTTTGGGTTGATGAAACGCGCCAATTAAATTTTTTCCCGAGGGGTGATTGACCGACGTTTTCCCGCCAATCGATGAATCCACCTGTGACAGTAATGTTGTAGGCACTTGAATAAAAGGAATGCCTCGCTGATAACAGGCAGCGGCAAATCCTGCTGTGTCGCCGACAACACCGCCACCGAGAGCAATGAGTGTAGCATCGCGATGATAGTGGTTTTTAGCTAACGTATCCAAAATGTGATGCCATTGCTCTATTGTTTTATAGGCTTCGCCATCCGGTAAAATGACAGAGTCACATTGTCTGTCACTAAATATTTTTTTTATTGAAGACAAGTAAAGTGCTGCCACTGTTTCATTGGTGACAATCATGACTTGTGTGCTTGGCACATGCTCACGAAATAGTTCAGGATCGGATAATAAACCCTGCCCAATGTAAATTGGATAAGAGCGTTCTTTGAGTTTTACGATGACTTTTTTTGTTTTCATTGGTCGTTTTGTTTTAGTTTATCAATGTCTTTCAATATTTGTTCGGCTAATGACATTGGTGTTAATACATTAGCATTATAGACTAAATCAGCAATTTCAGTGTACAACGAATGACGAATTTCATTCAATTGATTCAATTTTTCTTTTGAATTGTGTTTCCTCAGCATCGGTCGCGATTCCTTTTTACGCGCTGTGCGTTTTAGTTGTGTATCGACGGAGACTTGCAAATAAACGACGACACCATTTTCAGCGAGCTGCCTTCGATTGCTCTCTGTCATAATGACTCCGCCGCCTGTAGATAAAATAATATTCTTGAGGTGCGTCAGCTTTTTAATCATCTCGGCTTCGCGTTTGCGAAAGCCCTTTTCACCTTCTTGCTCAAAAATCCAAGGGATATCGACTCCAGTGGCCTTTTCGATCTCTTCATCAGAGTCGTATAGATTTGTGTGGGACAGAGTCGCTAAACATTTTCCGACACTGGTTTTTCCTGAACCCATGGGGCCAATTAAATAAATATTATTCAGATTCTTTTTCATCAATTAATACATTACTTGTGGTGTGACAAAAATCAATAACTGTTTGCGTTCATTTACGCGTCGTCGTTGCCGAAAGAGCGCACCGATAATCGGTATTTTGCGCAGCCCCGGCACACCTTCTTCTTGGTGGCTCGTGACCTGTTCGTAAATACCGCCCAGCACGACGGTGTCTTTATTATTCACCAGCACTTGTGTTGTGAGCTGCTGGGTGTGAATGCCGGGGACTCCGTTGACTAAAAGACTGCTAATTTTATCTTGATTGACGGTCAAATGTAAAAGAATCCGTTTTTCGGGCATAATAATGGGGGTGACTTTCAGGCGTAAAGTTGCTTTCTTAAAAGTAACGCTGGTATTGCCCTGGCCCGTTTTTTCTTGATAAGGCACCTCATCACCCGATTCAATCACCGCGGTTTGGCGATTGCTCGCCATCAGCTCGGGGCTTGAGATCACCTCTGCATGGCCCTCTTGCTCGAGTGCGCTCAGCTCCATGTCGAGCAGATGACCATTGCCGAGCTTCGCGATGGGGAGATCGATAACACCGGTGCCGTCGGAAACGGTTGGCATATCCATACTAAAATCTCCGTCATCTTCGTTTTGATTGAGCGATGTCCCGAAAATAACGCCGAGCGAACGAACAAAATTATCATCGATGCTGACAATCCGCGCCTTGATTAAAACCTGAGCCACGGGCACATCGAGTTTATGCACGATAGCGCGAATGGCTTTAACGTGGGCGGCATCATCCATGATCCATAGTTGATTGGTCCGCACATCGGCTTCGATGCGCCCTTGCGATGACACAATACCATGGTGTTGAGTTAAAAACTTCGCAAGATCGCTCGCCTTGGCATAATGAATGGGAAGCATCAGCGATGTTTGCGCTGTGTGTATTTGCTGTAGCTCAAACGGATCGCGATCTGCCAAGCATGGCAGTGCGATAAAAATCAAAATAATAAATAAGCATAATTTAATAATGATCCACCTCGATTATCATATGCAAAATGATTTGCTGCGGAGAGGACTTCGCTAATTCAATTTGCCTGAATGAAATAATGTAAGGAAGATTTGAAATAAATTTTAAAAAAAAGATCAACTCGAAATAATTACCCGTTGCAGATAAAGTAAATGTTTCTATTTTATAATGGTGATGCTGTTTTGGTGTCGAAGGCGTGATATTCTGCAACAGAATCGAATTGTGTTTTGCCTGAGCGAGTAAATTTGATAAGAACGTTGGTCTATCAACATTTAAACGACGCATCATTTTTTTATCGGACTGTTTATTTATAGTGACGACGCTTTTTCTTTGAGTCACATTTTTAGTGAGCTCTAAATGATGTAACGGAGTGCGTATTAAAAAGTAATAACCGCCCGATGCCAAAAGTGCTATGAAAAAGGCAAGAATTTTAACTCTGCGTTTTAAAATCATGCGAGTGCCCGTATCGTTATTTGAATCAGAAAATGAATGCCCGCCTGTTCGGTGATGTTTTTTAGCGTCACAGAACTGACTGTGTGCAGAGCCTTTAAACGGTGGATGAGTAAGTTCATGATTTCTGAATTATATGCATCGCCTTCGATGTCAATCGCGTTGTCGTCTTGAGTGAGCTTGGTGAGCTGACAATGTGCTGGAATTTGTCGCCCGATAGTAACCAGCGTTTCTAAAATGACGCTTTGATTTTGCAGTCTTTTACGCAATAAAACAGCCAACGCATGATTATGATCGTTGTGAAATGTTGGTCTGATAGGAAGCTGTTTGGATTGCGACAGAATCCAAATCCGGCAATAAAAAATCCCTAGCAAAACGATTAAAATGCTGAGCACACTAAAACTGTAAAAGAATAATGTTTGGCGTTTATTGTGTGCTTCGCGCCAGAGCAATAGATTAATGTTCATAACGGGGTGTTCCATAAGGCAGCTCCTAAACTGACAAATAATCGTTCGTCAAACGATGAACATTGAACTTTATTAGGATCGATTGCAGCGACAGTGCTTTCAAATGCTGATTCATTTTTCAAATAATGATCCGCAGTTTGTGTATGGCTGGGCTTGCCCATGAGAGTAATTTCCTCGAGTGGTTGATTAGAATTAACAGTATTGTAAAACTGCAAAGCACGGTTGACGGCAGGAGAAATGGTTAACGCGAGCTGCGTTGTATGTAAACGAGGATAATCTACCGAGACGGAATAAAGCATTCTTTTATTTTTGACAGCGCAAAATAAAAGTTGGTTCTGTTGAAAAGAGAATATCCCGATACATTTTTTGTCATCATGACGTCCCGTCAGCAGAGAAATAATCCTAGCCATAGAGAAAGTATTCACGTCGATGGCCTTTAATCTAAAATGACACGAAGCCAATAATTTCCTGAGCTGATTGACGTGCGTTTTTCTTGCGGCGACCGCCTGAATCTGTTGAGACTCTTTCGATGAATGAATTAACGCATAATCGATAAAAACCTCATTTTCAGGATGCCCAAAAAAATGAGAAGATTGTGCATGCAAATGCGTTCTGATTTCTTCGTCATTTAATGTTGCATCGATCACCAAAGACTTTGTGATAACATCATCATGGTTCAACGCATAAAGGGTCGGCTCACGTTTGTAGTGCACAAGCTCATGTGCTTTCATCAATGCGTTTAATCGGTCTTGCTCAGAATTTTCGACGATATCGACGAGAGCGGTTGCATTTATCCGAATACATTTTTTTGTCGCGGTAATGCGCACAGCCCTAATTTGCTGATCAGAGCATTCGATGCCGACGGTTGAATGAGATCGTTGAAAAGCCATGAGATTAGTTTATTGCATCGGCTGTTTCGCACAATACCGGGATTGAGGATATCTACAGTCACCCCAATCACGATAAGTAAGCAATTGAAATTCATTTGTGCGCTCGCCCCTAGTCCCTAGCAATTTAGGGTCACATGTAATAGGATTAAGTACTTTTATGGTAAACAAAGTGTCCTCTAATTGCATGATTTATAAGGGCCAATGAGTAGAATACGACGACTCGCCGGGCACGCCTTATGGGCGTTATTCAGTCTATTGCTCACCGTTGTCTTCATTACGGCGGCCGTCTACACCTATATGGAGCTGCAGCTCCCCGATGTCGACACCCTCAAAGACGTCCACATGCAAGTCCCCTTGCGAATCTATACGGCGGACGGAAAACTCATCGCACAATATGGGGCGAAGCGTCGCATTCCCGTCACGATTGATCAGGTGCCAAAACCACTCATCCAGGCCATATTGGCCACCGAAGATGCTCGCTATTATGAACACCCTGGCGTGGATTTAATCGGCATCGTGCGTGCGGCGAAGGCGGTCATAACCAGCGGCAAAAAATCACAAGGTGCGAGCACGATCACCATGCAAGTCGCGCGTAATTTCTTTTTAAGCAGCAAAAAAACCTATAGCCGAAAAATTAATGAAATATTATTAGCACTAAAGATCGATAAAGAATTCAGCAAGCAAAAAGTGCTGGAGCTTTATTTAAATAAAATTTATTTAGGCAATCGTGCATACGGTGTTGCAGCGGCAGCAAAAGTTTATTACGGAAAAACATTAGATCAACTCACTCTGCCTGAAATGGCCATGATTGCAGGCTTGCCACAAGCACCGTCGCGCAATAATCCCATTGATAATCCCGAAGGCGCTCTTAAGCGGCGCAACCACGTTTTGGAGCGTATGTATGAGGTTAAGCTCATAACGAAAGAGCAATACGAATTAGCGATTCAAGCTCCGATTACGGCTAAATATCACGCAGAAAAAATTCAAGTGAGAGCGCCTTATGTTGCGGAAATGGTGCGTGAGGCGATGATCGATGAATATGGCGCAAGCGCTTACGACAAAGGCTTGAGTGTTTACACGACGATATCGTCTAAATTGCAACACTATGCTAACACGTCATTGCACGATGGTTTATTAGCGTATGACAAGCGTCACGGCTATCGCAAACCGACAGAAAATTTAGGCATCTACGACAGAGAAATCTGGATGCAAACGTTAAAAAAGAAAGATGTTATCGATGATTTATACCCAGCAGCCGTTATTTCTGTCGATGGTCGATCGATAGAAGCATTAATGGCCAATGGTCATGTGATCACAATTTCCTGGGCAGGATTATCATGGGCGCGATTGGAATTAGAAAATGGTTATGTTGGTGCGCCTCCCCAAGATGCAAACGATATCGTTAAAGTTGGCGATGTTATTCGTGTCATGCAAGATAAAAATGGCCAGTGGAATTTAACGCAAATTCCGCAGGTGCAGGGTGCTATCGTTGTATTAAATCCGCAAGATGGCGCATTGCTCGCGCTATCCGGTGGTTTCGATTATAACACCAGCAATTTTAATCGCGCGATTCAAGCCGAGCGCCAACCCGGCTCTAATTTTAAACCTTTTATTTATTCGGCAGCTTTAGCAAAAGGTTACACGCTCGCGACGATGATTAATGATGCTCCCGTTGTCATGAAAGACACCGGTGAAAATCAATTGTGGCGTCCGATGAATGACACCCTGAAATTTTATGGCCCAACGCCGCTTCGTATCGGATTAATTAAATCGCGAAATTTAACGTCGATCCGTTTGTTGCAGGGGATCGGTATTCCCTACGCGTTAAATTATATTAAACGCTTTGGTTTTGATCCGAATACACTGCCCAATACGTTATCACTCGCATTGGGTAGTGGAACGGTCACGCCGATGCAAATTGCAAATGGATATGCGGTATTTGCAAATGGGGGTTATCGGGTGAATCCGTATTTTGTTCAGCGCATCAATGATGAAAGTAATCAAGTGTTATTCCAAGCCGATCCTATCAAAGCGTGTCCGTCGTGCATTGCAAATGCTGGCACATCTCCCGATAGAATTCCGCAGCCGCCAGCGCTACGCGTGATTACGCCACAAAATGCGTATTTAATTACGCAGGCATTGCGTGGTGTGATTCAATCGGGTACGGGTCATGCGGCGCGCGTATTGCACCGATCCGATCTTGCCGGCAAAACAGGCACCACGAACAAGCAAGTCGATGCGTGGTTTTCAGGATTTAACAGTAATATTGAGGTGACCGTTTGGGTCGGTTTTGATAATTTAAAACCGTTAAAAGAGTATGGCGCCCAAGCAGCGCTGCCCATTTGGATTCAATTCATGCGCGATGCCTTGCAAGGCACCCCAGAGGCGACCATGCCTCAGCCACCAGGCATGGTGACGGTGCGGATCGACCCGCACACCGGGCTCCTTGCCAACCCGAGTTCGACCGATGCCAAGTTTGAGATCTTTCGTCAAAAATACGCGCCCACCGTTGTGGCGCCTACATCGGCCACCACCGCAGGTGTTCCGAGTGGTGGTGATGACAACTCTGGCAATGGTGAGGCAGCCGATGAGCATCTGTTTTAGATGCCCTATCGATTTTTAGCGCTCAGTTGCTCAAAAATCAACACCTTCGGGCTCAAGCGAGACGATTTTGAACAGACTCTGATGGCCAGTCTAGACGCCCCCTTCGAACAAAAATTTTTTAAAGCGGTTTAAGATTGCGTTAAGTTAGCGTTGATAAAATATGAGTGATAATACCTGTTTTTTCCTTGTTTAGGAGATAATCTGATGTCACGTCAAGCGCCGCAGGCGATACCACAAGAAACGATTTCAATAAAAACGTCTGCAGACCAAAATAGTTGTTTATTACACGCCTCTTTAATGCCAATTTTTGCTTACTATTCGCTTGGTGATAAGTGCCCTGAGGCACATAAGCCAACGCAAAAATACGTGATGGACATGTTAACACGCACAGATCTTATCCGTCATATGCCAAAAAAAGAAAAGGTGCTTCAAGACCCCCAAGCCGCGATTATAAAATTTACCCAAGGTTTTTTTAGAGATTATTTTGTTGACATAATAAAAGTGATCTTCCCTCACTTTACCGGACACATTTTTTTTCGATTTTACGCAGCACATTCAAGCGCAACAGGGGTCTTGTAGTCAATAGCTGAATGCATTCTTCTGTGATTGTAATAGCCTTCAATATACTGAAAAAGACTTTGCCTTGCTTCAGCGCGTGTTGTGTAATCATTCACATGCACAAGTTCCGTTTTTAGGGTATGGAAAAAACTTTCTGCAATGGCATTATCCCAACAATTAGCCTTTCTGCTCATTGAACCAATCAGCTTGTTTTGCTTGATGATTTCCCTATATTTTTTCGAACAATATTGACTGCCCCGATCAGAGTGTATAATCACTTGCTTTGGATATTTTCGTTTGAATAACGCCATCAATAACGCATCACACACTAAATCTTGTTTCATGCTTTTATTCATTGACGAGCCAATAACCGAACGTGAATGCACATCGATAACCACCGCTAAATACAACCAACCTTCACGGGTTGGAATGTACGTCAGATCACTCACCCATTTTTGATTGATCGCCGTTCTCGTGAAATCTCTCTTTAAAATATTCTCAAAAATAGCCTTGTTGTGACCCGAGTCTGTGGTTATTTTAAATCTACGCTTGGCAAGTGCTTTTAAGCCCATGGAGCGCATACGCCGCTCAATACGCGTGTGACTGCAGGAAATCGATTCCGCTTGCAATGCACGAGTTATACGTGGTGAACCGTAACGTTGTTTGTTTCTCATATAAATTACCTTAATTTTTTCATCTAATTGTTGGTTTGCTTGCTCACGTGGGCTCATAGGTCGCGATAGCCAGTCATAATAACCACTACGACTGACACCCAGTACATCACATAGCAAGTTAATTCCAAATAGTTGGGCGTGCTTTTGAATAAAGCTGTACTTCACTCGAGTTCTTTCGCGAAGTACGTGGCCGCCTTTTTTAGAATGGCTTTCTCCTGTTCCAGTCGTGCCAGTCGCTTCTTAAGCTGTTGATTTTATTCAATGAGTTCCCCTATGTTGACCGGTTGCTTTGCGCTGGGATGAATCACTTCACCACTCTTCCTGGCTTTATCCACCCAGGTGTGGAGGGTCGCTTCGGGCATGCCTAAGTCTTTTGCAGCGCTTAACACGGAAGGAGAACTGAGTGCTAGATGGATTGCTTCTTCTTTAAATTCCGGTGTGTATTTTCGAGTCTTCTTTGTCATGAGATCACCTCTTTGTTACTTCATAGATTTTAACAAATTAGTGTCCGGTAATTTAGGGGAAGATTAAAGAGAGTCCAACCCTCAAGTTATCTTTATGGGGCAGAGCATTAAGTGCGATTGAACAACATTTAAAAGGCTTGCGAAATGATGATGACACATTTCATGGAATGACCCTTTTAGACGCACAGTTTACGATCTCTAGCAGTAAGTTATTGTTAGAAAAAAATAACTTCACATTAGGGGATAAAAATAAAGGGTAGTGCCTCATTTTTGTTGATGTGATATATTTTGCTATTTCAGAAAATCATTAGGATAAGGATTGCATGAATGGCAAGAATCAATGTTGCTTGCTCCTGCTGCTGTTTACATGAGGTTGTAAAATTTGGCGTCAGCAGTACAGGAAAGCAAAGGTTTCAATGTAAAAATAATGCTTGTGAGAAAAATACATTTCTTCTAGATTACACACATAATGCTCGTGCCCCTGGTGTTAAAGATAAAATAGTTGATATGGCAATGAATGGTAGTGGCGTCAGAGATACTGCACGCATTTTACGTATTAGCATTAACACTGTTATTGGTGAATTAAAAAAAAGGGTGAAGGTTTGGAGAGCGTCAATACACGACTTTTAAAGGAAAAAGAATCACTTGGTGCGTCTGTTACTGTTAATGTTGTACAAGTTGAAGAAGCGGAGCTGGATGAAATGTGGAGTTTTGTTCGAAATAAACAGAATCAACGTTGGCTTTGGCATGCGATTGATCACCATACACATGAGGTGTTAGCTTATCATTTTGGTCCAAGAAAAGATTCAGCATTTAAAGCACTGAAAGAAAAACTGAGCTCATTTGATATCAACTTTTACTATACAGATGATTGGGGTGCTTATGAAAGACACCTGCCTCAATCAAAACATTTGGTGGGAAAGCAAAATACCCAAGCGATTGAACGAAAGCATCTCACGTTGCGCACACGAATAAAGCGATTAGCGAGAAAGACGATTTGCTTTTCTAAACTGGATAAATTGCACGACATTGTCATCGGATTATTTATCAATAGGCACGAGTTTGGGAGGGTTATTTAGATGCCATCAACAAAAATGAGGCACCACCCGTTTTTGAATCATTTTTGCAGAATCGATAGCGGCTTTCGTCATTTTTATTCCAAGTTATGGGGGCCAAAAGGCACGGGTAATAGTTTGTCTAGCGTTAGCGTATCGTGATCGCCCTGCGTATTGTAAAGATGAATGAGTGTATCCGACGCGCTAAATTCATACAAGCGCTGCCGACAAGCACCGCAGGGCGGACACAATTTTTTATCCGGTACTACAATCACGACTTCTTTAATTTTACGTGCACCACTCGTTACCATCGCACCAATCGCAGACATTTCAGCACAAAGCGTCGAGGGATACGCAGCGTTTTCGACATTCGCTCCAGTAAATAGTTGATCATCATCCGTGCGGATGCAAACACCGACAGCAAAATTAGAGTAGGGCGCATAAGCATTTTTGTAAGCTTTCGTTGCTTTAGCAACCATTTTTTCGTGTATGTCCATCTTAGTCCTAGTTCGCTAATAACATTTGTAAGCGACTGCCTGTTTGTTGCGCGCAATCGGCCACAAATCCAATCCATTCAAAAATTTTATAGAGAAACATCACATCAACCGCCGCCAACGATTTTTCAATGTCAAAAAGTGCTTGGCGGATTTGAATTTGTATTTGATCGGTGTCGTATTCAATCCGATTCAATTCTTTAATCATGTGATCAACCACCGTCACCTCTTTTCCACGAAAACCAGATTCGAGCAATTCATCTAACTCACTAATTGCTTTTTTGGCTTGTGCAGAGGCATCGACAGAACGCTTTAGAAAAGCGCTAAATAACTCAGTCAAGCTCGGCGGGATTTGCATACGACGACCCAACATGATTCCCGCGATGTCTTTTGCAGTGTTGGCTAAGAGCTCTTGTTTCTTTAAAAGCTCCAATAAATCGCCACGTGGCACCGGTAAAAATAATCCCTTTGGCAAATGCAGTCGCAAATCTTTTTTCAAGTCATCGGCAGCATGTTCTAGTTCGCTAATTTCTTGCTGCAATCGCGCAGCCTCTTCCCAGTCTTCCTTTAACACCGCTTGAGAAAAAGGAATTAATAGCTCAACACAGGCATGGGCTTTTTCCATGTGTTGTTGCAGTGGTCGAATCGGGGATCGACCGAACATATCTAAAATAGCTGTTTGTCGAAGCATAGCAGTTACCTTTTTCGAGCCTTAGTCCTTAGTAAAGTATAAGCAATGCAATGATAGCTCACAACTCTATTAAAGAGCGAGCCAAAATAATAATGAATTCAATTGCGTCGCTCAGATGCTAAGCGTAAAATGATTAAAAGGATAATCAACGAGGATCAGGACGATGCTCAAAACACTCATGATTGTAGCTTATTTAATGAGTAGGCCAGTCACCGAACCTACGACTGCCCCTGTATTTACCATCTCCAGTCCTGCTTTTGTCAATGGTGCAACCATTCCGACTGTTTATACCTGTCGCGGCAAAGATATCTCCATGCCTTTGAACTGGTCGGGATTACCGAAAGGCACGAAATCACTCGCATTGATTATTGTTGATCCAGATGTGCCGCGCATCGCCTGGTATCATTGGGCGGTATATAATATTCCGCCTAGTGTGAACGGCTTCAAGAAAAAAGCTCAACTGCCCACAAATGCCATCGTCGTTGCTAATAGCTGGGGCAATAAGAAATACCAAGGGCCTTGCCCACCCAGCGGCAAGCATCGTTATTTTATCAAACTGTACGCGCTAGATATCATGTTGCCAACGACAAACATTTCGACAATCCCCGAGTTACGCGAAGCGATGCGCAGCCACATCATTGATACAACACAAACGATGGGACGCAGCAGCGCAAATTAAGCTATTCATTCTTTTGCACTGACACGGTGTGCACGAGGACCTTCATCGCCCATCGCCTCAATGAAATGCACTTCAGCTCCTACTTCCAATTTATTAAAATGCGGGTGCACCACATTAGCTGCATTGAAATAATATTCATCGCCATTGTCGCCCTCGATAAAACCGAATTCATCATCTTTAAATATGCGCACAACGCGACCATGAATTAATTCTGGGTGGCTTTTAACTTCACCTTTGATTTTCCGCGTCTCTTCTTCTAATTTACGTGCCATATCATCGAATGCATCACGAATAGCGACATATAAATCTTCTTGTTCGTTACGATTCACGAATAATTCTTTCCCAGGCACAGTTAAGTTAATTCGAATATTATGAAGTTTACCTTGGTGCTTATGACGCATTGTCTGCTCCACCACAATATGGCAAGAAATAATTCGATCAGAATAGAGATTTAACTTTTCCGCTTTTTGACGAATACGCTGTTCAACTGCATCAGAATGGTCAATATCACGAGTGGTTATCTGTAATGGGACTTGCATGATGTTCTCCTGGGCCTCAATAGTGTGGGAAGTATACTCTTATACATATAATTATAGAACACCCTGGAATGTCATGAAAATCACGGTATTGTACTCCAGCCACTTTTCAGCAAAATAAATACTGATCAGAAAAACTCAATTTACCGGGCTATTGACATGTATGACAATTGTACATATACTGATAGAATATACTGTATCTGGAGTAAAATTAAGGCGTTGACTTCAATGACGCAGTTACCGCCCTAAACGATGAATTCGCGATTACTATAGAAGACAGCGATCATTATGAGCAAAGATTTGTAACGCTAGGTTTGGATGCTGAAGGCAATTTGTTGGTGGTGGTTTACACTTATTTACTAAACGGTGATGCTATCCGAATCATTTCAACAAGAAAAGCTAATCGAATAGATAAAGCGATTTTATGAAGACAGATGAAAAGCCATTATAACTTTAAAAATGGGAAGCGTGGAGCCGTTGTTTCAACTGCAAATAAACAACGCATCACGATCAGGCTTGATCCTGATATTATCAGATGGTTTAAGCAGCGTGTCCATGATGCGGGCGGGGGCAGCTATCAAAATTTAATGAATAATGCTCTACGCGAGTATATTGATAGTCAAGGTGAGTCGTTAGAAAAAATTTTACGGCGCGTTCTTCGCGAAGAACTTCAGGTCAAACGAAGAAAAAAATCTACTTAATAGTTAGAGTAAATTTTTACAGTCATTTCATTTAAACAGAAACTACTACTGCTTCTTCGTCATTTAACTCAACTACTTTTAATAAATCATGCGCTTTAGTTTTGGCTTGTTTTTGTCGCAACTCAGCAGCTAATACTTTCATCTGCTTAGCAATTGGCCGACAATCCCGCCGCAATGACTTTACCAATTCCTCTAATGCTTCACGATTTAAGTCTTTGCTAGCTGCTTGAATGGCCATATCGCGATAAGAGGGATCAGATGCGCAGATAATCGCGCGCTCATAATGTTTTACATTGAATTTAGGTTCGACCGTGACATTTTTATGCTTTTGCTTAAGTTCTAATTGCGCAATAGCATTCATCACTTCATTTTTAAATTTAGAAAAATTCGCAGAAAGTTTTAATTCGTTTTTTTTCCCGTTTAAAAAATTAATGAGGGATGCTAAGGCCTCATAAATTTTTCGTTCTTTTTTTTCTAGTTTGTTCAGTTCGATATAGGTTTTAGATTGTTGAGTTGATTGTGTATCCAACATCGATTCTGTCATAATGACTCCCAAGGAATATTAAAAGACGAAACCTCAAGCAAAGGAGACAAATACTCCCTTATTCAAGCAACGCCTTGAACCCAGATAGAGGCCCATAACGGCGTTATACCTGGTAGGCAGTATACTCGATTTCGAGTCAAATATCCTTAAGAAAAAGTTAAGAAAAAGTTAAGAAATTGCCCCATAGAGATATATTTCCTTAAATAACAAGGAGATACAAAGCAGACGAAATCACTCCTGACCACCTTCTACAGTAGTAGCAGCTTCTGCTTGAATACGCAGATAGATTTCTTCGCGATGGACTGAGATGTCCTTCGGCGCATCGATACCCAATCTAACTTGGTTACCGCGAACGTCTAAAATAGTTAAGGTGATCTCACCGTTACCGATGATTAAGCGCTCACCTACAGACCTAGTTAATACTAACATCGTCTCTTCCCTAAATTATCGTGGAGCGAGCCATTATACTGATCAGGACAAGAATAGCAACCCCGCAGAATATTCTATGCTTCTGCGTTTTTCGAGAAACTATTTGATTTTTCATTGTTTCTATAAAAAGCTGAATTTATCCGCAAAATTAATTTTCTGACATTACCTTAAAATATAGTTAAGGGCGGCTCTCGCAATTGTTTTAAACACATAAAACGCTTTATCGATTTCAATTGCTTGCCAATACGAGAAGAGGTTCGTGTTTTCGGGGAGCACCTAAAACAGTTAAGAAAGTATTTGAATACCATCTTCAGAAGCAATCACAATCCGATCGGCGTGTCGCTTCGCAAACAACCCATTGCAAAGCACACCTGGAATATTGTTGAGTGTTGCTTCAAGCTGGACAGGGTCAAGAATATTTAAATTGTGGACATCAAGTATGACATTACCATTGTCTGTGACAAAGCCGTCACGATAAACCGGATCCCCACCTAACTTTACAATTTCACGCGCTACATAACTGCGCGCCATCGGAATCACCTCAACGGGTAATGGAAAACGACCCAACACATCCACACGTTTCGATTCATCCACAATACAAATAAACTGTTTGGCCGCGCTAGCAATCACTTTTTCGCGAGCCAACGCACCACCACCACCTTTTGTTAAATATAAGTGTTTATTGCACTCATCTGCACCATCAACGTAAATTCCTAAATTAGAAACGCTGTTTAAGGGTTCCACCGAAAAGCCGTGCAATTTTAATTTTTTCTCTGTAGCTTCTGAACTCGCAACACAAGCCTCAATTTGTCCTTTGATTTGCGCGAGAGCCTCAATAAAAAAATTCACGGTTGAGCCGGTGCCAACACCAACGATATCGACATTTTTAATAAACTTTAATGCTTCTAAGGCAGCCGCTTTTTTTAAGTCATCTTGCGATGGCATAATTTCTCAATCCTTAATACCACAGTGCTTTAACAGCGCATCAACTTTGGGCTCGCGACCACGAAAAGCTTTGAATAATTTTGCCGGTTCTTCGGAGCCACCGGGCTCTAAAATATAAGTTAAAAAATATTGCGCCGTTTGCTGATCAAAAATACCTTTTTCTTCAAACAACGAAAACGCATCACTGGCCATGACTTCGGCCCACTTATAACTATAGTAGCCCGCTGCATAACCCCCAGCAAAAATATGTGAAAAAGAATGCTGAAAACGATTGTACGCCGGCACCGGAATCACTTGAAGCTGTGCACGCACCTCATCCAGAATGGATTGCATTTGCTTTTCCTGACGAGAGTCGAATTCAAGGTGTAGGCGCATATCAAACAAGGCAAATTGAAGCTGGCGCATCATTAAAATCGCCGCCTGAAAATTCTGAGCCTTACGCATTTTTTGATAAAGCTCATCCGGCAATGGCTCGCCTGTTTTATAGTGTTTTGCTAATAAATCTAGTGATTCTTTTTCCCAAGCCCAGTTCTCTAAAAACTGGCTAGCCACCTCAACCGCATCCCACGGCACACCACTGATACCCGACACGTCCGCATAATCGATTTTGGTTAACATGTGCTGCAAGGCATGGCCAAATTCATGCAGCAAGGTAACCACATCAATATGGCTGAAAAGAGCAGGGTCACTACCCACGGGCGGATTGAAATTACACGTGACACAGGCAATCGGCAGTTGTAGTTCACCATTGCCCAAACGGCGCCGCGGACGCGCATCATCCATCCAAGCACCGCCACGTTTATTTTCGCGCGCATATAAATCAAAGTAAAAATAACTGCGTAATTCATTTTTTGCATCGTAAAGCGCAAAGCAACGCACATCTGGATGCCAAACATCAGCATCTTTACGCTCTTCAATACGCACATTGAATAATCGCTTGACGATGGCAAATAAACCTTCCAAGACCTGAGGCTCTGGAAAATACGGTCGCAACTCTTCTTGGGAAATCGCATAGCGATGTTGGCGCAATTTTTCCGAGGCAAATATAACGTCGTGAGCTTCTAAGTTTGCAATACCCAATTCTTTTGCTGCAAACTCACTGAGTTCTGTGAACTCCTCGCGCGCCTTAGGTAAGGATGCTTCGACTAATTGATATAAGAAATCGAGCGCCTGTTGTGGCTGCTTCACCATTTTCGTAGCTAAGGAATATTCTGCAAAATTATTGAAATCAAGCAAGCGTGCTAACTCAAGACGATATTTTAAAATATCCTGCATGATTTCGGTATTGTCCCACTGCTTCGCCGTTGGCCCCTGATCCGATGCCCGAGTGGTATAAGCGCGATACATTTCTTCTCGAAACGCTCGTGATTCTGCATAGGTAACTACTGCAAAGTAAGAGGGAATCTCTAATGTAAACAACCATCCTTCTTTTTGCCGTTGTTCGGCTGTTTGTTTGGCTGCAGCAATGGCATGCTCTGGCAATCCTGCCAATTTTTTTTCATCGGTAATGTGTTTTGTCCAGCCTTGCGTCGCGTCTAATACATTTTCTTCAAATTTTGAGCATAACTGCGACAGTTGTTTACAAAGTTCGGCAAAGCGCTGTTTTTTGGCTGCTGGCAGTGCTATACCCGATAATTTAAAATCGCGTAATTCATTATCGATCACCTTGCGCTGCGCTGAATTTAATCGTTGATATTCTAACTCGTGCCCGATGGAGCTAATTGCTTCGTAGAGTTCTTGGTTGTGACTTAACTCTGTGTAATATTCTGTGATTTTGGGTAAAGACGCATTATAAGCATCTCGCAGCTCCGGTGAATTCACTACGGCATTTAAGTGCGCGATGGGCTCCCAAAATTCATTGAGTTCATCCTCAAGATCTTCCAGAGGCTGCATCAAGTTCTCCCACGTAAAGTGATCACCTTGTTGCAGAATCTGCTGAACGTGTTGTCGATTGGCTTGCAAAATATGATCGAGCCTCGGCTCAATCTCTACAGGATTGATCGTGCTGAATAAAGGTAATGGCATTTGTGTTTCGGCTGTTACAGTCATTCGTGCATTATAACGGATTGTGTGCCTTCAGCCCACCTGGTAATACGGATTTGGTAATTTAAATGTCATGTCAGCGCTTCCACCGGCAAGATCACTCTGTTGGCCACCAATATTCAAGATGATATCGTAACCCATAGCCATGATTTTCTTACGTTCTTTCGTTTTGTATGGCACTACTGACCTATCGTTGTAATTATTTGGCTCCATAAATAACCCTGCCCAGCCCTCATACCCAACAACTTCCAAATTTCGCACCGTTGCCGCACGTTGATAGCGTTTGCGACCTGTCACAAAAAATACAGCGACTCCATGTGCTTTGGCGTAATTATAAAGTGTTAGAGTATAAGGGATAACCGGATCGTGCCCTTCGGCTTCTAATTCCGAAATATCTTGGTAGGTTCCACCAAACCCTAAGTGCACCATGTCTGCATAATTCGACAACGCCGTCTCATCAATGGCTAAAACGACGGCTAGTTTTTCTGGGTGTTTTGAGCGTTTATTTTGATTAATGCGAAACTGCAAATAATACATCGCTTCTTTTATCACCGTGGAAAAGTCTTGATAATACTCACCCGAATCGTGATATTGAATAAGCTGTTTTTTTATGAGGGCGATGTTCTCTGGACTCTTTGCGATGGCCAAAGGACAGATGCCAATCATGCTGACCAGCACCAGCAATTTCACCACTGCCACAATCCTGTTAGCCGCCATAGCGCTGTCCGTACTACCATTAAAGGTTGATTTCGCTTAGATTTATCTATGACAATATGACACTGTCAACGATTTTGTGCAAGTGATGGAGAAATTTTATGTCAACGCTTCGAGTTTATTACGACGGCGATCTCAAACCAAACGTTTCCATTCGTTTAGACATAAAAGCAAGCCATCATGTATTACGTGTTTTACGCATCAAAACGGGTGGTGATTTAGTCATCTTTAATGGAGAGGGTGGTGAATACAACGCTAAACTCGCTGCGATTGACAGCAAACACGCTGTTGTCGATGTTATTTCAAAAAACAACACAGAAACCGAATCGCCACTTCAGATTGAGCTAGGCCAAGCCATTTCCAAAGGTGAACGAATGGATTATGCCATTCAAAAAACAGTGGAGCTGGGTGTGGCTTCGATCACTCCCGTATTGACCGAACGTTGTAACGTGAAATTAACCGCCAAGCGTCTCGACAATCGTTTAGCACATTGGCACGGTGTCATCATCGCTGCGTGCGAACAATCCGGTCGCTGCATCATCCCCGAATTAAAAACCGCTCAAGCGCTTGACGCTTGGCTTTCTAGAACAAGGGAAGGATTGAAATTTGTCTGTGACCCAAATGCGAATAAGGGTTTATCGGCTTTGCCTAAAATTGAAAAACGCGTCACAGTGCTCATTGGTCCCGAGGGCGGATTAAGCGCAGAAGAAATTGAAAACGCAAAAAATGCAGGTTTTATAGGATTTTCTTTAGGTCCGCGAATTTTACGCACAGAAACGGCTGCAGCAACAGCCGTTGCGTTATTACAAAGCCATTTCGGCGATTTGGGATTTTGCGAGTCCTAGTATTTAACGGGTAAAATATTTCTACGAGGGGGCAGCAGGTGTTCCTCCGTTCTCTATTATTACCCTGGAATCTTCGCTCTGTCTCTCAGACGATGCGCGCCATGGAGAGCGAAGCGAAGGCGCGTATTCCGCGGTAGGCTCGGATTTTTTGCCGAGCGTAAGCGACTGCAAAAAATCTTTACGAGCCGTCAAGTCATTTGAGAGCCCGTGCGTAGTCGAGCCGTGAGGTCGCGGAGCGCGGGCGACGAGGACGTCCGCGGCTATTTAAGTTGTCGCGTATTGCGAGTCGATTATTGACAGGGATGGCAATAATCTATCACGAGCATCGCGACACGCTTGTTCCTCTGAAGGACCTTGATTTTGCTTCGGTTGAAAAAATAAACCTTTGTGATACTGCTGCATAGCACGTGTTCTTGCTACAGGCAGTTCCGAATCAGATGAATAGGGTGGCGGTTGACCTTTAATTTGTTGTACTAAGCAACGCAGATTTTCTGGCAATACCATGCCACTATAATTCGCGATTAAGGCGACAATCGCTGTCAAGCAAGTCTCGAAAGAGAAATTGACTTCATCGCCTTGAAAGAGCACCGTGAGCAATGTGAGCAATGTCAGAAAAAGAGGTCCAAAAATTTTTAATTTGGAGCGCCACGAAATTGAATTCTCACTAAAATCAAAAATTGCATCCAGGTTTTTATAGAGTAAAGGCAATGTGTTATATATTATAGGCCCAAATAACAATGCATTTGCAAAAATACCTAGCGCCGTACTTACCCCCTCCTTGCTAAAGGCCTCATCAATTTCTTTAATGCCAAATCCTGGCAGCGGCAATACTACCCCCTCCCTACTGTAAAATATGGCTTCAGGTATTTCAGGCGACAAAATATAGCCCAACCATGAAGCACCTCCTATGGACAGCAGTTGGCGCATGGCCTTGCCAATACCATCTGGGAGATACCTCTTCCATTTGGAAATTTTAGCATAGATCTCCCTGTGAGAGTTTAAGCCTTCATCTTGATTTCCATTTATATAAAGAACCGATTTAATTGTTTCTTCATTGCCTTCCTGATCAATCCATTCCTCAATTTTTTTGCAAATCGTTTCTGGTGGTAAATTTTTCTTAAAAAGTTTTAGTATTTTAGGATATATTTTTTCAATGAGCTTCATTAGACCCATGCTCATAAAAATACCCTGTAAAAGGAGAGCAATATTGCCAGTACTTTCTATAAATTTAAATGTTGTCTCTCCTAAAACTTCATCCGCCATTGCGGTATTTGTTAAGAGCTCACGTATTTTGCTTTTATCTCGCGGTAGTTCCGGACAAATTGAATGATCTCCACACAGTAAAATAGTCAATGATTCTACAACTCCAGCTACCGTGGGCGATGCTAAAGGAGAGCCAAGGAGGCCAAAAGTTGATACTAGAGCAAACCAATATAGTGCAAGATGCTTCCATGACTTAGGCGAGAAAAGGTCTTTTGTTACCAAGGGCGTTAACAATCCATTTGCTGTTGCGCTAATGAGTGCAGGAAACCACCCCCAGTATCGACCATTCTTTGGATCCATCTGTCTAGTAGCCGCTAAAGTTTGCGGAATGTAAAGTGCGCCTATGAAAGCACCGAACAAAGTCCAATTAACTGTAGATTTAACAGCGCTAATTGCAGAGGGTGATAGACTTCCTACACTACTCCCTTGAACTGGAGCAGGCACTAAAGCGTGAGCGCTTTCTACATTACCATCGGGCTGTGAGTCTGAATTTTCATCATTCAACATCTGTGTATATCCATCTGAACGAAGCATATTCAACTCACAAATCAGCCTTATCGCTGAAAATAAGATAAAGCAATTAACATTTTGTTGTTCGCTTTAAGGTT
The DNA here is from genome assembly GCF_049348705.1 of Candidiatus Paracoxiella cheracis. Classification (GTDB taxonomy): domain Bacteria; phylum Pseudomonadota; class Gammaproteobacteria; order Coxiellales; family Coxiellaceae; genus Paracoxiella; species Paracoxiella cheracis. The sequence continues at coordinate 63,247 of NZ_CP186485.1, read as the reverse complement.
ACAACTACGGTAAGCATTTCTTACCGTTAAAATGTATTTTAGTAGCATAAAATTTTAGTATTAAAATAATCTTAATCATCAAATCGTGTGGTTATATTTGAGTAATTTTATGCGTGTTTCGAAAGAACACATGGCATTCGGAAACTACAATGGCTGTTTTATTATCGCAAAATTATTTTAGCGATTGCTTTTTCGCTCCATGAATGCACCACTCATTCTACTGCGCCTTATCATGAAACAAAATATCTAATTCCTAGAAAAATCTTAAATAAACGTTAAGAATGTCCCTTAAAATTTATTTTTGGCTAATTGCAAGCAAGAAGCGGTCTTTCATAATCAGGCTCTTCTTCCAGTTGCTTTACAAGCTCGCTATAAATGACGTGTTTATTTTCATCGAGCACCATGACACACCTTGCGAGCAGTCCGGATAAAGGACCCTTGCTAATTTTTACTCCATAATTTTTGCCAAAGTTTGGGTACCGAAAACTCGATAAAAACTGAACACATGTTAAACCTTCTCCCATACAAAATCGGTTGATGGCGAAAGGGAGGTCTGCGGAAATGCACAGGATATAGACATTATCTAATTCAGTAGCCGCCGCATTGAATTTTCTCGCCGATTGCGCGCAAGCTGGGCTATCTATACTCGGAAAGATATTTAATATGATACGTCGGGCATTAATTGCTTCGAGTGTAATATCAACTAAATTTGCTTTTGTCAGTGTAAAATCGGGCGCTTTTGAGCCAATCCGTGGAACCGAACCTTTCAATCTAATTGCATATTCATTAAAACGTATAGTGACCATCACTTTTCCAAAAATTGTATCTAGCGCTTCTTCTACAAGCACCTCAAGAGATCCGTTTCTAGTTAATGAAATAGCATTTCAGTTGTGGCAAAGAAAAAAAGCCCTTACTAATTTGCCAATTATATCATATTACAAAAACAAGTTTTGTAACTATATGTTTCAATCTATAAACTACCTATTTTTGAGTTTAATTAAATTCTAAAGTTTCAAAAAGTTTCAATACTAGCAAAAACCGTATATTTTTTTACGTCAAAAATGTTAAAATACACAGAATGTCAACTTCACAAAAAAGAGTAACCATTGAAAACTTCGATACATGTTAATCCTATTTTCCATCCATTTAAGCAACCTGCTACCGATAACGTGATGCAAGAACTTCAAGACTTGTGGAATGAGTATCATTTTTTTAATACTGATATTTTAAACTCAACCGCAGTGTTTGCCACATTACAAACTCAAGTTCGAGACTTTATTTCTGTTGTGCGGGCCGATATTTTAAACTTATTAAACGCCATTCAAGTTGCTTCAACAAGGATGTTACAGCAAACGGAACATCCAGATATACAAGTACTGCGAAAAGCTAGTGATCTTGTTTCAGAGGGCTATATTGGAAAATCGATCGGCGTTTGCTTGGCCCTTACTGCTAACAACCTGAATAACCACGTTGAAAAAAAACTTCATAAGCTAGCAAGCGCTTTCAAAACGATGGGTCTTCTTAAAGAGTTCGATAAAATTAGTCTGTTTATTGCGGTAAAAATTGCATACACTCTCCAAGAATCATTACAGCCCATGAGTCCTACCACAGCAAGAAATTTTGCAGAAGAGGCTATGAACTATTACCGGGGAGCACTCCTATATACCGAATTTGATCTTCATACCCATTACGACCCCCGCATCCCGATTGCATCCCTACTAAAAAAATTATATATCGATTTTTTTGAACCTAAAAACCACGCAAAAATTAAACCCCGGCTGAAAAAAAAGTCACGCTTGGATTCAACAGGTGAATCCAAGCTCTATGACTGGACTGTAGAAGGCCTCCTCACGAGATCACATGTTCAATTTTACGATCCCAAAACCAAAACTTGGACTGTCTATAGTAAAAATAGAAACCCAAAAAAACCTAAAAAATATCCTAATCTCACACTACAAGCTGCCGGAGATTATCATAAGTTGGAAGAGCTGGAACAGGCTTGCAAGACTGACAATACTATAAAAAAAGAAATAATCCGTAACGTTAGCATACCTCCTTTTTCTTTTTCAGAATGCCTTGGTGATAGTACCGAACCAGAAGCACAAGAAAATAATTTCATTAAACAATTTAAGACACTGTTTGAAGAGTATAAAAACATATTTTTTACACTCAAAGGATTCATTCACAATACCGAAAATGCCTCATCTTATAATGTAAATATTGATTGGATAACACAAGAATGTCAATTTTCTCACTTTTCAAAACTTGCCGATGACTTAGAAAACAACAATGCTCCCCATGATTTTCCTGAAGATCATCTAATAGGCATTCAATCTTCTTTAAATACATTAAAGTACGTTTGGTTTGAAATCCACGTGCAAAAATACCTTTTGTCTAATGCGAAGCTATTTGAAGAAAATAGACTTCGCGAATCCGAAGCACAAAAAAATAATTCTATTGAGGAGTTTAAAAAGTTATTTGAAGAATATGAAAGGATGTTTCTTAAACTCGAACAGTTCATTAATGACACTGGTAATTTCTCATCTGTTTATAAAGAAAACTACAACTGGGAGTTTCTAACTCATCAATTCTCTGAGTTCTCAAACCTTGCCAATGATTTAAAAAACAACAATGTTCCCGAGGTTTTTCCTGAAAATCATGCAAAAGACATTGATCGTTCTTTAAAAAAATTAGACTGCATTAGACTTGAAGTCTACACACAAGAATACCTTCGATCTAATGAGATGCCCCATGAAGAAAATAGACCACATTTGCAAAAACGCATTGAGCTATTCTCGAAAAAACTGTCGTTATCCTCACTGAAAGACTCTAAATTTTCAAATATGCTCAATCAAGTTGCTAACTCCGAAACTTATCAAGCCCTTAGAAGAAGTAGTAATGACATAGAAGAAGAAAACAAACAGAACGGTATTTCTACACTGAGAAATAAGGGTTTTTTTAGTCGCCACTTCTATATTTCTCATTTAGAGAAAAGACAAATGACTCCCGCTGAGGCGGCTGACCAAATGCGCAGGCATCCTAAGTTATCCGCCGAAGTGCTATCAACATCGCCAAAGGATTTACCGCAAGCCCAGCAAAATCTTTGTGAGGAAGTTTCTGCCGAGAAGAAAAAGCAGCTCGAAATCGCCATTACTGCTTATCTTGCAATCGGAGGCAAAATTTCTGCTGGTTTTATCGCGAATAGCAACCATACACGCATCCCGAGTTTTGTTATGAAACTAGCAGGAAAACTGTTAAAACGATTGAAGCGATTTTTTCCAGAATCCATTAAAAGCGCGCTTTCTTTAAATCTTGCAGAAGAAAATGATCTTCGAAATTATCTAGACAATTATTTTACTCCAGAGGAAGGAGAATATACCATTGAGTACTGGCAAAAAGCCGTAAGAAATTTAATTGACGCCCAATCCAATAAAAAAAGCGAGGCGAGTTTAGAAACCCAAAGAAATAAAATCCTGGATAGCCCTCACCGTAAATCTCTTTGTGATTTTTTGCAAGCGAAACTCTCGAAAAAAGATCCGTCATTTAGCATTAAGCGGACTTTAAATATTTCTCAAGCACCGCAATTGCGTTAGTGAGGGCAATTGTGGTCGCAACCACTTCATTCATCTTATTCTTTTTTCTTATCCGGTCGTTTCCAATTATCGATAGTGCGCTGACGCGCGCGGCTGATGGTCAAGCAGTTAGCTGGCGCATCTTCTGTGATGGTAGACCCCGCACCAATGGTTGCACCTTCTGCAATGATAACCGGCGCAACGAGCGAGGTGTTTGAACCGACGAACGCATAGTCTTTAATGGTGGTTTGCCACTTGTTTGCGCCATCATAATTACACGTAATTGTGCCTGCACCGATATTGACATGGCTGCCAATCGTCGTGTCACCAAGATAGGCTAAATGATTCGCTTTGCTGCCACGACCGATTTTTGTTTTTTTCGTTTCAACAAAATTACCAATTTTGACATCCTTTTCTAAAACAGTACCCGGGCGAATGCGAGAAAATGGTCCAATCGTACAATTATTCGCAATGATTGCGTCTTCAATGACGGTATTTGCTCGTATTTCTACGTTGTCACCAATCGTGACATTTTTCAAAACGACGTGCGGACCAATTTTACTATTTTTGCCGATTTTAATTTTTCCTTCTAGCACAACATTCACATCAATCGTAACGTCATGCGCAACGTGTACGTCATCACCACGCACATCGAGACGATTAGGATCGATAATGGTTGCGCCTGCTAAAGCTAATTTTTTTGCCATGGTGCGTTGGAAGTATCGCTCTAAATTTGCAAGTTCCCAACGATCGTTAACACCCTGCACTTCTTGAGAGCAGTGCGCCATGACACCACCGACAGGAAGACCATCGGCAACAGCCTGCGCTACCGCGTCCGTTAAATAATATTCTTTTTGACGATTGGAATTTTTTAATTTTGGTAACCAGTTTTTTAAATGTTTCGCTTGCGCAACCATGATGCCTGTATTGATCTCGCAAATTTTTAATTGCGCGGGCGTTGCATCTTTGTGCTCAACGATACGTATAATATTTCCCAATTCATTACGAATGATGCGCCCTAAACCAGTCGGATTCTTGAGTTCCGTCACCACTAAACCCAAACCACTGCGTGGTGTGCTTTCTAATAAGTGGTGTAATGTTTTCAATGAAATCAGCGGAACGTCGCCATAAAGCACGAGGACTTGATCTTTGTCTTTGCAATGGGGTAGGGCTTGCAACACCGCATGTCCTGTTCCGAGTTGCTCTTCCTGCTCCACCCAATGAACGGGCAAATAACTGAGCACATCACGTACGGCACTGCCGCCATTGCCATAGACAACATGGATTTTGTCAGCCTTCAATGCTTGTACCGTCTTGACCACACGTTCTAACAAAGGAATACCACCTAAAGGATGCAATATTTTAGGAAGGTTTGAGGCCATCCGTTTTCCTTTGCCGGCAGCAAGAATGACAACATTTAAGCCCATGATTAATAAACCTTTCTAATAAGAACTCTGAGACATTCCATTACGCGTGGAAACCTATATTTCTATTTTAGCCCAATTAGGGGCTGTTAACATTTCGCTAATCTGAGACAGCATCTATCGTTTGGCTTGTTTGCGGATCATTTCGATCGCTCGTAGCTGTGCGGCTGCTTCAGCCAATTCCGTCATTGCTCTTGAGTATTCGATGCCCGCCTTTTGTTCTTTAGCTTTTCGTTCTGCTTCTTCTTTAGCGGCCAATGCAGCAGCCTCATCCAAATCTGCTGCTCTTAAGGCAGTATCCGCTAATACCGTTATCGATTCCGGCTGCACTTCTAGCATGCCTCCGGAAATATAAAAAACTTCTTCTTTCCCGCCTTCGAGCGTCGCGCGGATTTGCCCCGGCTTTAACGACGTTAATAATGCCGTGTGCCCTGGATAAATGCCAAGTTCACCCATGCCACCGCTCACAATAATTAACTCAACCGCCCCGGTAAATATGGCAGCTTCTGCGCTAACAATTTCAAGTTGCATGGTTTTTTGTGCCATGGGTAATCCTAATTATAATGATTTCGCTTTCTCGATTGCTTCTTCAATGCTACCGACCATATAAAAGGCTTGTTCCGGTAATTCATCGTATTCACCGTTAATAATGCCTTTGAATCCACGTATGGTATCTTTGAGCGAAACATATTTTCCAGGCGAACCTGTGAAAACTTCGGCAACGAAAAATGGTTGCGATAAGAAGCGTTGGATTTTACGTGCACGTCGGACCGTGAGTTTGTCTTCTTCCGACAATTCATCCATACCCAAAATCGCAATAATATCTTTTAATTCTTCGTAGCGCTGTAAAGTTTCTTGAACGCTACGTGCTACATCATAATGTTCATCACCAATGATTAATCGATCTAATTGTCGACTCGTCGAATCGAGTGGATCGATCGCAGGATAAATACCACGCTCTGCAATTTGGCGCGATAACACAACCGTTGCATCCAAGTGCGCAAACGTGGTCGCAGGCGAGGGGTCTGTCAAATCGTCTGCGGGCACGTAAACCGCTTGAATTGATGTGATTGAGCCTGTTTTTGTCGATGTAATACGTTCTTGTAGCGCGCCCATTTCTTCAGCAAGCGTGGGTTGATAACCTACAGCCGATGGCATACGCCCTAATAACGCAGATACTTCCACACCCGCCAAGGTATAGCGGAAAATGTTGTCGATAAACATCAACACGTCGCGACCTTCGTCACGGAAAGATTCTGCAACCGTTAATCCTGTTAATGCAACACGCAAACGGTTACCCGGTGGCTCATTCATTTGTCCATACACCAATGCTACTTTATCTAATACATTGGATTCTTTCATTTCATGGTAGAAGTCGTTACCTTCACGGGTTCGCTCACCGACACCAGCAAATACAGAATATCCGCTATGTTCAATGGCGATATTGCGAATTAATTCCATCATGTTGACGGTTTTGCCCACACCCGCACCACCAAACAAACCGACTTTGCCACCTTTCGCAAAAGGACACAGTAAGTCGATTACTTTAATACCGGTTTCTAATAATTCGGTACTGCCCGCTTGGTCAACAAAGCTCGGCGCTTCACGATGAATAGGCAAAAACTCATCGGAACCAATTGGGCCTGCTTCATCGATGGGTTCGCCCAATACGTTCATAATGCGGCCCAGTGTTTTTACACCGACAGGAACTTCGATAGGAGCACCTGTATTTTCAACCGCGAGTCCGCGTTTTAAGCCTTCGGTACTGCCCATCGCAATGGCACGCACGACTCCATCACCTAGCTGTTGTTGCACTTCCAAAGTAAGATTTTTTTCTTCTACTTTCAATGCGTCATAGACCTTGGGTACATCTTTACGAGGGAACTCAACGTCGACGACGGCGCCAATGATTTCTATGATATTACCTTTTGCTCTCATTCGTAATCCTCGCTATTTATTCTACGGCGGCTGCGCCCGCAACAATTTCGGAAATTTCACGCGTAATCCCGGCTTGTCGGGCTTTATTATAAATTAATTGTAATTCGTCAATTAAATCACCCGCATTTTCAGTGGCATTTTTCATTGCAACCATGCGAGCACTTTGTTCGCAGGCAATGTTTTCAACCACGGCCTGATAAACTTGTGATTCAATGTAACGAATTAATAACATTTCCAATAAATCTTTAGAGGAATCGGGTTCGTAAATATAATCCCAATATCCTTGTGTTTCCTGCTCTTCTTTTTGTAAAGGCAGAAGCTGACGAACAATCGGTTTTTGCACCATCGTATTCACAAAGTCATTGCTTGCTATGTAAATTGCATCTATTTTCCCTTCGTTGAAGTGATCTAACATCCCTTTAACGATACCGATGATATCTTGTACCTCGGGTTCATCACCCAAATGATCAGCAATGCCCACAACGTCGCCACCATGGCGTGCAAAAAATGCATCACCTTTGCGCCCAATGATACACAGCTCAGTGCCAACGTTTTTGTCGTCCCACTTTTTCATCTCGGTAACACAGGCGCGAAATAAATTCACGTTCAAACCACCGCATAATCCACGATCCGTTGAAACGACAATAAAGCCCACGCGCTTAATGTCTTCGCGTTCCTCAAGGTAAGGGTGACTGTATTCTGCATGGCTCGCAGCCACGTGCGCGATAACCTTACGAATTTTTTCAGCATAAGGGCGAGACATAGCCATACGGTCTTGTGCTTTACGCATTTTACTCGCGGCGACGAGCTCCATTGCACGCGTGATTTTTTGCGTGTTTTTGATGCTCGTTATTTTTGTTCTAATCTCTCTCGCTTTTGACATTCTCTAATCCAAGTCTTTTTTCCAAATCCCTACATTCACTTCACCCAGAATGACGGCCTAATAGGCTCCCGTTTTCACAAACTCATCAACCGCCGCTTTAATTTTGTCGACGATTTCATCCGAATAAACTGGATGTTTGTTGATTTCTTCCAACAAGTCTCGATGTTGATCGCGCAGAAAACTCAATAATGCGTTTTCAAAATCCACGATCTTCTTCACTTCAACATTATCTAAATAATTGTTGTTAACCACATACCAAACAATTGCCATTTCAGCAACGCTCAGTGGCTCATATTGCGGTTGTTTCAATATTTCGGTGATACGTTGGCCGTGCTCGAGTTGTTTGCGTGTCGCTTCATCCAAATCGGATGCAAATTGTGAGAACGCTTCTAACTCACGATATTGCGCCAAGGCAATACGCAAGCCACCGATTAATTTTTTAATGATCTTGGTTTGCGCGGCACCACCCACACGCGATACCGATAAACCCGCATTAATTGCAGGGCGAATACCGGAATTAAATAAATTCACGTCTAAGTAAATTTGTCCGTCTGTGATCGAAATTACGTTGGTCGGAATAAAGGCCGACACGTCACCTGCTTGAGTTTCAATGATAGGTAATGCAGTCAATGAGCCGGTTTTACCTTTCACTTTTCCGTCTGTACATTTTTCCACGTATTCTTCATTAACGTGCGCTGCGCGTTCTAGTAATCGTGAATGTAGATAGAAAATATCACCCGGATAGGCTTCGCGACCCGGTGGTCTTCGCAATAATAACGAGATTTGACGATACGCCCACGCTTGTTTTGTTAAGTCATCATATATAATCAGTGCGTGTTCGCCACGATCACGGAAATACTCGCCCATCGTACAGCCCGCATAAGGCGCTAAGTATTGTAACGATGCTGCTTCTGAAGCGCTCGCCGCGACGACAATCGTGTGTTCCATTGCACCGTGTTCTTCAAGTTTGCGCACTACCGCTGCAACCGAGGATTGTTTTTGCCCGATTGCAACATAAATACATTTAACACCGGTATGTTTTTGGTTAATGATGGTGTCTATCGCAATGGCTGTTTTACCAATTTGGCGATCGCCAATAATTAATTCACGTTGACCACGCCCAATTGGAACCATCGCATCGATAGATTTCAATCCCGTTTGTAGTGGGGTATCGACTGATTTTCGCGTAATAACGCCAGGAGCCACTTTTTCAATCGGGGAGGTGAGTTCGGTATCAATAGGACCTTTACCATCAATCGGGTTTCCCAATGCATCGACAACACGGCCTAACAACGCTTCACCAATGGGTACTTCAAGAATGCGACCGGTGCAACGTGCCGTCATGCCTTCTTCTAAATGTTCATATGCCCCCAAGACTACAGCACCCACAGAGTCTCGCTCTAAGTTGAACGCCAAGCCATAGGTATTATCAGGAAATTCGATCATTTCCCCATACATCACATCACGCAGACCATAAATCCGGACGATGCCATCTTTTAAATTCACGATGGTACCTTCGGTTCTCACCTCCGGTTTGATGTCTAGTTTTTCAATGCGCGACTTGATGATGTCGCTAATTTCCGATGGTTGTATTTGTGTTGCCATAATTCCACCTCGTTATTCAAAAATGCATCTTGCGCAATAGGGACATATCATTCTTACTTATCATAAACTGTTAAGATCTTCGGCCAATTTTGCCAATTTACCTTTAACAGAACCATCCATTACCCAGTTTCCCGCACGGATAATAGCACCACCAATTAAACTTTCATCTTTAGAGAAATTCAACGAAACTTTCGAATTAAATCGACTTTCCAGTGCTTTTTTAATACCTTCCCGATGGTCTTCACTCATGGGATAAGCCGAGATAACTTCCGCATCGATAATCCCTTGCTGTTCGTTTAGCAACTGATGATATAAAAAAGCAATATCTGGCAATAGCGTCAGACGTTTTTCATCCACTAATAAATCAATAAAACGCTCAATACGATCCCCCAATGCAGAAACAGTTTTTGGTAACGCAGATTGAACCAGTGAGTAAAACAGTTCTTTGCGCTCTTTGTCTGTCAGGGTTGGGTCGATGATGAGTTGTTCGGCTTTTTTGTTTTCGACGATATACGCTAATGCCGTTAATATCTCTGACCATTGCGTTAATAAGCGATTATCGAGCGCATCGGAAAATACAGCTCTAGCATAAGGTCGTGCAATGGTTAATAGTTGTGACATATTAAATTTCACTCACTAATTCATCGACCAAACGATCATTACTTGCTTTATCGACTTCTTTTTGCAAAATACGCTCGGCACCTGCAACGGCAATTTCTGACACTTGCTTCATCAGTTTTTCTTTGGCAGCATTATATTCTTGAGTGATTTCACTTTTCGCCAGCTCCAATAAATGCTCACCTGCCTCACGTGCCTTCGCTTTAGATTCTTCGATAATATAATTAGCACGCTTGTTCGCTTGCTCGATAATATGAGAAGCTTCGGCTTTTGCATCGGTTAGCATTTCTTTTACTTTTATTTGAGCATGCTCAAGATCTTTTTGACCTTGTTCTGCGGCTGCCAAACCATCAGCAATTTTTTTGCGCCTTTCCTCTAACGCCTTGACTACTGGCGGCCAAATAAAGCGCATTGTCACCCAAATAAAGGCGACAAATACCACCATTTGTACGATGAGCGTAGCATTTATATCCATAACGGATACCTCTTAATTATCTAACCACTTTACTAACAGCGTCCGTTACTGCTGCTAAAAATGGGTTTTTGGTAAACATTAAAACCAAGCCCATTGCTAACGAAATAGCCGCAAATGCGTCAACCAACCCAGCCATCAAAAACATACGCACCATCAGCATTGGAGACAGTTCTGGTTGGCGTGCAACACCTTCCAAAAACTTACCACCCAAGACACCAAACCCAATGGCAGTGCCCATTGAAGCAAGCCCAATTAATAATGCTGCTGCGATAGCAGACATCCCCTGAACTGTTGCGATTAAGGCTGCAATATTCATGACTTCTCCTCTTTTATTTAATTAAACACGCCCCCTTATGGGACAGTATCTTAATGTGATTCTTGCGCCATAGTTAAATAAACGATCGTTAGCATCGCAAAGATGAACGCTTGAATCAAAATCACTAGTAAATGGAATATCGTCCACACAGCACCTAAGGTGAAGTGCATCCACCAGGGCAACAGGGCAATTAATATAAAAATTAATTCTCCGGCGAACAGATTACCAAAAAGTCGCAATGCTAACGACATTGGTTTGACAAGTTCATCGATCAAGCGAAATAACACATTGATTGGAAATAAATACCAACCAAATGGCCTGCTTAACGTTTCTTTTGCTACACCAATACCGCCTTTCATTTTAAAGTTGTAATAAATAATCAGTAAAAATACGGCAATGGACATACCGAATGTTAATGTGGGGTCTGCTGTTGGAACAGCTTTGAAGTGCTCAACGCCAGCATAATGAAACAAGCGAGGGACTAAGTCGACTGGAACCAAATCCATGAAGTTCATCAAGAAGACCCACATGAAAATGGTGAGCCCTAGCGGTGCAATTAAGCTGCGGTCACCATGAAAAGAATCTTTTACCGTGTTATCAACCATATCGATGGCTAGTTCTACAAAATTCTGTCCTTTTCCAGGGACTCCAACGATTGGACGTCTGGCGACTAAATAAAAAAGAAATAAAAACACACAGCCTAGTACGACTGAAATAATGATGGTGTCGAGATTGAAGGTCCAGAACCCTCCATTGGAAAACGTAAAATTATGGAGATTCAGCTGCCAGTGCTGCATGTGATGCTGAACATATTCTGCTTGTGATGTGCCGGCTTTTCCGTTCATCTAGTCACTACTCTTTATTGCATCGAGTTTAATCATCATTGGCGCTAGCCAAAATCCAAATTGAGCCCCTATGAAGCCGGTTATAAACGGTACGATCGTGACTCGGATAAACATAATAATGAACACCACCATCACGACACTCAGTGCCAACTTAACCAGCTCTCCTAAATAGAAGGCCCGAATAATCTTCTTTGCCTCGCGCGCACTTGTCGTGGCAAATAGCCGTCTCGCAAAGTAAAGGCTCGGTATCACACACGCCGCCCCTCCCAAAAGGGCCGACAACGCTTCAGGCATTCCGCCCAATAGCCAACACGCAGCAATTACTAGCACTACAACCGCCTGTAACCCTACTAACCGATAGGCAGTCTGCCTTGCAGACAAGGTGGCCGAATTTTTTACCGACTTTTGACGCACAAAGCCCTCCCGCCATCCTGAACGGTTAATTTTGGCGAGTATATGGGATTTTGGCCGCTGGGACAAGGCTTAGTCGGCAGGTGTCGTTGGAGCTCTAACGAAACATAAAATGATTCCACCCACTAATAAAAATGCCAGCACACTACTCATTCCAATGCGTTGGCTATCAAAGAACAGTGTAAACGCGCCCACTAGCCATGGCCCAATAAATGCCGTCGCCTTTCCAGAAAAGGCATACAAACCAAACATTTCCGCAACCAATTCCGGTGGTGCGGCACGCGCGATGAGGGAGCGACTCGCCGCTTGTACCGGTCCCACGCAAAGACTTAGCACCATTCCCAATATCCAGAAGGCAAGCTTGCTATGAACGATCAGTATCCCAACTCCACTCAAGAACATAATCAGTAACGAAATCAAGATGGTAGGCTTTGGGCCGATATAATCATCTAACCACGCAAAACCAATGGCGCCGATGCCGGCCGCAACGTTTAATGAAATGCCAAATTGAATGACTTCGGTAAAACTCATTCCAAACGTTCCCGCCGCATAGATCCCCCCAAAGGCAAAAATCGTATTGAGACCGTCCGTATAAATCATTCTCGCGATTAAAAATTTTAATATTTCTTTATATCTCGGCAGCTTGCGAAGGGTCTCTAATAGTTGATTAGCACCGTCGCTTAACGCCTTTCGATAGCTAATGCCGCTGCTAGACCGATCTTTTGTCCAAACGAATAAGGGTATAGCGAAAATGAAATACCAAATCGATACGAATGGCCCCGTGATTCTGATGTGTTCAAACGTCTGGCGATTCAACCCAAGCCAACGGGTGTCTCCATGCACAAAAACTAATAACGCGATCACCAAACAGGTCAGCCCACCAAAATATCCAAGCCCCCAGCCCCAGCCAGAAATCCGACCGATATAATTCTTGGGTGCTAAGTCGCGCAACATCACGTTGTAGAAAACCACACTGACTTCCACACCGATAACGCCGAGCACCACCCACGACAATGTCCACATCACATAGTCGGGGGATGGTTTCGAAAACCATAGAAAAAAACCGGCAATTATGGCGATGCCGGCAAAGATAGCAATCCACGGTTTGCGTCGACCTTCATAGTCGGCAACTGCACCAAACAAGGGGCTACTGATCGCAATGAGCAGTCCAGCAACAGCCACGGCATCTGCCCATTGATTGGACTTTGGATAAATAAAATCCCTTGCCAGTTAGGACAATAATCAAAAAATGTGAGTTTCTAAATCTTAACCTGTTTTTTGCAGCAATTCGTAGAATTGCTCAGGTGTAAAATTTATTTTATCCAACCATGATTTTACTATCCCAATCAAATCCTCTATTTTTTCAGGGTCTGAGTTTTGCGTCTTTTCTTCAGTCCTCTGAATCGTTTTAATTTTTGAGTTGCTATTTTTGAAAATAGCAGGATGTCGCGTGCGTTTCCCCTGCGTATCACCTTTGGTTCTGCCTTGCGGATTACCGCGTGGTTTGCAGAGATTAGCAGGTGTGCCAACGGTATCAAGCACCGTAGAAAAACCCCGTTGCGTTTGTGAAGGGGTCGCAGTTATTGATGGTTTTTCGTTATCCACTTGGAAGCTCGGCAAATACCGCTCCCATTTTTTCGGTAAAATCGGGGCAAGATTCCTCGCTAGATAAAGTTGCGTATACGCTAATGCTGTCATCCGCCACCAATCTTCTTCGTGCTTAACATCCGGTGTTTGGTATCGGTCAAATAACAGTTTGTCTTTACCAAAACGAAAGTAGTGTTCAATGTCATAGCGTCTATCGTAATAGTGATACGCTTCTAATGCTGTGATTTCATTACGTCGTTCACCAGCGAGTCCTAACCAGAGTGGATTTTTATATAAAGATTTACCGTTAGCATCAACCGCAACCAATTGCACAACAGTAACAGGATGCTCATATCCTTTAAATTGCTTTGAACCACGCAGGAATTGGTCACGCCATATTTTAATCTCCAATTGGTAAGTTTTGCCACTGCGGGTTGTAATGGGTTGCTGCACAATCTCATCGGATTCACGGTGAGTCGTGCTGTCGTTTAGTTTCATCGCATCACCATAGCGTTTTATACTTCCTGAGGTATTATCTTCTATTGATGCGGGCGCGAAAACATTACGGGTACTGTTAAAACGGAAAAGATGTACCCAATTGGGATTTTCGCTAACCAGTTTACGGCAAGCTTCTGTACCATATTTTGAATCAGCCACGCTAACCACCAATTTATGAGTAAGCGCTAAGTCTGCAATACAACGGTTAATTTGCTGCATCCCAACTACATTGCCTTTTTCATCGCTTTTAACGCGCCTCGTATCCAGTGGAACTAACCAATGCTTTTCTTGAGCTGCACCATCATTGGGCAATAGTGATACCGTTGAATATTCATGTCCAATGGTAATCGGTTTGTTACCCGGTGCTGGATTAGGGCTGTAAACCACATGGCGATCTTCAACACAGTGTGCACTTTGACGCGACTGTGGTGTCGTATCCGCAATAATGATCACACGGTCATCGCTATGACTCACATGTTCATATTGTATTTTCATCATGCTATCCCAACAATTTGCTACCGACAAACCATCGCTAATCGCATCGGTAATACTACTGTATTCACGTTCAAAGTATGGCGATTCACATAATTCTATGGGTGTTTTGCAGCGATGGCCATGGCTTGAAAGGGCATCGAGTAAATTCATATTGGCATCGCGTCGCGCGGGGAAGATGTTGTAGAGGAATGTACGGAATTGTTTTAGTTTTTCTGTCGCTAACATCGTTTGTTCCTTATTTTATTTTTTCGAACAAACGTTGTTTACAACGTAAAATTTTTTTTCGGTTTCTATGTCAAGCAATTTTTAATTATTTTTATAAATTTACCCAAAGTCCAACATTGAGACGTACCCACAATTTCATTGATGGCGATTTTTTCGGTGAAATACGTTGAAAAAATAAAGGTGAGAATTAATGTGGGAAAGGCCGAGTTCGCCCAGTCGTAAATACACCAAGCGATAATTTCTCGTTTAGATTTCGGATTAAGCTGAGTCTGTGTTTCTTGCATATCATATTCATTTTCATTAGCTTTCAATTGCGGCAAAGAGAGGGGGTTCGTGTTTTCGGGCGTTAGTGCCAGGATGGCACTAAGGAACTACGGATGGCGCCTCCCGAAAACACGAACCCCCTCTCGCATTGGCAAGCAATTGAAATCGATAAAGCGTTTTATGGTTTTAAAACAATTTCAAGAGATGCCCTTAAGTTTAATTAAAAAAATAGTGAAAGCCTACTAAGAAACCTTCTGTTCTTAATGTATAGTTCGTTGAGTTAGAAAACACGATAGGAGTTGCCGTTGATCCGTTTATAGAAAATTTATCGTAAGTTGTGTAAAGATATTCTAAATTCATCCCAACGTGTTTACTCAATTTTGTTTCAACACCCACACCCAAACGTAACCCCGTTAATTCTTCAGGATTGCTAACAAAAAACGACCCAGCACCGGCTCCACTCGCTTCTATTTTTGTAAAGGCTTGCATTCTAATTCGCGTTCGCTCTGCACCCACACGAACGTAGAGCAATACGGCGGGTGAAACAACGACACCGGGGCGTACGTCTATACCATAAGTACCATCGAGGATAGCGCCTGTCTCTGTGTTGATAGTAAACGCCGGCGTGAGCGTTGTTGCACTTAGCCCAAGGTTTGCACCTTCAACGTGAATTTGTTGAAACGATCCCAGTGCATCAACACCTAAATAAAACCACTTAAAAACGTGGCCATACCCTAGTTGTAATCCAATAAAGCCTCCTGCGGAATCACTTTGTGCTTCTTGCGTTTGGAAATTAAAGCTACCTGCTGCACTGCTGGTAACAGACGCATGCCGCAACCTAAAATTGAGCGAACCCTTCCTAATACCACCATGAACACCTAAATATAAGCCATTAAAACCACCGTGTTCGTAATGCGCCCAAAGTCTCTGACGCTCCACGACATCATTAAAATAATAATTTACGTTAAATAAAACACCGCTGGTGGTAATGCTGTTATTAACAAAATTATTGACGCTATTAAACACACTACCCGGCGAGTGCTGCAACACAGCTCTCAAGTTTGGATAACTGGTATACTGATATTCCACGCCCAAACCCACATGCTGGCTCGCCTTTGTTTCGATACCAAGCGCTAATAGCAATCCATACGTATTTTCGCTAGCACTGTTGTTGACGATAATACTCGCGCCACCCCCTGTTTCTACGGTCGTATCTGTCGTTGAGGTTACTTTAAACAAGCTGCGAAGGACGCCCACTTTTCCATATAACAGAACAGCGGGTGATATTAGTACACCCGGATGAAAATCAATACCGTATGATGTTTCTAGTTTTGACACTGTTGTAATCGTGGCATTAGCGTTGCCTGTTGCCGTGGTCCTGGCTCCAATTTCATACCGATTAGTGATATTAAAGTTTTGGTAAGTCCCATCAATATCAAAACCTAAATAGAGCACATTAAATTCATGGCCCCAGCCAAATTGAATACCGCCAACCATTTTAAAAATTGAATCATACGCACTTTCGGTTTGCTGCAATAACACAGGTAATGCGCCTGCACTCAATGTCGAATTAATTTCATTATCCACAGTGCCTTGTAGTGCACCCGCATGCATTCCGATATAAACACCGTTAAAGGCACCGAGCCGCGCCGGAGGTGGAATTTCTGGCCCACCGGCATATGCTCCCGAGATAAAGATCATTGAGAGTGTGAGAGGGATAGTTAAATTTTTAAACATGTCAGCTCCATGCAACGCTATTGAACGTTCGATCCGTGTATGTCAGGCCTATTATACTCAACAAGAAAAAATTTTGTTAAAAAATCACTCCCCGCGTTTCCTTTCCGAGGGCAACCCTGCGAAAATAAGATCAATCGTTTGTTCTCCACTGTATTTCGCAATTTCAAACCGCGCCATTTCCCGCAGTCGTACAACTTCATTCCAATCTGTTGCCTCTGGTTTCAGAGGCTCACACATCGTCACTGTAATCCCTACCGGCTTTATTAAAAAACTATCGCCACGTAAAATCTTTCGTGCGCCGCGAATAGAAATGGGCTTAATCGTTCGCCCCGTTTCAGCAGCAACTTTGAAAGCCCCAGATTTAAAGGGCCGCACACCGGTAGCGTAACTAAAAGTGCCCTCTGGAAAAACAACTACTGATCGCCCATCCTCGAGAACTTGCTCTATTTGTTTTGCATCTGATTTACTCTTTGTAAAATCGAGACGATCGATAGTGATAAATTCTAAATGTTTAATAAAGCTTTTAAACAGTGGGATTTTTAATAATTCTTTTTTCCCAACAAAGCAACAATCTGGTGGCAACACGCTCATCAATATGACGATGTCAATATAGCTTGCATGGTTGGCCACATAGATGACGGGTTGATTTTTGGATAAATGATTCATGCCTTTTGTGGTCATCGGACAACATCCAAACCGCAAAATCCAACGAGACCAAACACGCGCAATTCGAGCCGCTTTTTGTCGGGAAGATGATATAACCAGTAACCACGTCGGGGTTAATGTTATTACCACAATAATGCTCATATAAAAGGAATACACTAATTTACCTGTGATACCAAACCAACCTGTGATTTTTTTAAAAGCACTGATGCAAAATAATTTCATAATTTGCCATTTAATGGGTGTTCCGTGCTGCCCTAATTTTTGATTGAGATAATCTTGTTTACATGCCGAACGACGCAATTTTCCGCTGGATGTTTTGGGAATTGTTCTGGGTGGCACTAAGACTACATCATCGGGTGGAATACCGAGCTGTGATACTATCTTTTCGTTAATGGCTTGGCGAATTTCTTGAAATGCAAACTTATCCGTTTCATTTGTTTCAGCAACGATAATTAATTTTTCCGTGCCTCTTTTGGAATCTGTGATACCAAATGCAGCCACACAGCCTTTTCGAACGCCCTGCGCCTGACCGATGATTTCTTCGATTTCTGCTGGATAATAATTGCGACCCGCTTTAATAATTAAATCTTTTTTCCTGCCCGTGATAAATAATTCATCGTCGGCTAAGTATCCCAAATCACCCGTGTCCCACCAGCCATTGTAATAAATTGCCTTGGTTGCTTCGGGATTTCGATAATATCCTTGCATAGAAGAAGGGCCACGAAATTGTATTCTGCCAACAACACGCGCTTCAACAGCGTTATTATTGTCATCCACTATTCGTATTTCATGTTCATCGAGTGCTTTTCCGCAACTGACAAATTCATAATAATTTTTTTCATCTTCGGTAATGGGTTCTGCTCGACCTTCTTTTTCGAAGGGGAGGCGCTTTATCCGATCCACTTTGGGCCCACGATCCGGTGGCGGAAAACTTAATGCCAACGATGATTCAGCCAGCCCGTACACTGGCATAAAAGCTTTTTCATTAAATCCATAAGGTGCAAATCGTTTTGCAAATTTTTCCATGGTGTTGGGATAAATCATTTCTGCACCGTTAAATGCTAATCGCCACGAGCTTAAATCTAATCCTTCAATGGCTGCGTCATCAATTTTTTTCAAACACAATTCATAAGCAAAATTAGGACCGGCTGATAATGTGGCACGATGATAGTGAATCGCCCACAACCATCGCTCGGGACGCGATAAAAACGTAAGCGGTGATAACAATGTTAAAGGCACACCATAATATAAACTACCAAACCATGATCCGATTAACCCCATGTCATGATAGAGTGGCAGCCAACTCACACCCACGTCCGTAGCTTTTATTTGAATGCCTTTACCATATGCACGAATATTCGCTAACAAATTTTCATGATTCAGCAATACCCCTTTAGGATCGCCTGTGCTACCCGACGTATATTGAATCAACGTTGGGTCCGATGGCTCGGCTACAAAGTCATTTAATTTAATTCCGGTTGTCATTAGGGCTTGAACTGTTGTCACTTCCAATAAACTCGGAATAAAGGCCTGCAATAACATACTGAGCGCTCTTGCACGCTGAAACGTAATTAAAAACCGAACGCCAGCATTTCGTAAAATCAATGCTTCGCGTTTTGCATACTCTTCAATTTGATCGGGACGAAAGGGCGGATAAATGGGAACGGGTACCCCCCCGGCTAATAATATACCAAAAAAGGCGAAGAAAAACTCAGCGGATGTCGGCAACATTATCGCAACTGTTTCGCCGACTTTAAGTCCTTTTTTCACCAACCCTTGCGCTGTTTTGTCGGCCATCTCATATAAGTGACCATAACTAATAATCTGCTCGTTACCTTTTTCATCCTGTAAATAAATATGCGGTCGTTCTGGTTCCTTTTCTACATAGAGTTTTAATACATCGATTAATGTTCTCGCTGATGCAGGATCGATGTGGGTCGCTTCTAAAATGGGGATTTCTTCATGCGCTAATGGCTTGCTCGGCTTGGCTGCTTTCACGGCAGCCACTAAATCTTGCACAGCATTTGCTTCAATCATGAGAGCATCGGGCAGTTGGATACCGTATGCTTTTTCAATCCGATGAAAAAGCTCGGCTCGCTCAAGACTACCGATCCCAAGGTCTCGCTCCAAGTTGGCTTCTTTTGAAACAGCTTGAGCGGCCCGTTCAGCACCGGAATCCCTCAAGAATCTTCGGATGATCGAGAGAACTTGCGTTTCAACCTTTGCCGACATTTGATCCATAAAGAACCGATTCCCTGTTCATTTCTTGGAAATGCTATACTTCCCAGCATCTCTAAATAGTGGTAGTTTAATGCATGCTCTATCTCAATGGCAAAATTATCTCTGATTTAGATGCTCGAATCGATCCTAGTGATCGAGGTTTTTTGCTGGGCGATGGATTATTTGAAACTATTCGCTGTGCCAGTGGCAAGCCGATTGACCTTGAGGCTCATTGGAAACGACTAACCGCGGGTGCCAATTATTTGCAATTAATTAGCCCACTCTCGGTGGATGAAACCCAGCATATTATTAAAAAATTGTTAAACGCAAACAGCTTAATGCAAAACGCCGGCGCAAGGATCACCGTCACACGCGGGCCCGGAGCACGCGGCTTATCTATTCCAAAACCAGGCTCTCCCACTATTTTAATTACTGTATTTACTCGTCAGGGCAACACGCATTCAATTTCGCTTTCTTTGAGTGACATTTGTATCAACGAACAATCGCCGATCACAAAATTTAAGACGCTCAACTATCTTGATAAAATCATCGCGCGCCAACAGGCCCAAAACAACCATTTTGACGATGCGCTCTTGCTCAATACCAAGGGACACATTGTCTCAACCACAACGGCTAATCTATTTTTTGTGAAAGACAACACCTTACACACTCCTGCACTCACCGAGGGCCCTCTGCCAGGCATTACGCGAGAACAGATTTTGTCGTTCGCTGAAAAACAAAAACTTTCCGTTGAAGAGGGCGCTTATACCATCGATGATGTATTGAGAGCCGAAGGGGCCTTTATCACGAACAGTTTAATCGGTCTTTGCCCCGTTAGTCGACTTGACCAAACCAGCTTTCCATCTTTCTCTCGCTACTCCTCACTCATCACACTGCTGCATCACAGCTTATCTGGCTGAAAATATTGGTATTTTAATACGTTATCTTTGCGTGTGTTTCTTTCACTTTAAACCACGTTACCAACAAACCTAAAATGCCCGCTGCGATGAGTACATAAAAAGCATGCTGATAATCATTTATAGAATAAACAGGTATGCCGTCGAATCGTGCGCCATTCCATTGCGAATGAATAAAAAACCCAACTAACGTTTGTGACACACCACTTCCTAAAATCGCCAACATGTTTGTAAGGCCAGATGCTGTTCCAAATGCCGCTGGCGGAACGATATCTTTGATGACACTAAATGTGAGCGACTGCACTGCCGCGGAAACACCTAGTAAAAATAATGCAGCGCCGATTATCCACGGCGAAAAGAAAGGAGCGTGCACAATAACTATCGAAGAAAATATTGCTAGCAGAAAACAAATCATAAACGGTTTTTTGCGGCTAGCAATGCGATTTGAATACCAACCCGCCAAAGGGCTGCCGATCCCCACACCCACCCAAAATAACGAGCATATTTGTCCGGCCACCACATTATTCCAGCCGTAGATTTTCATTAAATAAGGCACACCCCACAGCGCACCCACAACACCCACCGGCACCCAAGACGCTAAACCGCAAACGGCTACCCACCAAACCTGTGATCGCTGGGTTAAAAATGAGAGTCGCTGCCGTTCATTTTTCATGACAACGTTATGTGCCTCACTAGTTGCAGGCTTTCTCCCATCGCGAATGATGACCCAATAAATAACGCCTAGCACAAACGTAATAACGCCCGTCATGACCATGACATGCCGCCAACCAAAATGATTGATGGTCAATGCCAATGGCGCTTGCCCGAAGATAGATCCAACACACGCGGCTAATTGAAGCAATCCCGCTATCATGGCGAAATGTCGATGCGGGAACCAACGCGCTACTAAAAATATTGCGCTGATGTATGCACACGAGGAACCCACCCCAATTAAAAATCGTGCAACCGCCGCCCACGCAAAAAGATGAGACAAACCAAATATCAACACACCCAATGCGCTTATCAATACCGCAAAGGTTAAAATAATTCGGGCACCAAACCGATCGATGAATAGTCCTGAGGGAATTTGCATTAAGGTATAAGAATAGAAAAAGCTTGCACTTAAAATTCCTAAGTCACCCGCACCAATTGAGAATGAGCGCATGAGCTGCTCAGTCATAACACTGGGGGCAACTTGAATAAAGTAATCATAGACGTAAAACAGTGCAGCCAAGACACAAATAATAAAAGGTAAAATAAGGCTCGATGCCGTACTAGCCGTGTTGGTTTGATCGTTTGGCATTACATTTTCCTGTTAACGAATACGTTGTAAAATGCCTTCTAATTCATCCACGCTGTGATACTGTATTAATAATTTTCCCTTCCCTTTTGCGTTATGCCGAATAACAACTACAGCACCTAATTTATTTGATAAATCATTTTGCAATCGTGAAACATCTGGGTCGACGTTTTTTATATTTTTTGTTTGATCCACTGTTGAATGTAATTGGCGGATCAATTTTTCTGTTTCACGCACCGACAATCCGCGCGCTACCACATTGTTTGCTACCTCGCTTTGTTGTATTCCCTCAAGTGCTAATAGTGCGCGAGCATGTCCCATGTCTAAATGTCCTTGCTCAACCAGGGAACGAACATCCAAATTTAATTTTAATAATCGCAACATGTTAGTGACACTCGCCCTTGATTTTCCAACGGCGTCAGCGACTTCTTGATGCGTCATGCTAAATTCATCGATTAATCGTTGCAACGCTACCGCTTCTTCAATGACATTTAAATCTTGGCGCTGAATATTTTCGATGAGCGACATGGCAACTGCCGCTTCATCCGGTATGTCGCGAATAATCACGGGCACTTCATGCAACCCCGCCATTTGTGCTGCACGCCAACGACGTTCGCCAGCAATAATTTCATAGCCCTTTCCAATATGGCGCACAACGATCGGCTGAATAATGCCTTGCGCTTTAATCGAGCTCGCTAATTCTTCTAGCGCTTCTCTCGCCATTTGTTTACGCGGTTGATAACGTCCTGGTTCGATGGTGTCGATCGGCAGTTTTTTGAGTTCCGATTTTTTTTCGCCAGTCGCAGTCGACGGATTGAGATCGCTCAATAATTCATTGAGCCCCAGATCACCAAGACCTCGACCTAAACCGCGTTTTTTTTGAGTCATTAATTTTTCCTCATGTGGACACTGCTACATCTTTTTCTACATCGTCATTATTTATCGCCGTTGTATCACGGCGAATGATTTCACCCGCTAGTGCTAAATATGCTGCAGCACCTTGTGAGCTTTTATCATAGTTCATGACAGGCAATCCGTGACTCGGCGCCTCTGCCAAACGAACATTTCTCGGAATAACAGTTTGATATACTTTGTCGTCAAAATGATTGATGAGTTGTTCTGATACTTCGATCGTTAAACGATTGCGTCCGTCATACATGGTTCGCAATAAACCTTCTAGTTGCAAGCTTGGGTTAACCGAATGACGAATGCGATCGATGTTTGCTAATAAACTCGTTAATCCTTCTAATGCATAATATTCACATTGGATGGGAATCAATACACTATCAGATGCTACCAACGCATTGAGTGTCAACATGTTTAGTGAAGGCGGGCAGTCAATGAGTATGTATTTGTAGTTTGCTTTTATCGGAGCAATTGCTTCTTTTAAACACTGCTCACGATTTTCTGATTTTAATAATCGTACTTCCGCGACGGTTAAGTCACCATTTGAAGGAATTAAATCGTATTTCCAATCTGTTTTGACTAGCGTTTCTGCGACGGTCGCTTCCCGCAATAACACTTCGTTGATTGAATTTTCTAAGTTTGTTTTTGCGATACCGCTACCAACCGTGGCACTACCTTGCGGATCGAGGTCAATTAACAAAACGGTTTGCTTTGCTGCCGCCAAAGAAGCGGATAAATTGACTGCCGTCGTTGTTTTTCCAACGCCACCTTTTTGATTGGCAATTGCGATTACCTTTCCCACACCTTACTCCCTTTAGTGCTCAATCACGATGACATGTCGTTTGGCTTTCAGTCCAGGTACTTTTAAGTCAAAGGCCTTTGCCGTTTTCGTCAGCGCTTGCATTTCTTCGTGTGGATATTCACCTTTCATCATCAACCATCGACCTTTCGGGCACAAAACCCGCTCAGTTTTTGCTACGATATCGGCCATCGTTCCAACAGCTCTACAGATAATAGCATCGAAACAGTGGCTCGGGTTAAATTTTTCCATCCGTGCCTGAACCACCTCAACATTCAGTATCTTAAAGGTTGATACGGCTTGAAGCAAAAAACGGGTTTTTTTGCCCACGCTGTCTAAGAGCACAAATTTTTTCTCAGGATAAGCAAAGGCCAAAGGGATGCCCGGAAAGCCAGCTCCGGAGCCGATGTCTAAAATAAGCTCGCCTTGGAGATACGGCGCAATGGATAAACTGTCTAATAAATGTGCAGATACCATCGCTGTAAGGTCATCGATGGCCGTCAGGTTATAAGCTTTGTTCCATTTTTGCAAAAATTCAAGAAATGCTAACAGGTTATTCTGTGTAGACTGGGGAATCGAGAGCCCAAGTTCTGCAATTCCTGTGGATAACCTATCGGATAGCGCTGACATCAATTTCTCCGTGTGCTCAGTTTGGTTAGTGAATTTCAATTGCTTGCGAAGACGAGAAGGCAATTAAAATCAGGCTCTTTTCTTCAAATGAACCAACAGCAATGCAATCGCCGCGGGCGTTACTCCGGGAATCCGCGTTGCCTGCCCAATCGTGCCAGGCCGAATATCGATCAGTTTTTGGCGCACTTCGTTCGATAATCCCGTCACCTGATCGTAATCAATATCCTCAGGAATGCGGGCCGTTTCATTTTTCTTATGACGAGCAATCTCTGAGAGCTGACGTTTTAAATACCCATCGTACTTAGCCTGAATATCAACTTGTTCGGCAACGACCGGATTATCAAGTCCCGGTCCCAAACCATTAATCTGCATAAGCTGTGGATAACTTACTTCGGGTCGCCGGAGTAGGTCGAGCACTCGTTGTTCGCGTTCGATCGTTTGATTAAAATTTACCGCAAAGGTTTTCGCCAATTCGGTATCGGGTCGAACCCAAAGTTGATGCAAACGCGCTTTCTCATTTTGAATCGCATCACGCTTGCGAGAAAATGTTTCCCAGCGTACATCATCAACACAACCCAATTCGCGACCTTTTTCAGTCAAACGCAAATCTGCATTATCTTGCCGTAACCATAATCGATACTCCGCGCGACTCGTAAACATACGATAAGGTTCGTTAGTTCCGCGCGTAATTAAATCGTCAATCAACACACCAATATAGGCTTCATCTCGGCGCGGCGTCCAAGGTTCTTGCTGTTGCACCTGTCGCGCTGCATTCATGCCGGCAATTAAACCTTGCGCACCGGCTTCTTCATATCCCGTCGTGCCATTGATTTGCCCTGCAAAATAAAGCCCGGCAATATGTTTTGTTTCAAGCGAAGCTTTTAAATCACGCGGATCAAAATAATCATATTCGATTGCATAACCGGGTCGCGTGATGTGACAATTTTCTAATCCTTTCATACTGTGCACAAATTCTTGTTGCACGGAAAACGGTAAGCTCGTGGAAATCCCATTCGGATAAACTTCCGGCGTGCTTAATCCTTCAGGCTCTAAAAATATTTGATGCGAAACGCGATCAGAAAAACGATTCACTTTATCTTCGATAGAAGGGCAGTAACGCGGACCCACGCCTTCGATAATACCCGTGAACATCGGCGATTGATCAAGACCAGCGCGAATAATGTCATGCGTTTTTTCGTTGGTGTGTGTAATGTGACAAGAAACTTGTGTCGGATGTTCTTCAATCGCACCCAAATACGACATGACCGGGCAGGGCGTATCGCCGGGTTGTTCTTGCAGTTGCGAATAATCGATGGTGCGCCCATCGATGCGAGGCGGAGTTCCCGTTTTCAAGCGTTCGACACGAAAGGGTAGTTCACGCAAACGTTGAGCAAGAGCAATCGACGGCGGATCACCGGCACGTCCACCACTAAAATTATTTAAACCAATATGAATTTTTCCGCCTAAAAATGTGCCCACAGTTAACACTACGGCTTGAGCGCGAAAGGTTAAACCCATTTGAGTCACGACACCAACGACGCGATTTTTTTCCAGAATTAAATCATCTACCGCTTGTTGAAAAATCCAGAGATTGGGTTGATTTTCTAAGGCTTGGCGCACGGCTGCTTTATAAAGCACGCGATCGGCTTGCGCGCGTGTGGCCTGCACCGCAGGGCCTTTGCGTGAATTCAAAACACGAAACTGAATGCCGGCGTGATCTGTAACGCGCGCCATGATGCCACCCAGCGCATCAATTTCTTTGACCAAATGGCTTTTCCCAATGCCACCAATCGCCGGGTTACAAGACATCTGACCCAGCGTTTCAATGTTGTGTGTGAGAAGCAGTGTTCTCGCCCCCATGCGCGCAGCCACGAGCGCGGCCTCGGTGCCCGCATGGCCCCCGCCGACGACAATCACATCAAAGATTTGGTCTTTATTCATGGCTTTTACCCTTTAAAAGTGGTGAGATTTTACCATGAGTTAGCCGCAAATGCCTCCCGGCCAGGTCCTACTTTCCAATACAAAACGATGAGAATATCTCGCCGAGCAAATCATCTGATGTGAACTCACCGGTGATCTGTGACAAGCTATTTTGCGCCAAGCGCAGTTCTTCGGCTAATAGTTCACCGGCATTGGCATCGCGCAGTTGGGACAGGCCGTTTTCTAATGCGCTTTTTGCGTTTTCGAGTGCATTAACGTGGCGTCGCCTAGCAATAAAATTGTTTTCGTCCGTTTTGTGATAGCCCATTAATTCTTTCAAATAATTTTTTAAGAGATCAATACCGACACCTGTTTTTGCCGATAATTTTATGACCGTCTGTTCGTTGGCGTTAATTTTTTCTGCACATTCATTCGTTATATCAATTTTATTTTTAACGAGAATAATAGGGATGTTTCTAATGTGCGCTGATATTTCTGGTATTTCTGGTTTTCCTTCTTCCGTTGGATCGGTCATTAAGATTAATGCATCAGCATTCGATATTTCTTGTTGCGCACGACGCATACCTTCCTGCTCAATGGGGTCATCACTGTTTCGCAAACCAGCCGTATCGACAATATGCAACGGCATGCCGTCGATGTTTATATATTCGCGTAAAATATCGCGCGTGGTGCCTGCAATGTGCGTCACAATTGCGCTATCTTTTCCACTTAATTGATTGAGCAAACTCGATTTACCCACATTGGGTTTTCCAGCAATCACAACCGTCATGCCTTCTTGCAAAAGGGCGCCTTGCTTGGCAGACGATAAAACCTGAGAGACATCGAGAATAATTTTTTGTAGCGCTTCTTGAACTCGTTCATCTTTTAGAAAATCGATTTCTTCTTCAGGAAAATCAATGCACGCTTCAACCCATTTTCGTAGTTCTATTAATTGATCTACTATGTTATGAATGCGCCGAGAAAATTCACCTTGAAGTGATCGCACAGCGCATCGCGCGGCTTCTTGTGAGCTCGCATTAATTAAATCGGCAATGGATTCTGCTTGCGCCAAATCAATTTTATTATTTAAAAAAGCACGCTCGGAAAATTCACCCGGTTTTGCCAAACGCGCACCGGCTTTTAAGATCGCTTGCAATAAACGATCCATGACCACCGGGCCTCCGTGTCCATGAAGTTCAAGCACATCTTCACCAGTAAAAGAATTTGGCCCCGAAAAGAATAACGCGATGCCTTCATCAATGATTGCAGCGTTATGATCTTTAAATAAATGGTATTCTGCGTAACGTATTTTGGGAAGCACGCCAAGAATTGCTCTTGCAATTTGCTGTGCGTTTGGGCCTGACACACGAACAATTCCTACGCCACCTCGACCCGAAGGTGTCGCTTGCGCCGCAATCGTGTCATTAGAACTTTTAGAATTTAAAGAATTTTCTCTTCTTTTTCTTTCTAGCTTGTACTTTTGCTTTGTGTTTTTCAAATGTTTTGTTGACATACCACTGCTGAAGTACTTGCACAATGTTATTTACCAACCAATACAAAACTAAACCCGCTGGGAAGTTTACGAAAAAGATGGTAAACACAATTGGCAACACCCACATCATTTTTTGTTGTGTTGGATCAGTCGAAGTCGGCGATAACCATTGCTGACATAGCATACTGATACCCATTAAAATCGGTAATACATAATAAGGATCCTTCGTTGATAAATCGTGAATCCAAAAAATAAAAGGCGCTTGGCGCAATTGGACGCTTTCAATTAATACATAGTAAAGCGCAATGAATACTGGAATCTGTATCACCATGGGTAAGCAACCACCCAATGGGTTTATTTTTTCTTTACGATATAACTCCATCGTCGCTTTACTTAGCGCTTGACGATCATCACCATAACGCTCTTTAAGCGCTTGCATTCGCGGCTGCATTTCACGCATGCGCGCCATCGAACGAAAACTTTTTGCGGTGAGGGGATAAAAAAGAATTTTAATTAGAATCGTCGTAATGACTATCGCCCAACCCCAATTGCGCACTAACAAAAAGATTTTATGCATTATCCAAAAAATAATGACTGAGATTGGCCACAACCAACCATAATCAATCGTATGATCTAACCCCGGCGCTAGCGCACTCAGGTTTTTAGCAATTTCTGGACCCACATAAATTGTTGCGCCACTCGTTGTTTTCTCCCCAGTTGCTAGATTCATTTGGGGGCTCTCGAACCCAATAATATACGTGTTTTCGCCACCCGTCTTAGGTTGAATGACATGACTATAGTAGTGATGAATTAAACTAGGATCACCGGGAATCCAGGCACTCAGAAAGTAATGTTCTTGCATAGCAACCCAGCCGTCTTTGCTGTTGCGATTAATGTTTTTTTCATCCATTGATTTAAACGTTACTTTTTCATAAGGTGTTTGCGGGCTAGAAATAGCCGCACCTACATAAGCGCGTGTATAGAAGTGGTGACCCGATGCGGACGGTTTCTTGCGCCTGAGTTGCGTAAACAGGCTGCCCGCCCATTTTTTACCAGACGTATTGGTCACTTGATAGTTTAGTTTTACGGCATAATCATTGCGATGAAATGTATAGGTTTTTACAACCGATAATCCGTTGGCTGTGCGCCCCGTTAATTTCACCACTAACTCATTTTGACCATCTTGCAATATGTATTGTTTCTGTGCCGACGAAAATTGGGTCACTGTTGCCTGATCATTAGGCCCCGTATTAGTCAGTCCACTTTGAGCAACATAAAGTTGATCGGGTTCGGTGGTTAACAACGTCACGGGTGTATTTTTTTCTTCTACCGATACAGGATATTTGGGTAATTTCACCGATACGATATTTCCACCGTTGCTATCGATGTTAACATCGAACACATCTGTTTTTACTGTGATTATACGACCGGCTGGTACTTCCTGTGTTTTAACCTTGTCGGTACCTGTTTTGTTAGTTTGTGCGGATGTTTCTGGATTATAGGTCGTCGGCGAAAATGTTGAGTTGTCACTTTGTTTAGCGGATTGTTCACTCACAGGTGGCGCTGCTTTTTCCTGCTGTGGCGGATAATCTTTGAACCAAGCGTTAATTAATATGAGTGCTAATGCAGCAACGATAACGTAGAGAATAATTCGTTTGATATTCATAAGATCATCTTTCTACTTTCTTAGGGACGGGATCATAGCCGCCTGGATGAAAAGGATGGCATCGCAGCAAACGATAGGCCGCCAAAAAAATTCCCTTAAAAATACCGAAACGACGAATTGCCGTTTCAGCATAACAAGAGCAGGACGGATAAAAACGGCAGCAATTACCCAATACCGGACTGATCAGTAATCGATATGCTTTAATGAGCCCAATAAAAATTAGCCGTATTGAGCGATTAATTGCTTGAAAAGCTGATTTAAGCATCGCTGTAACTCTTTTTTCGTCTTCTCACCTGCACCCAACTTAGCAATGATTACGATATCCACTGCAGGCAAGGCCTGTTGCTGTGTGCGGAAAGCCTCACGAGCTACCCGCTTAAAGCGATTTCGTGCAACTGCCTTGCGCACATTGCGTTTACTCACTATCACCCCTAGTCTAGGGTGTTTTTCGGTATTACTCCGATAGTAAAGCACACAAAACTGTCCAAATAAGCGCTGACGTTTACTAAAGACACGTTGAAACTGATCTTTCGTTCGAATCCGCGCCTGTGGAGAAAAAGCATTTAACATCAGACAGCTATGCGTTTTCTACCCTTTGCACGGCGACGATTTAATACTTTCCGCCCACCTGATGTTTTCATTTTTGCCCGAAAGCCATGGGTGCGTTTGCGCTTGATTTTACTAGGTTGATACGTTCGTTTCATGAAATTTACCTTTCCTGTCGTCAATTCAACGTATTACAGAACTCGCCATCATAGAGCAGTCCAAGCCAACCTGTCAAATCATAGTTTTTATACAATCCTATCTTACTATTATCAATATTTAGATAGTAGAGGTAGTTATAGTACGGCGATTTTCTGTGGATAACCGTAAAATAATATCTAAATCATATAGTTACGATGCAACTTGCCTGTTGATGAACCTTGTCTGAAACACGAATATGTTGAGGGTGGGGGTGGATAAGAATTTGGTCTTTTGATTGATATACACAGTCAACACAGCTTATCCACAGGATATAAACTTGGATTCTTCGTGGCGTTGATCTTATAATACATTGTGTCTACCTCTGTTACCCTAAACACAAAGGAATTCGTATGCATAATTACAAGCGGGTTTTAATAGCATTGGAGCTCATTCCTGAGTCGGATCAACTCTTGATTCAGAAGGCTCAAGGCCTAGTCGTTCCTGGAGCGTCACAGCCGTATTTAGCACATGCGGTTGAACACATGAGCAATTATGGGGCTGCTTATGGAGTTTCTGCGGGCGTTGATGTGGAAGAAGCGCTGTTAGACGAAGCTAAGAAATCAATGGCTAAGGTTGCCACGAAGTATAATATTCCTGAAGATCATCAAATCGTTAAAGTGGGTCCGGCAAAGTTTTTGATTCTTGAAGAAGCTGAAAAGCACCATGTCGATTTAATCGTTGTTGGCAGTCATGGACGTCACGGGGTGAGGTTGTTGTTGGGCTCAACATCGAATGCCATTTTGCATGGAGCGAAATGTGATGTATTGGCAGTCAGAGTAAAAGAATAATTTGCAAAGTTCAGGGCTTGTTCACACGCTCCTAACTTCTTTAACACTCGTGTCATCGGTTGAGCTGCTCGTTTTTTCTAAAATTGTCTCACGAGAAGCGATTCCTTCATAGCCTGTTCGATGTATCCAGAAGAAATAAATCCATAATATGGGTTGACGCAATGTAAAATGAAAACAAGAAAAAATGAGAATAGCGAGTGTAAGAAAAAACTGAATTTTATTTT
Source organism: Candidiatus Paracoxiella cheracis (assembly GCF_049348705.1). Lineage (GTDB taxonomy): Bacteria > Pseudomonadota > Gammaproteobacteria > Coxiellales > Coxiellaceae > Paracoxiella > Paracoxiella cheracis. The sequence goes on along the minus strand of NZ_CP186485.1, from coordinate 32,082 downwards.
TTAAACTGTATTTGAAAATATTCAGTAAAAAAACGATGAACGTGATTAAGGCAATCACTCCTCCTTGTAGTAATAGATCTACGAATAAATTATGTGCTTCATAATGGGTGCTATGGCTGGCTGTATTATGAAGAAAACTGCCGGGCCCAAATCCAACCAGGATACTTTTTGATATTAACTCTAAACTTTTATGCCAGAGCTTGAGTCTAACAAAAAACTCTGTATTCACATGAATAAGCACATTGAACAAATCCTTGTGATGTATAAGAGAGAGCATGTAGTTTAGTAGAGACAAAAACTCAGCTACGGATAGTGTGATTATTGCCAGACAGGTTAATATCCACAATACACGTGTTAGGGTAGAGCTATATAAATATCGGGTAGATTGGTAAATAGTATAACCTGAGTTCTGTATAAGAAAAGGAATAAGTGAATGAAATAATTGAAAAAAAGACCGGAACCGCTAAAATTTAGCTCCAAAATTACAGCTAAATAATGTAACAGGAGTTAATCATGTTGGCACCGGTCACGGAGATTTTTTGTGATATGGATGATTTTTGCAAGGATTATTTGAAAGGTCAATCAAAGTATTTGCTACCGAACCCAGACAGAAAACGAGATCGAGCGATGCAAATGAGCTTGTCTGAAATTGGCACCATCATTGTGTTGTTTCAAATGAGTCACTATCGCACATTTAAGGATTTTTATTGTGGATGTGTTTTACAAGACATGAAGAAGTATTTTCCTACGGCGCTGAGTTACACACGTTTTGTCGCCTGCCAATCAGCAGCGCTAATGATGCTCGCCGCCTATTTGCTTTCGAGAAAGGGCAAACACACGGGATTGTATTATATTGACTCAACTACACTACGCGTATGCCACAATAAACGAATTTATCGAAACAAGGTTTTCAAAGGCATTGCTAAACGCAGTAAAAGCACAATGGGCTGGGTTTACGGCTTTAAACTACATATTGTGATTAATCATCAAGGGGAATTAATCCGTTTTTGTTTAACGAAAGGGAACGTGGATGATCGCGCTGTTGTTAGAAAATTAATGGCTAATTTAAAGGGGTTGGGCGCTGGCGATAAAGGGTATCTTGGAAAAGATCTTGCGGACGATTTGGCAAAACACGATTTAAAATTTGTGACAAAAGTCCGTAAAAATATGAAGAACAAAATGCTTTCTGCATTCGATGCGCGCCATGGAGAGCGAAGCGAAGGCGCGTATTCCGCGGTAGGCTCGGATTTTTTGCCGAGCGTAAGCGACTGCAAAAAATCTTTACGAGCCGTCAAGTCATTTGAGAGCCCGTGCGTAGTCGAGCCGTGAGGTCGCGGAGCGCGGGCGACGAGGACGTCCGCGGCTATTTAAGTTGTCGCGTATTGCGAGTCGATTATTGACAGGGATGGCAATAATCTATCACGAGCATCGCGACACGCTTGTGAAAAGTTTTTCCTAAAACAACGTGGCATCGTAGAAACGATTATCGATCAGTTGAAAAACTTGTATCATGTTGAGCATTCGCGTCATCGTAGTCCGATTAATTTTTTAGTCAATACCCTTGCAGCGCTAATTGCCTATTCTTGGCGACCAAACAAACCAGGAATAAAAACCAACAATATAAAGAATAATTTATACGCAGTTATCCAGAACTGAGGTTAGTATAGATCGTGATGATTAAGGCCCATGACGCGAATAAAGCATTGGTCATATTATAATAGCTCATCATCAAGCATAAAATGAAGCTAATTATCGTGATTAACCGTGTTAAGTGGCTAGAAGATTTATAGTGATAAATAATAACTAATGGAATTCCTAAAAGGGCAAGGCCAAATTGGTTTGGATTTTTAGATAAACCTGAGAATCTAAAGTGCTGATACCAGTAGTCGAGATCAAAAAAAAATATAATATAAAAAATCGGAATGGCAATACTGGCAATTTTGATACATTTTCCTAATTCTACCTTCTTACAGTTTAATGCTAGTATAAATACGACAATAAACCCGTAGGCAAATATATCATGCCAGGTTTTTGAGTTGACTCCGCCTAACTTATATGCATTGAATATGACGCCGGCACTAAGACAAAGGGCCAGTATTGAAAATAATTTTATAAATAACTTTAGACTGGGCGTTATTTTTATGCCGATTACAAAGGCAAAAATACAATACATTACAAGCAGGATTGCGCCTAATGTGAGGGGGCTGTGATCAATCTGAAGCCTCGTAGCTGGCAACAAAATGATGCTAAGAATTAATAAATAGTTTATCGGGTGCGTTTTGGTCATTCATACACGTTATAAAAAACGCTCCTTTTTGTATCCCAGTGCTGTTTGGTTGTATGGAAAAAAACGATTGCCCAAAACTTAGCATCAACCATGCCCCAACCACGGTTTCGGCAATAGCTGCGCCCATTAATTGATGGGAATAGATGTAAACATAGGTTAAAGTAGCCGTTATAATTACTGCTAGGCTAAACAGAATAACCTGAATTTTTAATGTGCGAATAGCAGTCAGCAAGTAAATAAAAATAATAGCAACGTAGTTAAACGTTGCAGCCAACATAAGATAAAAAAGCACATTTGCATAAGTTGAATAGATTTTCCCAAAGAAAAGACTCAATATTTGTGGTGCAAAAAAGTAGGCAATTAGCATGCTAGCAAGACCAATGAATATTGCTAACATAATTAATTTAATAGTGAGTGCATAAAATTTTTTGTCGTCATGATCATTGTAATATCGCGCTAACCGTGGAAGTGTCGTCGCAAACAAAAGTCCAATAATTACTAGTGAAATATTAAAAATGTAACTAAGAGGCGTGAAATATCCCAGCATTTTATTACCTAGTATTTTCCATATAAAATACTTCGGAATATTGGTATTGATCGAGTTTAGTCCGGCTACTGTACCCAAAGGAATTCCCATATAAACTAATTTTTTTATTTTTTTAAATCTTTTGTTTCGAAAGAAAAAATGTAGACTGAAATAGAATTTTTTTATTGGACTATCAATCGAAGTCATTTTTATGGCGATCGGACAGTCGAAAGCAACGAGTATTAAGAACCACGAGAACGCAATGCAAAGGCAAGCGATACCCAGATTATGTGTAAAATAAATAGCAGATAAAAAGCTCACAAGCATAATGGCACCTTTTAATATTTGAGAGAGTGCTATATACATGACGCGCTCGTGCTGTCGAATTAATGCGTAGCAGATGTCGCTCATTGCTTCAAACCCCTTAGCGAAACCAATGGAAATAATTACCAAGCGATTTTCTGTATTTTGGACTTTGGATAAATTTATAAAAATAATTAAAAATTGCTTGACATAGAAACCGAAAAAAAATTTTACGTTGTAAACAACGTTTGTTCGAAAAAATAAAATAAGGAACAAACGATGTTAGCGACAGAAAAACTAAAACAATTCCGTACATTCCTCTACAACATCTTCCCCGCGCGACGCGATGCCAATATGAATTTACTCGATGCCCTTTCAAGCCATGGCCATCGCTGCAAAACACCCATAGAATTATGTGAATCGCCATACTTTGAACGTGAATACAGTAGTATTACCGATGCGATTAGCGATGGTTTGTCGGTAGCAAATTGTTGGGATAGCATGATGAAAATACAATATGAACATGTGAGTCATAGCGATGACCGTGTGATCATTATTGCGGATACGACACCACAGTCGCGTCAAAGTGCACACTGTGTTGAAGATCGCCATGTGGTTTACAGCCCTAATCCAGCACCGGGTAACAAACCGATTACCATTGGACATGAATATTCAACGGTATCACTATTGCCCAATGATGGTGCAGCTCAAGAAAAGCATTGGTTAGTTCCACTGGATACGAGGCGCGTTAAAAGCGATGAAAAAGGCAATGTAGTTGGGATGCAGCAAATTAACCGTTGTATTGCAGACTTAGCGCTTACTCATAAATTGGTGGTTAGCGTGGCTGATTCAAAATATGGTACAGAAGCTTGCCGTAAACTGGTTAGCGAAAATCCCAATTGGGTACATCTTTTCCGTTTTAACAGTACCCGTAATGTTTTCGCGCCCGCATCAATAGAAGATAATACCTCAGGAAGTATAAAACGCTATGGTGATGCGATGAAACTAAACGACAGCACGACTCACCGTGAATCCGATGAGATTGTGCAGCAACCCATTACAACCCGCAGTGGCAAAACTTACCAATTGGAGATTAAAATATGGCGTGACCAATTCCTGCGTGGTTCAAAGCAATTTAAAGGATATGAGCATCCTGTTACTGTTGTGCAATTGGTTGCGGTTGATGCTAACGGTAAATCTTTATATAAAAATCCACTCTGGTTAGGACTCGCTGGTGAACGACGTAATGAAATCACAGCATTAGAAGCCTATCACTATTACGATAGACGCTATGACATTGAACACTACTTTCGTTTTGGTAAAGACAAACTGTTATTTGACCGATACCAAACACCGGATGTTAAGCACGAAGAAGATTGGTGGCGGATGACAGCATTAGCGTATACGCAACTTTATCTAGCGAGGAATCTTGCCCCGATTTTACCGAAAAAATGGGAGCGGTATTTGCCGAGCTTCCAAGTGGATAACGAAAAACCATCAATAACTGCGACCCCTTCACAAACGCAACGGGGTTTTTCTACGGTGCTTGATACCGTTGGCACGCCTGCTAATCTCTGCAAACCACGCGGTAATCCGCAAGGCAGAACCAAAGGTGATACGCAGGGGAAACGCACGCGACATCCTGCTATTTTCAAAAATAGCAACTCAAAAATTAAAACGATTCAGAGGACTGAAGAAAAGACGCAAAACTCAGACCCTGAAAAAATAGAGGATTTGATTGGGATAGTAAAATCATGGTTGGATAAAATAAATTTTACACCTGAGCAATTCTACGAATTGCTGCAAAAAACAGCTTAAGATTTAGAAACTCACATTTTTTGATTATTGTCCTAACTGGCAAGGGATTTTATTTATCCAAAGTCCAATGTATTAACAATGTAAAAAGACAATAAAATAATACCAACCAGGCCAATTGCGGTTGTAAGTAGACGAAGTATAAAATAATCGGCAAATGTGTTATCGTGCTTCACGTCTGAGCTTAGCAGTAAGTGCATTCGTAAATTTGAAAACATGATAATGGGAGCTGTGATTGAAAACGCTAGAGTCAATAACCCTACCGAGCTAACATTGCTAAGTTGGGTGAGGGCCAAAATCATTAGCCACTGTGTTAGGTTGAAGCTTATTTGACCAAAAACAGCCCATGTCATATTGGCTGGTATGGTGCGAAGATTTAGCATAAAAATTCCTTTTTTTAATGACTCTCTGATAAAGCCAAGATTTTACCTGGCGTTGTTCATTTCTAGTATGCTAGGCTGTTTATAGAGTCAGCACTCAATCTTGTGTAATAAGGGTCTGCATTATATGAAGTATTATTTATTTGATGGTGAAAATCACTTGAATATTGATTTCACCAATGATCTTGTATGGATTAGTAAATAGATATCAGACTCTAACATTACCATAATCAAAGGCTAATATACTAGTGTGTTTGAGTTACCTTTATGCTTAGGCATTTAATTAAATTTGAAAAAAATAGGTTCGAAGTTTAGAATCAGTAACAGAGGTATCGATGAAAATTCTTCACTGGATTGCAATCATATTAGTAATTTTAGGCGGCATTAATTGGGGCTTGATTGCGCTCGCGGATTTTAATTTAATTAATGCTATCGTCAGTCATATTCCGATCCGACACTTATTGACCATTTTTTACGGCTTGATTGGAGTCAGTGCTATTTATTTGCTAATCAATGTAAAACGATTCAATTAGTAGTGACTCATTAGTCTTTTTAATTTTTCTGCAAAAGCACGTAATAAAACCCATCATGAGCATTTTTTTTAGGCAGGAGTTGTCGTCCGTGGTTTAATACGATGCTGTCGGCAATCTCAATAGGCAGTGCTTTTGCATCGCTGTGCCCGGATAAAAACTTATCGATAGTATTTTCATTTTCTTCCGGTAATATTGAGCACGTCGAGTAGAGCAATAATCCATCTTTTTTCAACAAAAGCCAGAGTGCGTTTAGTAATTTCATTTGTACTTCTGCATGTTGCGCGATATCACTCTCTTTTCGCAGAATTTTAATATCGGGATGACGGCGAATTGTACCCGTGGCCGAGCAGGGCGCGTCTAATAATATCCGGTCGAAAGAGCTACCATCCCACCATTTTTTAGTATCGGCAGCATCAGCGGTGATTAATGTAATGTTATCACCGGTTAATCCGAGCCGAGCGATATTCTCTTTAATTCGCCCCATTCGATTTGAGTCACTATCAATAGCGATTAATGCTTTTAAATCCGCCTCCGTTTCCAGGGTATGAGTAGTTTTACTGCCCGGTGCTGCGCAGGCATCTAACACGCGTTGTTGCGGCTTTAAATCTAAAAGGGGTGCGGCGTATTGACCTGCAGAATCTTGAATGTATACAAAGCCTTCTTCAAATTTTGGCAACTGTTTAACAGGCACTGGTTTTTCAAGGCGGATAGCATAGGGTAGATCAGGAACTTGGGTTGCGGATAAATGTTTTTCCTTCAGTAACGATAGATAATCTTCGCTCGATATTTTTCGGGAATTTACACGTAACACCATCGGAGGCCGGGAGTTATTGGCGGCGAGGATGGTTTCCCAATCATTCGGCCATGCTTTTTGAATCGCTTCAATAAACCATAATGGATGCGCATACCGGCTCGACAATTCTTTATCGGCAAGCACTAAAAATTCGTTTTTTTCTTTGATGAAGCGTCGTAAAGTTTTATTGAGTAATCCTGTGGCCCAAGGTTTTTTTAGCGCTTTTGCACCAGTAACGGTTTCGGATACCGCGGCATATTCTGGAATATCAGTATACAATAATTGATAGAGCCCAACGAGTAACAACGCAAATACATCTTGATATTTTGGTTTCAAGGGCGAGAGTAATAATTTTTCTCCTATCAATTTAAGACGATGATAAAAGCGCAGAGTGCCATACGACAACTCCTGGATTAATCCATAGTCCTCTTCTGTCCGACGAAGTGGCACGGAGCGTGGAGACCCCGAGGGCTGCTGCGATCGTAAGTTTGAAAGCGCTGTATCCAACGAGCGTTGTTTATGAGTGACTTGATTAACAATAAGTGCGGCTTGGGCTCTAGGATTCATGATAGTAATGAAATATCGGCAACACGTGAAAACAATGCTCGAAGCGATTCCAATAAAGCAAGTCGGTTATTTCGAGTTTTTTGATCATCGACCATGACCATTACTTCATCAAAGAAGGTATCGACGGGTTCCTTTAACGTTGATAGTTCACTTAACGCTTTTTGGTAATCCGCTTTTTTATACAAATCCTCGACGGTTTTCGTTTCAGATTTTAATAAATTCGCTAAATTGCGCTCTGCATCCGATTCAAATAATGAGTCATCGACTTCTTCTAAATGAACTCCTTGCGCTTGTTTTCGTAAAATATTGCTGACGCGTTTATTCGCAGCGGCGAGTGCGCCTGCTTCCGGCAGAGTTTGGAATTGTTGCACAGCTTGAATACGCTGATGAAAATCTAATGGCGCGGTGGGTTTGCAGGCCGACACTGCGGCGAACACGTCAGGAGAGATGCTTTTATCGAGATACCAGGCACGTAAACGATCCATGATAAACTCGAAGGCTTGTTGATCGACATCTTGGTTGGGTAAATCGGCTTCGTAATTTTTATGCGCGTGTTTGAGTAATTGCAATAAATCCAGTGGCAACTCTTTTTCGATGATGATCCGTAATATGCCGAGTGCGGCACGTCGTAGTGCAAAGGGATCTTTGTCGCCGGTAGGCGATTTATTAATGCCTAAAATACCGATTAATGTATCCAATCGATCTGCCAGTGCAACGCAACACCCGATTGCTGTTGCGGGCAGCTCATCTCCAGAAAATCGAGGCTGGTATAGTTCTTTAATTGCAAGCGCAACCTCTTTAGGCTCGTTGTCGTGTAGCGCATAATAATAACCCATTGTGCCCTGTACCGATGGAAACTCATAGACCATTTCGCTCACGAGATCACATTTTGCTAATAAACCACTACGCTTTGCGAGAATTGTATCTTCATCCAACTGTTTTGCGATAAAGCCGGATAATGCCAAAATGCGTTTTGCTTTATCGCCGACAGAGCCTAGTTGACGCTGGAAAACGACTCCTTCTAATTTTTCTAACCTACTTTCTGATGTTTGTCTTAAATCATTATCGTAAAAAAACGAGGCATCGGCCAATCGCGCATTGATGACGCGTTCATTACCTTGAATAACGGCCTTGGGATTTTTACTGTCGATGTTGCTGATTAATACAAAACAAGACTGTAATTCGTTTTTGTTATTAACAACGGGAAAGCAGCGTTGATGTACTTTCATCGAAGTAATCAACACTTCAGGCGGCAATTCCAAAAATTCAGATTTAAATTGCCCTAACAGTACTGTTGGCCATTCAACCATGGAGGTGACTTCATCAAGCAAGTCTTCTTCGATGATGGCAGAACCCACTTTAGCGGCTGCTTTATCAATCAGCTTGCGAATTTGTTCACGGCGTTTTTCATAATCCACCATAACCATGCCGTGTGTATGCAGTAATTGTTGATAGTCTTTTGCTTGTGTAATCGATATGGGTTTTGTGTGATGAAAACGATGTCCGCGCGTTTCTCGCGACGTCGATTGCCCTAAAATACTAGCTTCAATTAGTTCTTTGCCGTATAGCATGACAACCCAATGTACTGGCCGAACAAATAAGGTATCGTGATTTCCCCATCGCATAGGTTTTCTTATGGGTAATTTTTTAATAGCCGCATTCACTACTTCTGGTAATAATTCGACGGTAGGTTTGCCGGGTTGTTCGAGTCGGCAATAGACCCATTTTCCTTTTTTGGTTTCTTTTATTTTGAGTTGATCAGTAGAAATTCCACAAGAGCGCGCGAAACCTAAACAAGCGAGGGTCGGGGTACCATTTTTATCATATGCCGCTTTTAAACTAGGCCCTTGTCGTTCGATTTCTCGAGGCGGCTGGCTCTCGATCAAGTCAGATACTTGCACGGCTAAGCGTCGTGGTGTAGCGAAAGCCTGAACGTTCTTATAACTTAATTCGGCTTCATCCAGTTGAGTTTTAATATTTTCCGCTAAAGTGCGCGATAGTTTTTGTAATCTGGCGGGTGGTAGCTCTTCACAACCAATTTCTAAGAGGAAATCTTTTGCCAACATATTAAACTGCCTCTTTATTTAACATCGGAAAGCCAAGTTTTGCACGCATGTTGTAATAAGCCTCAGCTACCGCGTGTGCTAGTTTGCGCACGCGTAATATAAATCGCTGACGTTCGGTTACTGACAATGCTTGGCGTGCATCCAATAAGTTAAAGGCATGAGAGGCTTTCAATACCATTTCATATGCAGGCAAAGGCAGTTCTACTGCAATTAAGCGCTCCGCTTCTGATTCGTAATAATCGAATTGTTTGAATAGTGCATCGACGTTCGCTTGTTCAAAATTGTAAGCGGACATTTCAACTTCATTTTGATGAAAAACATTGCCATATGTGATGATGCCTTCTGGGGTTTCAGTCCAGACTAAATCGAACATATTGTCGACGCCCTGTAGAAACATCGCTAATCTTTCCAGGCCATACGTAATTTCACCCGTCACAGGTTTGCATTCCAAGCCACCGACCTGTTGGAAATATGTAAATTGGGTGATTTCCATTCCGTCTTGCCAAACTTCCCAGCCGACACCCCAAGAGCCCAGTGTAGGGGCTTCCCAATTATCTTCGACAAAACGAATGTCGTGCAGCAGGGGGTCAACACCCAGCGCTTTTAATGAACCTAAATAGAGTTCTTGAATGTCATCGGGTGAGGGCTTTAATACGACTTGGTATTGATAGTAATGTTGTGAACGATTGGGGTTGTCACCGTAACGACCATCGGTAGGGCGTCTTGAGGGTTGGACATAAGCGGCATGCCAGGGTTCAGGGCCAATCGCGCGCAAGAATGTAGCAGGATGAAAAGTCCCAGCGCCTACTTCTATGTCATAGGGTTGCAAGAGTATACAGCCTTGGTCAGACCAGTATTGCTGGAGCGTTAGAATTATTTGTTGGAAGCTTAAGTTTTTCACTCTTCATTCTTCACTAGTCATTAATAAATATTCAAATTACCTGCTGAAATAGGTGTTTGCCTGAATTACCAAACTATAATACACAAAAAAAACCAGCAGTCCTATATATAAGAACTGCTGGCTAAATACAATGCTATCGATGCGCGCCATGGAGAGCGAAGCGAAGGCGCGTATTCCGCGGTAGGCTCGGATTTTTTGCCGAGCGTAAGCGACTGCAAAAAATCTTTACGAGCCGTCAAGTCATTTGAGAGCCCGTGCGTAGTCGAGCCGTGAGGTCGCGGAGCGCGGGCGACGAGGACGTCCGCGGCTATTTAAGTTGTCGCGTATTGCGAGTCGATTATTGACAGGGATGGCAATAATCTATCACGAGCATCGCGACACGCTTGCGTATTATTAATCTGTTGTGGTACTGGTATCGGTGCTGTTTTCGCCGTTTCCTGACTGGCCAACTTGCGTAATTAGCTGCTCCAGGTTTTCTTGCGAGGTCGCGCCGGGTATAAACTTAAACGATGTTAATGATTTATTACCCATCACGAAGGTTGGTGTTCCAATCAAACGTAACGATTGAGCTAGCTTGAAGTTGTCACGTAATTGCTTTGCAATTTCAGGATTATTCATATCTTTCTTCAATTCTTTTACGTTAAGCCCCACCTTTTTAGCGACTTGTAATACTTTATCATTCGTTAACGGATTGTCTGCACTCAGTAAAGCATCGTGGAATGCATAGTATTTACCTTGTTTCATCGAAGCGAGGGATGCTTTAGCCGCAAATTGTGAGTTGCTGCCAAAAAGAGGAAGCTCTTTAAAGACAATGCGTAAATTTTCATTTTTCTTAACGATATTTTGAATAACTTGGTTCATCGCTTTACAGTGGCCACACTGATAGTCAAAGAACTCAACCAATGTCACATCACCATTTTTATTGCCGGCAACGGGACTAGCAGGATCATTAAAAAGCTGTTGTTTGTTTTTCTCAATGGCCTGCATTGCATATTGTTCTTGTTTTTGTTCCGTTTGTTTTTGCAATGATTGTGAAGCTTCCACTAAAACGTTCGGATTACTGATGAGGTAATCATGGACGATTTTTTGAATATCTTGTACTTGTTGTGGAGTGAAGCTAGTTTGCGTAGTCGTTGTGGATTGCGTTGATGGCATAGTTGTTGTTGTCTCTGCCAATACGGATGTACTCGCAAAAAAAGCACCAACCACAAGCGACGTGGTTAAAATTTGGCGTATTTTCACAGTAAATTTCCCCTTATGGTTGTGAATATTATGTTCCCATTGCTTCGCGCATTTTATTCATAGCATTTTGTTCAAGCTGTCGAATGCGTTCAGCAGAAACTTTGTATTTTTCAGCTAACTCGTGCAAAGTCGATTTTTCTTTATTTAACCAACGCTGCTGCAAAATATCTTGGCTACGGTCGTCCAATGTTTGTAGCGCACGATACAAACGAGTTTCCTGATCGTTAGACCAGTCGCTCTTTTCTAATAGAGTTGCAGGGTTTTGGTTACGCTTGTCTTCCAAATAGTGCGCGGGAGCAGTCGTCCAGGATGAGCCTGATTCGCCACTGTCACCATCATTGCTACCATCGAAAGATTCGTCATAATTATTGAGACGCGCCTCCATTTGGCGAACGTCTTTATGGCTTACATTTAATTGTTCGGCAACGGCTTTGACTTCGTCGTTGCTGAACCAACCACGCTTTTTAGCGTGTTTGCGTAAGTTAAAGAAAAGCTTTCGCTGCGCCTTGGTTGTTGCAATTTTTACAATACGCCAATTTCGTAAAACGAATTCATGGATTTCAGCGCGAATCCAATGAACCGCGAAAGATACGAGACGAACACCTACGTTTGGATCAAAGCGTTTGACGGCTTTCATCAAACCGATATTGCCTTCTTGGATGAGGTCAGCTTGCTGAAGTCCGTAACCGGAGTACCCACGAGCGATTTTCACGACAAATCTCAGGTGAGACATGACGAGCTTTCGGGCGGCCTCTAGATCATTGTGCTGCTTTAGGCGTTGAGCAAGTTCTTGCTCTTCTTCCAGCGATAGCAGTGGGACCTGGTTGACCCAGTTGATATAAGAACCGAGGCTACCTACGGATAGCGATTTTTCACCAATGCATGATAAATAGGTGCTCATAGACTGTCTTAAATTGGTATGTTATTGAATAAGTTATCCATTGTTTGGGAGCTAATTTTATCATTGTTTTGCCTCTAGTGCTATAGATGAGAGTTGGTGTGAGGATTTATCAGGAGAAATCAGATATAATTGGATGAAATTGGCTGGATTTGCGGATGCGCCCATGATTGACAAGATTGACATAGAGATTACACCTGAGATATTGAAGCTTATCGCAGAGATCGATGAATTTAAAGGTGGCTGGGAAGCATTGAAGCATCTTTCTCCTGAAAGGCTGAATGCGCTCAAAAAGGTAGCGACTATAGAAAGTGTCGGTTCCTCGACAAGAATCGAGGGAGCAAAACTATCAGATACAGAGGTAGAACAACTGTTGTCGGGGGTTGATCGTACTTCATTCGCATCGCGTGATGAGGAAGAAGTTGTTGGCTATGCTGAAGCCATGGATTTAGTATTCGAGTCTTGGCGGGAGATTAACCTGACAGAAAACCATATTAAGCAGTTACACGGTGTTTTATTGAAGCATAGCTCTAAAGATGTTCGGCATCGAGGCGAGTATAAAAAACATCCAAATCATGTTGAGACATTTGATGAAAATGGAGAGAGCTTAGGTGTGATTTTTGAAACAACCTCTCCATTTGACACGCCAAGAGAGATGATGGGATTGGTCTCATTGATTCGTGAAGAGCAATCAAAAGGACAATTACATCCATTAATAATCATCGCTGTATTCGTCGTTTGTTTTCTTGCGGTTCATCCATTTCAAGATGGTAATGGGCGTTTGTCTCGGATTCTCGCCACACTAATGTTGTTGCGTGAAGGATATGATTATGTTCTCTATGCGTCGTTAGAACATGTTATAGAAGAAAACAAAGATAAATTTTATTTATCTTTGCGACAAACGCAAAAAACGTTAGGTGCCGAAAGGCAAAACTGGCTACCCTGGTTAATATTTTTTTTACAAGCACTCAAGGCACAAAAAGATCGCTTGATGAAAAAAGCTAAAACAGAAAAAATTCTTTTACAAAACTTGCCAGAATTATCTGTGAAAATATTAAGCTTAGTTAAAGAAAGAGGACGAATAACAATTTCGGAAATAGAAGTTTTAACAAGTGCGCCAAAGGGCACTATAAAAGATAGACTGCGAGACTTAGTCAAAAACAAAATGTTAATACGACATGGCAAGGCGCGGTCAACCTGGTATACGTTGCCATAATTAAAGATTCTCCGGCGCCGTGAGATGTCGGCGGATCGCAAGCCAAGAGCCTAAAAAACCCAGTATAGCTGAAATGAGTAGAATGCTAGCTCCGGTGAGTGGACTCAATCCCTTGATGACAAAAACTGTGCCGTAGGTTTGAGCCAAATGGGTAGTGGGGCTTGAAAGCCACCACAGCGATAAACTCACAAATAACCAAGCGAGGCAGCCACCAAATAGGCCGTACATGAGTCCACGATAGAGCAACGGTCGGCGAATAAACGCATTTGTTGCGCCGACTAATTTTAAGATCATGATTTCTTGCCGATGATTTTGTGTTGTTAATCGAATGGTATTGCCGACAATAAGAATGACGCCGATACCAAACAAAATAGCGATCGTATAAATCACACGTTTACCAATTGTGATGAGGTAATACAGCCGTTTTACCCACGCAATATCGAGTTGTGCAAAATCAACGGTGGGCAATGTCTTTAAGTTGGTAAATAAACTTTGCATGTCGGCAGGGCGCTGCTTATGCTGAATAGGCGTTACCACAATGACGCCAGGCAGAGGGTTATTTTTTAGTGTGTCGGCAACATCACCAAATTCGGTCGTTTTTTTAAATTCATTGAGTCCTTGTTCCGGTGAAATATAGGTGACGGTTTTTATGTCGTGGCGATTTTTTAAATCAGCCAGCAGTTGATTGATTTGAACGCTAGCGATGCCTTGCTTTAAATATAAAGAAATAGAAGGCGTGTCATTCCATGCTTTGCTGATCGATTGAAAATTTTGTAATAATAAATAAAATCCAGCCGGTAATGACATGGCGATACCGATCACCGCAACTGTCATAATGCTCGCCAAGGGTGCCCGAATCACCTCACCAAAACCAAACACACACGCGCGAAGGTGATTTAAAAACCAGCTAATAATAGGGTTAAATTGATGGTGGTTTGATTTAGTGCTCATTACCCTGATCTCCCACAAGCTGCCCTGCTTTTAAAGTCATAATGCGATGGTTTAGCGGAGCAATTAATGACAAGTCATGAGTGGCCACTACCACCGTAACGCCAACATTATTAAACGCCTCGAATAACCGCATAATCTCAAATGATAATTCAGGGTCCAGATTGCCTGTTGGCTCATCGGCTAAAACAATCATGGGCTTGTTAACTATCGCGCGCGCAATTCCAACACGCTGCTGTGCGCCACTCGATAGAGATGCTGGGAACAATCGTTCTTTTTTGAGTAATCCCACTTTATCTAATGCAGCACGAACCCGCCGCTTAATTTCTTTTTGATGGTACCCTGTGATAACTAAGGGTATCGCGACATTATCAAATATGCTGCGATGATGGAGTAATTGTGGGTTTTGAAAGATCATACCGACGTGGCGACGCAGGTAAGGGATGTGTCGAGTTGAGAGTCGCGTTAAATTTCGATTGTTAATAAAAATCTGTCCCTGTGTCAGCGGTTCAATCATCATTATTAACTTGAGTAATGTAGTCTTGCCAGCACCCGAGTGTCCCGTTAAAAAAACCATTTCACCACGATCGAGTGAAAAGCTGACATCTGAGAGCGCCTGATGGCCATTGGGATAATTTTTGCTAACGTTGGCAAAACGAATCATTGTGTGCTGGGCTTCCATGGCAATTATTCCTGCTTTTCAAATAATGCATCTACGAATTGCTTTGCATCGAATGGTCTTAAATCGTCAATGGTTTCACCAACGCCAATAAATCGAATAGGGAGTCGCATTTTTTTTGCAATTGCAAAAATGATACCGCCTCTTGCTGTTCCATCGAGTTTTGTGAGCGTAATTCCTGATAAGCCAATTGCGCTGTTAAATTGATCTGCTTGATTTAAAGCATTCTGACCTGTGCCAGCATCGATGACTAACATCGTTTCATGCGGTGCACCAGGAATAACTTTTCCGATGACGCGTTTAATTTTTTGTAACTCAGCCATCAAGTGATCTTGTGTGTGCAATCTTCCTGCCGTGTCGGCAATTAACACATCAATATTTTTTGACACCGCGGAATGCATGGCATCAAAAACAACAGCAGCACTATCAGCACCGGAGTGTTGTGCAATAACCGGGACATTATTACGTGTGCCCCATACTTCTAGTTGCTCAACTGCCGCGGCACGAAATGTATCGCCGGCTGCTAACATGACTTTTTTGCCTTGTTGTTGAAAATAATGTGCAAGCTTGGCGATGCTTGTGGTTTTGCCTACACCGTTTACGCCCACCATGAGAATGACAAAAGGAGTGGTGTTAATCGTTAAGGGCTGTTGGGACGATGATAAAATGGCTAATAATTGATTTCGCAGAGCATCAATCAATGCCTCTGGGTTCGTTAACTCCTTACGCGCCACTTGCTCGGACAAATTGTCCAATATCTCTTGGCTAGCCTCAGCACCGACATCTGCTAAAAGTAGTGTGGTTTCAAGCTCTTCCAGTAAGTTGCGGTCAATGGTTTTTTTCCCTAAAACCACATTGGCAATACCGTTGGTGAAATTTGTGCGTGTGCGCTTTAGGCGTTCACCCAGTTTGCCGAACAGTTTCTTTTTAGGTAGTTTTTCTTCGGCATCGCCGTTCTTTTTTTTTGATTTTGAAAACCCAAAAACCACTGGAAAATTCCTGTATTCGCGAGTTTTGCCTTGGCGAAACTCCTGTATTTACATTACAATGAACAAATTCTATCCTAGCATTGAATTAAGGCCAGGAACAGCCGGACGAGGTTAAAATGATTCGAAAACTCTTCATTGGACTGGCTTTGCTATGCTTGCCGCTGATTGCGTTGGCTAACAACGTAACACAATATCGGTTAAATAATGGTCTTACTCTCATCGTTAAAGAAGATCATCGGGCACCGGTTGTCTTCACATCCGTTTGGTACAAAGTTGGGGGTAGTTATGAACACAATGGCATCACCGGTATTTCGCACGTGTTAGAACATATGATGTTTCGAGGCACTCAAAAATATCCGGCGGGGACACTTGAAAAATTGATGGCTCAAAATGGTGGCCAACAAAATGCGATGACGGCTAACGATCAGACGATGTATTACCAACAATTGTCGGTGGATAAATTACCGTTGAGTTTTAAACTCGAGGCCGATCGCATGAATAATTTAACACTCAGCAAAAAAGACTTTGAAAAAGAAATTCAGGTCGTCATGGAAGAGCGGCGCATGCGCTTTGATGATAATCCTAATGCAACGACCTACGAACGATTTATGGCAACAGCGTTTGTGAATAATCCTTATCACCATCAGGCGATCGGATGGATGACAGATTTAAAGCATATGACTGTGCAAAATGTTCGAGATTGGTATCATACCTGGTATGTACCGAACAATGCGATTCTCGTTGTAGTTGGTGATGTACAACCTAAACGAGTCTTGGCGTTAGCGAAGCAATATTTTTCCCCTTTAAAGGCGAGACCAGTACCCGTTTTAAAACCGCGAACTGAAATTCCTCAAATAGACACAAAGCATGTTGATGTGTATGCGCCAGCAAAATTGCCCCTACTGTTGATGGGCTATCAAACGCCATCGTTAGTGACAGCAAAAGAAAAATGGGAGCCTTATGCCTTAGATGTGTTGTCTGCCATTTTAGCCGGCGGTGATAGTTCGCGACTTACAGAAAATCTTGTTCGTGGTCAACAAATCGCGATTACAGCGCAAGCTTCTTATAATTTATATACGCTTCATAGCAGTTTGTTTCTATTAGCCGGTGTGCCCACACCGGGACACTCGATAAAACAGTTGCAAGAAGCGCTATCAAAACAAGTTAGTGACATTCAAATGCAATTGGTAAGCCCACAAGAGCTTGAGCGTGTAAAAGCGCAAGTGATTGCACAGAATGTATATGAAAAAGATTCTTTATCAAATCAGGCGATGGACATCGGTATACCTGAAACGATCGGACTGTCGTGGCGCGTCGATGCACGATATGTGACGGAAATTAATAAAGTCACAGCGAAAGAGGTGCAAGAAGTGGCAAAACGTTATTTAACGTCAAAACGACTCACCATCGCGGTGTTGCATCCCACACCGATTCATGGCAAGGAGCCTGTTGTGACACAACCCTTATCAGCACCGGGGATACATTAAAATGAAAATAAAATTTATCGGCTTGAAGGTGGGTGCAAAACTGTCGCTTGTTAGTTTTCTTTTTATTTCATTACCACTTTATGCAGCAGCTAAACCCATCGTTAATATTCAAACTTGGCAAACAAACAATGGTGCGCACGTTTATTTTGTCAATGCGCCTCAAATTCCTATGGTGGATGTGCAAATCGTGTTTGCGGCAGGTTCTGCGTATGACGGTAAAGCATGGGGTCTTGCGTCGTTTGTTAATTCCATGCTGAATGAGGGTACAACAACCGAAAATGCCAACCAAATTGCCGATGCGCTTGATAGTGTGGGTGCACAAGTCGCTGGTGATGTGGATGGTGATAAAGCGACAGTT
The DNA here is from genome assembly GCF_049348705.1 of Candidiatus Paracoxiella cheracis. GTDB lineage: Bacteria > Pseudomonadota > Gammaproteobacteria > Coxiellales > Coxiellaceae > Paracoxiella > Paracoxiella cheracis. The sequence goes on along the minus strand of NZ_CP186485.1, from coordinate 14,094 downwards.
AGTCTGCGCAGCCTCACGGCATCAAAATATTTGACGCCCGCATTGAACACATTTACAGACATTGTAACGCGACCCAGTTTTCCAGAAACAGCATTTCAACGTGTAAAAAATCAAACCCTAGCGGCTATTCAGCAAAGCTATCAACAGCCCAGCACCATTGCGGCACAAGCTTTTTATCATGCTTTGTATCGTGATGAGCCTTATGGACATCCCAGTTTAGGTACTTTAAATAGGATAAAAGCATTAACGCGCGCTGAGGTTACTTCTTTTTATCAAAAATATTACGTGGGCAGTAATGCGAATGTGATTATTGTCGGTGATGTTTCGAAAGATCAGGCTAACACTGTTGCAGAGCAGGTTATAGGATCTTTACCCCGAGGTGAACACGCACCGATGTTTGATAAAGCAAAATATACAGAAAAAAGCGGTTATCAGTTTATTCAGTTTCCTGCCAAACAAAATACGATCATATTAGGGCAGGTTGGCATCACACATCAAAATCCCCAGTATTTTCCGTTAACGATTGGTAATCATATTTTAGGTGGGTTGCCATTGGCCTCTATTTTGTTTGACCAAGTTAGAAATCAGCGTGGCTTGGTGTATGACATACAAAGTCAACTTGTTCCACTGCAATATCGAGGTCCTTTTGCAATAGCCTTCCAATCGCGATCCGATAAAGCCAGCGATGCATTGCAGCTTGTTCAGAAAATCTTGCACAATTATGTCAAAAACGGCCCAACAAAATCTGAAGTCGAAGATGCAAAACAAAATTTGTTAGGTAGCTTTCCTTTAAAAATCGATACCAATAGTGATATCGTGGCAAACGTTTCCAACATTGCATTTTATCGTTTACCACTGGATTATTTAGACACCTATCGCGACCGTGTGAAGGCCGTAACGCCTGATCAAATTAAAAAGGCATTTCAGAATGAAATTCATCCAGATAAAATGAAGATTGTTGTCGTCGGTTTAAAGAATAACAAGTAGTCATAACATGGTTAATCAACCAAGCGGAAAGGTTCGCATTATCGCAGGGAAATGGCGCTCTCGAAAGATCACCTTTCCTGCAATTCCGGGATTACGCCCAACTCATGATCGTATTCGCGAAACTTTATTTAATTGGCTAATGAACGATATCGAAGGTGCGACGTGTCTGGATTTATTCGCTGGTAGTGGTGTTTTAGGGTTTGAGGCTTTATCACGCGGTGCAAAACATGTAACATTTGTTGATAATTCACCGGAGGTGATTGCGTCGTTAAAGAAAAACGTAGCAACATTGAATGTTGAATCGTTCGCAGATATTATTCAAGCCGAATGTCCCGATTCACTGCTTACATTAAAACACGCTCCATTCGATATTGTTTTTTTAGACCCGCCTTTTTTTCAAAATCTGATACCAGCAACTATCGATTGGTTAGAAGGTAGCAATGATTTAGAAGCGGGCGCCTTAATCTATGTCGAAATGGACGGTAGTTTGTCACCGCTGCCCCTACCTGTCGACTGGGAAACATTTCGATGGAAAAAAACATCGACCCTCATTTACAGTCTATTTAAGCGTCAATCGGGGTAAGTACTCAGATTTATATCGTTGCCATAGTGTAACTAATTGAATTTTATAAAGTCCTTCCATAGTTTTTTTCTTTCTTAATTACCGAGCATAGCTTGATAATTTTTTCTACAATAGTAAACTACGTATTTATTCGTAGATCGGTATTGCCATTTTTGCGCACTATCGAATGTTGCCGTTTTGACTAAGCCGATGATTGATCGATGGATATGGCCGATCCCTTGATTGATCTATGACTCAAAAAACTTCTGAAAGATACTCATTCATGCGATTAGCAAAATTAATTTATCCAGGTGTTGGATATGATGCCATTGTTCGCCGATTCCAATTTCTATGGCGTGTGATTAGTCGCTGTCCTTATTTTAATAAAATTTATCAGAGACTTTTGGATCCGGTCTTTGAAAAAGCAATGCTTAGACACCCAAGGCTGCTTGAAAAAGCCTTTCGACCTCATATATGTAGCGCATTCAGTATCCGAGAACGTGCCACAGCCATTGTTGATCATTTTAGTTTTCTCAAAAAAATATTTTCTGACGAGCTTATTGACGTGATCTATACATTGGACTTTGGATAAATAAAATCCCTTGCCAGTTAGGACAATAATCAAAAAATGTGAGTTTCTAAATCTTAAGCTGTTTTTTGCAGCAATTCGTAGAATTTCTCAGGTGTAAAATTTATTTTATCCAACCATGATTTTACTATCCCAATCAAATCCTCTATTTTTTCAGGGTCTGAGTTTTGCGTCTTTTCTTCAGTCCTCTGAATCGTTTTAATTTTTGAGTTGCTATTTTTGAAAATAGCAGGATGTCGCGTGCGTTTCCCCTGCGTATCACCTTTGGTTCTGCCTTGCGGATTACCGCGTGGTTTGCAGAGATTAGCAGGCGTGCCAACGGTATCAAGCACCGTAGAAAAACCCCGTTGCGTTTGTGAAGGGGTCGCAGTTATTGATGGTTTTTCGTTATCCACTTGGAAGCTCGGCAAATACCGCTCCCATTTTTTCGGTAAAATCGGGGCAAGATTCCTCGCTAGATAAAGTTGCGTATACGCTAATGCTGTCATCCGCCACCAATCTTCTTCGTGCTTAACATCCGGTGTTTGGTATCGGTCAAATAACAGTTTGTCTTTACCAAAACGAAAGTAGTGTTCAATGTCATAGCGTCTATCGTAATAGTGATAGGCTTCTAATGCTGTGATTTCATTACGTCGTTCACCAGCGAGTCCTAACCAGAGTGGATTTTTATATAAAGATTTACCGTTAGCATCAACCGCAACCAATTGCACAACAGTAACAGGATGCTCATATCCTTTAAATTGCTTTGAACCACGCAGTAATTGGTCACGCCATATTTTAATCTCCAATTGGTAAGTTTTGCCACTGCGGGTTGTAATGGGTTGCTGCACAATCTCATCGGATTCACGGTGAGTCGTGCTGTCGTTTAGTTTCATCGCATCACCATAGCGTTTTATACTTCCTGAGGTATTATCTTCTATTGATGCGGGCGCGAAAACATTACGGGTACTGTTAAAACGGAAAAGATGTACCCAATTGGGATTTTCGCTAACCAGTTTACGGCAAGCTTCTGTACCATATTTTGAATCAGCCACGCTAACCACCAATTTATGAGTAAGCGCTAAGTCTGCAATACAACGGTTAATTTGCTGCATCCCAACTACATTGCCTTTTTCATCGCTTTTAACGCGCCTCGTATCCAGTGGAACTAACCAATGCTTTTCTTGAGCTGCACCATCATTGGGCAATAGTGATACCGTTGAATATTCATGTCCAATGGTAATCGGTTTGTTACCCGGTGCTGGATTAGGGCTGTAAACCACATGGCGATCTTCAACACAGTGTGCACTTTGACGCGACTGTGGTGTCGTATCCGCAATAATGATCACACGGTCATCGCTATGACTCACATGTTCATATTGTATTTTCATCATGCTATCCCAACAATTTGCTACCGACAAACCATCGCTAATCGCATCGGTAATACTACTGTATTCACGTTCAAAGTATGGCGATTCACATAATTCTATGGGTGTTTTGCAGCGATGGCCATGGCTTGAAAGGGCATCGAGTAAATTCATATTGGCATCGCGTCGCGCGGGGAAGATGTTGTAGAGGAATGTACGGAATTGTTTTAGTTTTTCTGTCGCTAACATCGTTTGTTCCTTATTTTATTTTTTCGAACAAACGTTGTTTACAACGTAAAATTTTTTTTCGGTTTCTATGTCAAGCAATTTTTAATTATTTTTATAAATTTATCCAAAGTCCAATATACCGAATCGGGCAAAGAAATTATAAAAAGGCTTACTCATCAATGTTTTGGTTTAAGGCCTAAAGCTTTGATATTGGAATTAGTTCGGTTGTTTGCTATTGCCATTGAATGTGAGCTGTTACTGGCAGTTACTAATAAATCACACGTTTACCAAGCTCGTAAAAAGCGGCCTCAACGAATTAAGTGTAGTTACGATGCATTGTGGTCGGAGTATAGCGCTAGTGAGTTTAACGAAAAATTTGTTTGTTTACCCTTAGATAATACATACAAGCCTTTAGAGATTGTCAAAAGCAAAAAGCGTGCTATGTATCGCCGACGTTATCAGCTCTTAGAAGAACTGAAGCGGGACTGTTTATTAGTTTGTGTAAATCGCGTCAGTCAGAATTATGAATCAGCCATTGTGTTAACTGATTTTTTAATTTTATCAAAAACTACATTGCGTTCAAATTAATTTCCTCTCTTATGAATTTTAAGTTTTATACAAAATCCGCCAGGCGATCTTCAAACATAAGGGCAAAACGATTCATGGCGGCACCCCAGTCTCGAATCGGCATGGTCCATTTTTTGGCTATATTTTTTAACCCTAAATAGAGTTGTTTTAAAGCGGCATCGTCCGACGGAAAAACTCGTTTATTTTTAATAACTTTTCGGATACTCATGTTCAGTGATTCAATAGCGTTAGTGGTATAAATCACCCTCCGAATTTCTGCCGGATAAGCAAAAAATGGCACAATGCGCTCCCAATGAGTCAACCAACTTTTGGCAATCGAGGGAAATTCAGCATCCCATTTCTCAGAGAAACTCGTCAGCGCCAATTCTGCTTCTTCAACCGTACTGGCCGAATAAATAGCTTTTAAGTCAGCGGCCACTTCTTTTTTCTTTTTCCAACCCACATAGCGCAATGAATTCCGCACCATGTGTACAATGCAAAGCTGTACTTGAGTGTTAGGATACACAGCGCCAATCGCATCAGGAAAGCCCGTTAGCCCGTCAACGCAACAAATCAGGATATCTTCTAGGCCTCGATTTTTTAACTCCGTTAATACATTCAACCAGAATTTAGCGCCCTCATTTTGGCTAATCCAAATACCTAGCAATTCTTTTTGCCCATCGATATTAATTCCTAAAGCCAAATACAATGCCTTATTGATAACCTTTTTATCTTGCTGCACTTTAATCACTAAAGCGTCCAAATACACAATCGGATACACCTTGTCCAACGGACGACTTTGCCAAGCCTTCACTTCTTCAATCACTTCGTTGGTTACTGTAGAAATGAGACTCGAACAAATAGTTGTGCCATACAAATCTTTCAACTGATCTTGAATATCACGGGTAGTCATACCCCGTGCATAAAGACTCATAATTTTGTCATCCAAATCATCAAAGCGGGTTTGATGTTTTGGAATCAATTGCGGTACAAACTCATTGTTACGATCACGAGGAACCTCAATGGTCATCTCGCCATCTGTTGTTTTGATCGTTTTTTGGCTGTGCCCATTGCGGGAATTACCACTATTGTTGCCAGACACTTCGTGTTTTGCATAACCCAGCGCGTCCGTCAGCTCCCCTTCCAGAATACGCTCCGTCAGTGCCTTTTTTAACTCCTTTAACAAACCAGTATCACCGAAAATATCAGATGCGGTCTTGGTATGTTTGAGAAAATATTCCACAACCTGTGGATCTAATTTATTGGTTTTCATTGCCATAGTCAAAGACTCCGTATAATTTTAACGACCTTTCCCTGACTATCGCATTTACACAATCTTATTTATATTGGACTTTGGATAAATAAAATCCCTTGCCAGTTAGGACAATAATCAAAAAATGTGAGTTTCTAAATCTTAAGCTGTTTTTTGCAGCAATTCGTAGAATTGCTCAGGTGTAAAATTTATTTTATCCAACCATGATTTTACTATCCCAATCAAATCCTCTATTTTTTCAGGGTCTGAGTTTTGCGTCTTTTCTTCAGTCCTCTGAATCGTTTTAATTTTTGAGTTGCTATTTTTGAAAATAGCAGGATGTCGCGTGCGTTTCCCCTGCGTATCACCTTTGGTTCTGCCTTGCGGATTACCGCGTGGTTTGCAGAGATTAGCAGGCGTGCCAACGGTATCAAGCACCGTAGAAAAACCCCGTTGCGTTTGTGAAGGGGTCGCAGTTATTGATGGTTTTTCGTTATCCACTTGGAAGCTCGGCAAATACCGCTCCCATTTTTTCGGTAAAATCGGGGCAAGATTCCTCGCTAGATAAAGTTGCGTATACGCTAATGCTGTCATCCGCCACCAATCTTCTTCGTGCTTAACATCCGGTGTTTGGTATCGGTCAAATAACAGTTTGTCTTTACCAAAACGAAAGTAGTGTTCAATGTCATAGCGTCTATCGTAATAGTGATAGGCTTCTAATGCTGTGATTTCATTACGTCGTTCACCAGCGAGTCCTAACCAGAGTGGATTTTTATATAAAGATTTACCGTTAGCATCAACCGCAACCAATTGCACAACAGTAACAGGATGCTCATATCCTTTAAATTGCTTTGAACCACGCAGTAATTGGTCACGCCATATTTTAATCTCCAATTGGTAAGTTTTGCCACTGCGGGTTGTAATGGGTTGCTGCACAATCTCATCGGATTCACGGTGAGTCGTGCTGTCGTTTAGTTTCATCGCATCACCATAGCGTTTTATACTTCCTGAGGTATTATCTTCTATTGATGCGGGCGCGAAAACATTACGGGTACTGTTAAAACGGAAAAGATGTACCCAATTGGGATTTTCGCTAACCAGTTTACGGCAAGCTTCTGTCGATGCGCGCCATGGAGAGCGAAGCGAAGGCGCGTATTCCGCGGTAGGCTCGGATTTTTTGCCGAGCGTAAGCGACTGCAAAAAATCTTTACGAGCCGTCAAGTCATTTGAGAGCCCGTGCGTAGTCGAGCCGTGAGGTCGCGGAGCGCGGGCGACGAGGACGTCCGCGGCTATTTAAGTTGTCGCGTATTGCGAGTCGATTATTGACAGGGATGGCAATAATCTATCACGAGCATCGCGACACGCTTGACCATATTTTGAATCAGCCACGCTAACCACCAATTTATGAGTAAGCGCTAAGTCTGCAATACAACGGTTAATTTGCTGCATCCCAACTACATTGCCTTTTTCATCGCTTTTAACGCGCCTCGTATCCAGTGGAACTAACCAATGCTTTTCTTGAGCTGCACCATCATTGGGCAATAGTGATACCGTTGAATATTCATGTCCAATGGTAATCGGTTTGTTACCCGGTGCTGGATTAGGGCTGTAAACCACATGGCGATCTTCAACACAGTGTGCACTTTGACGCGACTGTGGTGTCGTATCCGCAATAATGATCACACGGTCATCGCTATGACTCACATGTTCATATTGTATTTTCATCATGCTATCCCAACAATTTGCTACCGACAAACCATCGCTAATCGCATCGGTAATACTACTGTATTCACGTTCAAAGTATGGCGATTCACATAATTCTATGGGTGTTTTGCAGCGATGGCCATGGCTTGAAAGGGCATCGAGTAAATTCATATTGGCATCGCGTCGCGCGGGGAAGATGTTGTAGAGGAATGTACGGAATTGTTTTAGTTTTTCTGTCGCTAACATCGTTTGTTCCTTATTTTATTTTTTCGAACAAACGTTGTTTACAACGTAAAATTTTTTTTCGGTTTCTATGTCAAGCAATTTTTAATTATTTTTATAAATTTATCCAAAGTCCAAATTTATAGACCCACTGAAGCATGCGATATTATTGCTACATCGTTATAAACGCGACCCATAACCGAGATTCCTTGGAAAGTCGAGTAAAACCCAGACTCGGTTTTTGGCAAGTAGATTGTATACACTATTTGTATATACAGCATTGCAATGCTATTTGCGGTGCCATTTTTGTAGCTTCGAATGTGTATCCTTTTAAACTATACGTCGAGATTTTCCACAGCCAATGCATTCTGTTCGATAAAATGACGGCGCGGTTCTACATGATCACCCATTAATGTGGTGAAAATTTCATCAGCCGTTACGGCATCTTCTACATTCACCGCCAAAAGACGGCGGACTTGTGGATCCATGGTAGTTTCCCACAACTGCTCCGGGTTCATTTCACCCAACCCTTTATACCGCTGGATGTTCAAACCTTTCTTTGCTTCGGTCAATAACCAATCGAGCGCATCGCCAAAATTGTCCACCTTGCTGTGTTTGTCGCCACGCTCAATGTAAGCGCCTTCTTCAATTAGATCGGCAATTTTGTCATGCAGATCGATGATGTGTCGGTAGTCTGCACAAGCAAAGAAGTCTTGATTAAAAGTATGGTCGCGTCCCACGCCGTGATTTGTGATGGTGACCACAGGTAAAAATAACTCTCGCTCCTCATTATGGCTGATTTTAATTTCATATTTAATGCCATTTTTATGGTGGCGAGCATTTAATTGTTTTTCAAAGTGTGCTGTCCATTCATTCACTTTCTTCTCATCGCTTAAGTCTTTTGCATTTAAAACACTTGTTGTTAATAATTGCTCTAAGATTTCGAGAGGATAGCGTTTTGCTAAACGATTAATGCTACGCGTTGCAGTTCGATAATGTTTCGCAATATCTTCTAAGGCAGAACTGCGAATAGCAGGAGCTTTCGCATTAGGATGTAATTTGGCCCCATCGAGCGCTAACTGTAATAATAATGCATCGAGTGATTCATCATCTTTCACGTATTGTTCTTGCTTGCCTTTTTTAACTTTATACAAGGGTGGCTGTGCAATGTAAACGTGACCGCGATCGATTAATTCTGGCATTTGTCGATAAAAAAATGTGAGTAATAATGTTCGAATGTGTGACCCGTCGACGTCGGCGTCGGTCATAATAATAATGCGATGGTAACGGAGCTTATCGGGATTATATTCTTCTGGACCGATTCCTGTACCCATCGCTGTAATTAACGTACCGACTTCTTGCGAGGATAGCATTTTGTCGAAGCGTGCTTTTTCAACATTAAGGATTTTTCCTTTGAGTGGCAATATTGCTTGATATTTGCGGTCACGCGCTTGTTTTGCAGAACCACCTGCAGAATCACCCTCAACTAAAAATAATTCACATAACGCTGGATCTTTTTCTTGGCAGTCAGCGAGTTTGCCAGGTAATCCCCCTAAATCTAGGACGTTTTTACGTCTCGTCATGTCGCGAGCTTTTCGTGCGGCTTCCCGTGCGCGCGCTGCATCGATAATTTTCATCACAATGGTGCGCGCTTGTTTTGGGTTTTCTAATAAATACTCATTCAATTTTTTAGAAACTGCAGACTCTACGACAGGTTTAACTTCGGATGAAACTAATTTGTCTTTTGTTTGCGATGAGAACTTGGGATCGGGCACTTTCACTGAAAGCACAGCCGTTAATCCTTCGCGAGCATCGTCACCGGTCGTGGTGACTTTACTTTTTTTAGCGAGACCTTCTTTCTCAATATAATTATTGAGTGTACGCGTTAATGCCGTACGAAATCCTGCTAAGTGGGTTCCACCATCATTTTGTGGGATATTATTGGTGAAGCAAAAGATTGTTTCTTGAAAGCTATCGTTCCATTGGAGGGCTAGTTCCACAACTATGTCATTTTTTTCTTTCGTAAAATAAAAAACCTCAGGATTAATGATTGTTTTTTTTCGATTGAGATGTTCGACAAAAGCTTTAATACCACCTTCGTATTCAAAAACATCGTGTTTTCCTGTGCGTTCATCGATTAATTCAATTCGCACGCCAGAGTTTAGGAATGATAATTCACGCAATCGTTTGGCTAATATATCGTAGTGAAATTCAGTGTCGCTAAATATTTCAGAGCTTGGTTTAAAACGAATTTCCGTACCGGTTTTTTCGGAATTTCCCGTTTCTTTTAATTTCTCTTGTGGGACACCCATTTTATATTGTTGCGTGTAAATTTTTCCATTTTGACGAATGGTTAGTTCGAGTTCTTCGGATAAAGCATTTACCACGGACACACCCACACCGTGGAGACCACCGGAAACCTTATAAGAATTTTTGTCGAATTTACCACCGGCATGAAGCACGGTCATGATGACCTCTGCCGCCGAGCGTTTTTCTTCAGGGTGGATGTCGGTTGGAATGCCGCGTCCGTTATCCGTGACGGTGACGGAGCCATCCGTGTGGATGATCACCCAGATGTGGCTGCAATAACCTGCTAACGCTTCATCCACAGAGTTATCCACAACTTCAAAGACCATGTGATGTAAGCCAGAGCCGTCATCGGTGTCGCCGATATACATGCCAGGGCGTTTTCTAACAGCATCGAGCCCTTTGAGGACTTTAATCGCGGATGAGTCGTATTTTTGCTTCGGGGGTGATTTAACTTTTCTCATTCTTTCTCCATAAATGGGTAAATGCTGACCAGCCCTCGGAGTTCTGTCGCTCTGTGTCAGAACTCGGTCGAGTACAAATCATGAGCTTTCAATTGGATCGAAAAAACAGAATATTATACCATAAACACCCCTTTAGGACGAAGGATTTCTTGATATAAGTTGCCATACAACTATTTGATTTTAAGTTGTTTATTTCGGTATGCGGGCGCTCATTTTGGAGTAATCTCACCATGCTCCACGTGGAACATTTTAGCTTCTTTCAGTTGTGCAATTTGACCTAAATCGTCCCTATGAACTACTGTAATAAAGATTTGAGAGTCAATTTCTTGTAGGAGTTGGGCAATACAGTCTCGTTTTTCGTGGTCTAGCTCAGAGGTGATGTCATCAATCAAAAAAATAGGGTCGTTTTGTGTTTTCTCTTTTAGTAACAACCCTTGGGCTAGATGACATGCATACAATGTTAGCTTCTGTTGGCCTTGAGATAAGACATCTTGAGCAGGAGTTCCATTGATTAGTAGGCGTAAATCGGCGCGTTGGGGCCCACTTTGGGTAAATCCGATTTGAAGATCACGTTGCAATCCTTGTTGAAGCACGGCTTCTAAGCTTTTTTCTTGTTTCCAGCCACGATGATACGATAATCGAATATTATAGTTAGGGAGTAATTGTTGTAAGAGGTTTAGAAAGATAGGTGCGAATCTAGCTAAGATATCTTGGCGTAGGCGATCTATCTCGTTGGCGGTGGTGATAAATTCATTATCCCACAGAATTATTTGCTCTAGCGGTAAACGCGCTTTAATTCCTGCATTGCGTTGCTTTAGAATTCGCTGAAATAGCTGCCAGCGCGAAAAAAAAGATTGCTCCACGTGGAACAACATCCAGTCTAGAAATTGTCGCCGTATTTTGGGTCCATTGAAAAAGAAGCGATAACTGATCGTACTCAGTAATTGCAAGGGGAGGTGTTTAGCAAGGTCTGAGATAGTAGTAACGCATTCACCGTTAATCTTAATAGTACGGTCGCCAGTTCGTAGCCGCTCGAGCCCCATAGGAATTTTTTGGTTATTCTTGTCTAAATGAGCGAAGACTGAAAAAGAATCAGTGTCGTTATTAATAATATGAGCTGAATGATTGGTTCGAAATGAGCGGCCCAGGCCTAAATAATGAATCGCTTCTAACAAGCTGGTTTTGCCAGCGCCATTTTGGCCGTAAAAAATATTTACGCGGGAGGTAGTATCGATGTCAGCAGCTTTAATATTTCGAAAATGGCGAACAATTAAGCTGGAAATCATCTTATAAACGCATGGGCATTACGACGAATGCACTACCGCTATCGCCATCTTGGTCGTTATCTTCGATTAACACGCTATTGTTAGCATCGGTAAATGTAAGTTTGACGACAGGAGTGTTAATGGTATTTAAGATATCGAGCAGATAGCTAATGTTAAAGCCGATGTCTAGGTCTTCGCTATTATAATCGATATTAATTTCTTCTTCGGCGGCTTCTTGTTCTGGATTGTTGGCTAGTAAACGCATTAGCCCAGTACGAAGTTCTAATCGTACACCTTTAAACTTTTCATTACACAAAATAGCAGTCCGATTAAGTGCATTTTTGAGCAGATCCCGATCAAGATGAATTACTTTATTGCCGCTTTTAGGGATAACGCGCTCATAGTCAGGAAAGCGGCCTTCTACAAGCTTTGAGGTGAAGGTGAATTCGTCACTGGAAACCTGAATGTGATTATTGCCGATAACAATAGTGGCTGGTTTGTCGGTATCTTCTAATAAACGCAATAACTCGATGATGCCTTTTCGAGGAATGATGATTTGTAAGCGATGGTCTGTATTGGTTCTTACGGAAGTAACTGTAGTAGCCAAACGATGTCCATCTGTCGCTACAGCTCGCAATTTTCCCGAATAAACTTCGAGTAATAGACCATTTAGATAGTAACGAACATCTTGCTGTGCCATTGAAAAGTATGTGCGTTGTAATAAGGTACGAAACTGCTGTTGAGGAATGGTAAATTCAAGATGGCTATCTTGTGGCTCAACATTCGGAAAATCTTCTGCGGGCAGTGTTGAAAGCGTAAATCGGCTACGACCAGAACGAAGTACCACTTTTTCTTTGTCACGATACAATTCGATAGGGGCATTATCTGGTAATGCGCGACAAATATCCATAAGCTTTCGCCCTGGAACTGTTAATTGGTTAAGCTCAGAAACAGAATGTTCTAAAGCAGTTTGACCAATTAGCTCAACTTCGAGGTCCGTCCCAGTGATAGATAGTTGATTATCAAGAGTTTTTAAAAGAACATTCGATAAAATCGGTAGAGTTTGTTTGCGTTCGACAACGCCGATTACTAGTTGTAAGGGTTTCAGTAACGCTTCGCGTTGAATGTTCAGTTTCATGGTCCTCTTCCCTTTGTCAGACGAAGTTAACACGAGTAATAACTATTTAGCTTATTGTAAACTGCCCCACTTATTATATTTTAAGCGGACAAAATTCGTAACAAATTTTTATAATCTTCTTGTATATCTAAAGAACTTGCTAGTAATTCTTTTATTTTTCGGCAGGCATGCAACACGGTGGTGTGATCTCGACCGCCAAAAGCATCACCAATTTCAGGAAGACTATGATTAGTCAGCTCTTTTGAGAGAGTCATTGCAATTTGTCGTGGCCTGGCAATAGAGCGGCTGCGACGTTTTGATAACAAATCAGCTACTTTAATTTTATAATACTCCGCGACCGTTCTCTGTATGTTCTCAATTGTTACGAGTTTAGCTTGTAACGTCAATAAATCCTTTAGCGCATCGCGGGTGAAATCGACTGTAATGGATTGGCCGGTGAAGTGCGCATTGGCAATGACTCTTTTTAGTGCACCCTCTAATTCTCGGACGTTCGATTGAATATTTTTTGCAATGAAAAATGCAACTTCGTGGGGAAGAGCGATTTTTAACTGTTCTGCTTTTGTCATTAAAATTGCAACGCGAGTTTCGAGTTCGGGGGGTTCAATTGCGACTGTCAGGCCCCACCCGAAACGTGATTGCAAACGCTCTTCAAGGCCGTCAATTTCTTTGGGATAGCGATCGCACGTGAGAATTATTTGTTGCTGCCCATCCAATAATGCATTAAATGTGTGAAAAAATTCTTCTTGAGAACGATCTTTACCTGCAAAAAATTGAATGTCGTCAATTAAGAGTGCGTTTACCGAACGATAATAACGTTTAAATTCATTCATAGCATTTCGTTGTAAAGCTTTAATCATATCCGCAACAAATCGTTCGGAGTGTAGATATAAAACTTTTCTATTGGGGTTGTTCTGTAAAATAAAATTTCCGATGCCGTGCATTAAATGTGTTTTACCGAGGCCTACACCACCATATATAAAGAGCGGGTTATAAGCTTGCCCTGGATTTTTCGCGACTTGTGTGGCGGCTGCACGTGCTAATTGATTTGATTTACCTTCTACAAAGTTCTCAAACGTAAAATGAGAATTCAAATTACCATGCGGGTTCATCGTACCAAACTGTAACTTACCATTCGTGTTACTAAATGTTTGTGTGTGAACGGCTGGACTATTTGGTTTAGAGACGTTGGGAGTGTTATTATCTTCGTTAGTTGTTTTACTGCCAATTTGTAATTTAATTCGAGGTGGGGCGTCTTCGGACAATTCTGCCAGTAATTCATTGATACGGGTTAAAAACCGCTCGTTGATCCAATCGAGCACAAATCGATTGGGCGCGAGCAATAATAAACCATTATGTTGTTCTACAACATGTAATGGTCGAATCCACGTATTATATTGTTGTGGCGGGATTTCGTCTCTTAAATAATTGAGACACTTCTCCCATAAGTTTGTTGACAATGACAC